>DATHHS010000314.1:0-9637 GCA_035317085.1 Burkholderiales bacterium
CGTCCAGCTGGCGTCGCGCACCGTGGCATCGTTGCCGTCCATGTCGCCGTTGCGGATCGCGGTGATGGGACGCCACGTGTTGTAGTGGAATTTCGCGTCCCATTCCAGGATGTAGCAGTTGCCCAGGCCCATCGCGAGCAACGCGAAGAGGCGAGCGTTGTCGGCGAGACTGAGCCCGCGCGCGGCGCCGACCTGCGCGGCGGCCTGGAACCAGGCCGGCGTGAAATTGGTCTGCGTCCAGTAGCGCACGGCCTCGCCCTGCTCCGCGGTGCGCTTCGTGCTTTTCGCGCCGCCGAGGTCCTTGGTCTCGTTGAAGTCCCGCGCGTAGAGCGCGCTCGACAGCGCTGGCGGCGGGCCAGGCCTGAATTGGTCGGCGCTCTTCAGTCCCCAGGGCTTCGCTAGAGCGTATTGTGGGAAGACCGGCGGGGTCGTCGGAACCCACACTCCGGGACTGGTCACTGGCCGGTAAGTGTCGGGCACATTGGTCGCGTCGTTCGCGCGCTCCGCATAGAACGCCGTGGCGATCTGCTCGCCGAGCGCGATGCCCTCGGTCCTCTCTGCTCGATCCGGAATGGATTTGAGCGACAGTGCGTAGGCCTCGTCGATTTTCGCTTTCTGGTCCGGATAGAGCTGGACGAGCATTTGCCGCGCGGCGGCGGCGGCGGCGGCCTCGGCCGACGCCTTGGGCGCCACGGGGACGGTCGCGGAGAAGCGCGTGTAGCGGGCCTGCACGGAATTGACCGCGTCGGACATCGCGACATTCATCATCGCCATGCTGCGGGTCCACGGATTGCCCGCGACGTTCGCGGCTTTCATGACTTCTATTGCGGTTTGATTCCAGTCGGTGATGACGTCGGCATGGGCAACGGGCGCACCCGCGAACAGCGTCAAACCGATGATTGCCGAATGTAGTGTTTTCATTGATCGCCTCCTTGGTTGTCGTAGACCGCAGATAGCACCCTGCGGACAATTGCTACGATCCGAATTAAACAGGCGATCGAAGGTCCGGAAAATCAGCCTGAAGGAGGGTCCGCGCGACCCGCTTTGCTACCGCGCGATGTCGCAACCACATGAAGAGGTTGGCTTCCTGGATCCCTAACGAGATATGCCGATGCAGTACTTTGGTCCCGGGACTGAAGTATTACGCCGGCGCTGCGCGCCCGGGGTCATGCGCGCGGGTCTGTCCCGGTTTCTAGTTGGGCACGCGCAGAAGCGAAATACTCAAAGCTCTCGGCGCCATCTCGGGCTGAAGCTGGATTTTCCTTTCGCCGGCGGAGCGGCGGCGGTTTCACATCCCCAGAATTCTTCCGATCTCCAGGATGTAGGGACCGGCCTTCAGTCCGTCGGCGACCACGGTGTCCAGCCCGTTCTCGATCGCCTGGCGCATGCCGTGCAATCCTTCCCTCACCCAGTGATGGCGGCGGATGGGCGAATTGAGGACGTTCTTCAGCGTTTCGACCTCGTCCCTCAATAGCTGCATATCGCGGGACCCGCTCCGGACTTTCGCCAGATCCCGTTCCAGGGCGTCGACGAGCTGCGCCACTTTTTCCAGATCGACTTTCTTCGTCTCTTCGTCCTTTCCTTTCGCTACCATGGGTACACCTCCGATGTGCTGTTCAACCGTCTCCGCGACTTTAGCGTGTTTCGGACCTCAAACGATGCCCCGATTCTCATCCAGGACGAGCGTAGCCTGTTTCAGGCTCGCGTCTTCCGGATGGTCCGCAATTTTGAATCCGAGCGTCTTGCACAGGCCGAGCATCGCCTGGTTGCCCCCCAGGATGTGGCCCACCATGGTGCGCAGCCCGCGCCGGCGCGCGACTTCGATCAGGCGCTCCAGCATGCGCCGCCCCACTCCCTTGCCTTGCCACGGGTCCGCCACGACGAGAGCGAACTCGCAGGTCTGCGCGTCCGGATTGGTGACGTAGCGGGCGACCCCGATCTCGATTTTCCGCCCGCCTTCCTCGCGCACGGCGACGAAGGCCATTTCCCGGTCGTAGTCGATCTGTGTGAAGCGGATCAGCATCGCGGGGTTGAGTTCGCGCACGGTGTTCATGAAGCGGAAATAGCGGCTGTTCTGCGAGAGATTGCGGACGAACTCCTGCTCCATGTCCGCGTCCTCGGGTCGGATCGCTCGCAGCGTGACCGAGACGCCGTCCGCCAGCAGCAGAACGCTCGTCAGGTCGGCAGGATAAGGATGGATCGCCATGTGCGCATAGCGGTTGCGTGTCGGCGGCGAGTCCCTCAGGACGATGCGGGCGTCGACGGCCACGGCCCCGTTTTCGTCGACGATGAGCGGATTGATATCGAGCTCGTCGATCCAGGGCAGCTCGCACACCATTTCCGACACGCGCAGCAATACCGCTTCCAGCGCCCCCATGTCGATCGCGGGCTTGTCGCGGAACGCGGCCAGGAGCTTGGCGATTCGCGTCTCCTGGATCATATCGCCGACGAGGAAGGCGTTCAGCGGCGGAAGCGCGACCGCGCGGTCGCGCTGGATTTCCACCATCGTGCCGCCCGCGCCAAAGGTGATCGCCGGTCCGAAAACCGAGTCGCGCATCACGCCGATCATCAGCTCCCGTCCGTGGGGCCTTACGATCATGGGCTCGACCGTGACGCCGCTGAGGCGCGCCGACGGCGAGCGCTTGTGAACCGCATCCAGCATCTCCTGATAGGCGGCGAACGCCGCTTCGGCGCTTGCCACATTGAGCCGCACGCCATCCACGTCGCTCTTGTGGGTGATATCGGGGGAATCGATCTTCATTGCGACGGGAAAGCCGATCTCCTGCGCCATGAGCATCGCCTCGTTGGCCGAGTGCGCGAGGACAGTCCGTGCGATCGGGATGCGGAACGCGGCAAGCACGGCCTTCGATTCGGTCTCGCTCAGGAGCTTGCGGCCCTGCGCCAGCACCGATTCGATGACGAACACCGCGCCGCGGCGATCGGGCGCGGCCTCATCCGCGAGAGGTCCCGGCGTTTGCAGCAGCAGGCGCTGGTTGCGGTAAAAGGCGGCGAGATGCGCGAACATCTCCACGGCCGGATCGGGCGTGCGAAACACGGGGATGCGCGCCTCCTGCAGGACCTTGCGTCCGGCGATCACGCTTGCCTCCCCCATCCAGCAGGCGATGAGCGGTTTTGCCGCGCCACGCGCCGTTTCCGCGACCACGCGCGCGATCCCTTCGGCGTCGGTCATGGCCTGCGGCGTGAGTATCGTCAATACGCCGTCGACGCCCTCGTCGGCGAGGCAGGCGGCGACTGCGGCGCGGTAGCGCTCGGCTCCGGCGTCTCCGATGAGATCGACCGGGTTGCCGTGCGACCAGGTGGAGGGGAGCACGCGGCGCAATTCTTCCACGGTGGCGGCGGACAACTCGGCGAGAGCGAGACCGAAATCGGCGGCGCGGTCTGCCGCCATGACTCCCGGGCCGCCGCCGTTGGTGATCACCGCGAGCCGGCTCCCTTGCGGGCGCACGCGGGAAGCAAGCGCCTGCGCCGCGGCAACGAGCTGTCCGATGCTGCTCACTCGCACCACGCCCGCGCGCTTGACCGCGGCATCGAACACGTCGTCGGCCCCGACGATGGCCCCGGTGTGAGAAACCACCGCGCGCGATCCTGCCGGGTGCCGGCCGACTTTCATGACAATGACGGGCTTCACGCGCGCGGCGGCGCGCAGGCTGGAGAGGAAGCGCCGCGCATCGCGTATTCCTTCGATGTAGAGAAGAATGTGCTCGGTGCTTGGATCGTTCGCCAGATAGTCGATGATCTCGCCGAAGTCGATGTCGGTCGAACCGCCCAGCGACACGACGCTCGAGAAGCCGACCTTGTTGGGCGCTGCCCAGTCGAGCATGGCGGTGCATACGGCCCCGGACTGCGACACTAGGCCGAGCGATCCGGGGAGCGCCGTGCCGCGCGCGAAGGTGGCGTTCAGCCCGATCTCCGGCCGCATGATGCCGAGGCAATTCGGTCCGATGAGGCGCACGCCATGCCGGCGGGCGTTGTCCAGGACCACGCGCTCCAGTGCCTTGCCTTCCGGGCCCGCTTCGGAAAAGCCGGCGGTGATCACCACCGCGGCACGCACTCCGGCCCGCCCGCACTGATCGATCACCTCCGGCACGGTCTGCGCCGGCGTCGCGATCACCGCGAGATCCGCCGGTTGCGGCAGCTGTGCCACGGATGCGTAGCACGGTACGCCGCTGACGCTGGAATATTTCGGATTGATTGCGAACAGCGAGCCTTTGAAGCCCGCGGCCAGCATGTTGGAGACGAGCGTCGTGCCGACCTTGCCGCTTCTCTCGCTTGCGCCTACGATCGCGACCGACGCCGGTTCGAAGAGCGGCGTGAGGTAGTGGCGATTCGAGATGTCTTTCGCGACTTCGGCCTTCATGAAATCACCCGGGATGGCCGGACCAGGCGGGCCTCACCGATAAACCAGCACCGGAATCTTCGAATGCGCGAGGACCTTCTGCGTGACGCTGCCCAGGACCAGCTTGGCGAGGCCGCTCCGCCCGTGCGACGCCATGAAGATGACGTCGCATTTCTTCCTGCGCGCCGCCGCGACGATGCCGAGGTAGGCGCTGCCCGGCGTGTCGCACAGCGAGTCGAAGCGCACGCGGCTCGCTTTCGCCAGCTTGGCCATCGCCGCCAGGGTTTTCTCGCCGCTTGCTTCGGACTGGCGCTCGAGCTCGGCGATCACCCTCCCGTCGACGATCATGCCGCCGCTGTAGTCGTAGGACTGAATTCTCTCGATGGCGTAATAGCCGACCACTTTGGCTCCGATCTCCTTGGCGAGCCGGATGCCGGACTTCACGGCCTTTTCGGCCACTTTCGAACCGTCGGTGGGAATAAGTATGCGTTTGAACATTTTGATTTCCTGTTGGGGACCCTGATCTCTATCTTATCCCGCCGGCGACATCGCCCGGGCAGAACGGTTGAACTACGCACGCTCGTTCGGCGTTATGGAATGCCCGCAATATTCACCCGGATCTTGTAGACGCTGGTGCGCGCTGCGATATACAGGGTCTTGTGGTCGGGATCGCCGAACTCGACGTTGGCGACGAGCTCAGGTGTCAGGATCGTGCCCAGATGCTTGCCTTCGGGCGAGACGATCCACACTCCCCCAGCGGCCGATTCCCAGACGTTGCCCTCGACGTCGACCTTCAGGCCGTCGGTGATTCCGGGAGTCGGATCGCCGCTGATGTCGATGAACATCCGGCTGTCGGTTACGGTGTCGTCGGGCAGGACGCGATAGCGCCGCACGTACTTGTCGCGGCTGCCGTTCGCGTAGAGAACTTTTTCGTCCGGCGAGAGCGCCAGGCCGTTCGGGTTCGGGATGTCGTCGATGATCCGGCTCACCTTGCCGCCCTTGATCATGTAGATGCCTTGGAAGTCCAGGCCCTTGCGCGGATCCTTTTCGCGCAGGCGCAGGCCACCGTAGGTGTCGGTGAAGTAGATCGTGCCGTTCCGCTTGACGATGACGTCGTTCGGGCCGTTGAATTGCCTGCCTTCGAAACGGTCAGCGAGGACGGTGCGCTTGCCGTTCTTTTCGATCCGGTCGATCGACCTTCCGGCCCAGGTCGCGATGATGAGCCGGCCCTGCCGGTCGAGGGCGAGCCCGTTCGAGCCGATCATGTAGAACTTTTCGAACAACGGATCGTCCGGGTTTTTCCCGTTGGTCTGCTCGAAGCCCGCGCGCCAGATGTCCGGCTGCGTATAGCCGCTGCGGTGCATGTAGATGGACGCCTCGCCCCCGGGCGTGAGCTTGTAGATCACGTTCGCGGGGATGTCGCTCAGGAGCAGGTAGCGGCCCTTTTCGACCCAGATGAGCCCTTCCGTAAACCCGAAGCCGCCCTTCACCTGCTGCAGCTTGGCGTCGGGGGACACCAGCGAATCGAGCGCCGGGTCGAGTCTCACGACTGCGGGCTTGTCGCCCTGTGCCTGCGCGCCGGCCGCGCAGACTCCCAGGGCCGCAGCGAACAGGATTGCGGCGGAAATCGAAAGTTTTTTCATGGAACCTCGATCGTGTGCAAACGTCGCCGGATCAATCGCGCTTCAGGGTGCGAAGCCGCTTCGCCGCTTCGCGCTTGAGCGCCCCGGAACCGAATTTGAAGTGCGTTCTGGACGGCTCTTGTTCTTCGCTCTGCTTGCTGCTGCTGCCGGACACGCCCGAAGAGACCTTCCGCCGCGGCTGCCTGATCGCCGCCGTGATCTCGGCAAGCGCGGGCGTCTTCGCGCCGTCCTTGAAGGCCTCGAGCTTGCGATAGAGCTCGGCGGCGGCGAGGTGGAAGCCGCCGGGCAGGCCCGCGGCCTCGAAGCTCGCCGCGATCTCCTCCATCTCGCCGATCCAGCGCCAGGCCTTGCGTGCCTGCACGGTGACGACCTCGGAGCGCTTCTCCAGATCGGGCTGCGAGAGTTTCCACTCGGCGAGGAGCGCCGCTTCGACGCCTTCGTGCTCGGCGAGCGCGCGTATCGCGGCGAGGAGTGCGGTCGCGCCCTTGGTCCATCCCGCGTAGCAGGCCTTGAGCGCCGAGGCCGCGCCCGCGCGGGCATCGAGCGGGATGGCTTCGAGCCTGCTTCCTGCGAAGAGCGCGGCGATTTCCTTTGCGGGCCCGCCCGACAGATACATGCGCGTTCGTCCGCCTTCGACGGGCGGCGGGCCGATGATGCCGCCGTCGACGAAACTCGCGCCGGCCTTCTCGACCGCCCGACCGACATTGCGCGCGGTCTCCGGCGAGACGGCGTTTGCGTCGACGTAAATCCCGCGGAAACGCCGGCGGGCGACTTCGCGCGCGAGCGCGAGGGCTCCGTGCGGGGGACAAACCGAAACCGCGACATCGGCGACGCCGAGCGCGCGATCGAGGATGCCGAGATCCTCGATTCCCGCGGCTCGCGCGCGCGAGCGCGTCGCCGGACTGCGCCCGGCCGATGCCCATACGACCCTCAGTCCGCGCGTGACGAGGCAGGCGCCGATCGCGGCGCCCATTTCTCCGGGATGAAGCAATGCGATCGTTCGGGTCGACATCTGGGCGCTTGCCGGTCGATGAGTCTCAATGTCCCGGCGTGATGATCTGGATATGGTGGCGGCTCACGTTGAGGAAGGGCGCGTTCATGATCTTGCGATCGCCGGTCTCCCAGACTTCGGCCTCGGTCACCGCGATGAAGTCCTTGGCCTCGACCATATAATCCGTCACGCGCGCGCCGGCCATCAGCTCGATGTAGCCCTTGATGCGATACGTTCCGGTCAGGATGGTGAC
The DNA here is from genome assembly GCA_035317085.1 of Burkholderiales bacterium. Lineage (GTDB taxonomy): Bacteria > Pseudomonadota > Gammaproteobacteria > Burkholderiales > SG8-39 > VBDM01. The sequence continues at coordinate 7,245 of DATHHS010000314.1, forward strand.
TTTCGTCTTGTTCGGATCCGCCATTGGCTCGCTCCTCGGTTGATCTGTCCGACGCCTCACTCCCTGGTGGACGCTATTGTAGTTCATGCGCGTCCGGCCGAGACGGGACGCTATAATCCAGCGCCTGAGACTTGAGCAGCCCCGAAAAGTGAAAAGCTATCGCCACAACGTCGCCGTCCATTGGGGGGATACCGATCCGGCACGTATCGTCTTCTATCCGAATTACTTCGAATGGTTCGACCAGAGCTGCCGGCTCCTATTCGACTCGGTGGGTCTGGATTGGGATTCTTTGGGCAAAAAGTACGGCGTCACCGGGGTCCCCATCGTCGAGGCGAAAGCAAAATTTCTCGCGCCTTCCAGGTTCCGCGACGAGATCGTGGTCGAATCCCACATCAGCAAGTGGAACGACAAGACTTTCGAGGTCAGCCATGTCGTGATGAACCGCGGCATACGCGCGGTCGAAGGCTACGAGATCCGCGTCTGGGCGCACCGCCATCCCGAGGACCCGAACCGCCTGAAGGCGATGCCGATTCCGCCCGAGATCAGAGCGGCGTTCGAATAGCCTCCATGCCGAAGCAGATCGTCACCTCGCCCGACGCGCCCACCACCGGCTTCACCGACAAGGGCACGACCTCGCCGCTCGCACAGGCGATCCGCGCGGGTAACCTGCTCTTCGTCTCAGGCCAGGGTCCGCTCGATCCGAAGACGCGCGAAGTGGCGAGCGCCGATATCCGCGAGCAGACAAAACAGACTCTGACGAACATCAAGAGTGTTCTCGCCGCTGCGGGATTGAATTTCACGCACGTGGTCAACATGCGCGTCGTACTGAGGAACACCGAGGACTTCCCTGCCTTCAACGAGACCTTTCGCGAATTCCTCCAGGGCGAGAAGGTCACGCGCACCTGCGTCGGTGCCACGCCGCACAGGAAGGGCGTGAACGTCGAGATCGATTGCGTGGCGAGTTTCGACTAGGAAAGCGCGACACTACTTGCGTGACACACCCGGTCTAGCGGGTAGCGGTTGATCTCTCAATCAACCAGCGGACGGGCTTCCGGAAGAATTTCCGTGCGATGCTCGTCCATCGCCAGGTACAGCCGTCTGGCGAATTCTCTGGGATTCATCCATCCCCATTCGGAATCAAAGAGAATTTCCACTCCGGCATCCAGCATTTCCGGAGTAATTTTTACCGGTCCGCGGTCGCTCATTTCGATATCTCACGCATGTGATGTCGGGGAAAATGCCATGGAGAGCGCAGTGAACGTTGCGCTGGGCACAGATTCCGGACCGAGGGAGGGTCGGTCGCGGAATCCTTTTATTCGCCCCCTGCACTCTCCATAGCGAGAAGCTTCTAGCTGTTACTTACCCGGTTCCCGCGATCAGTGACGGCCCGAGCGATCGGGACGGTCGACCTTGTCGGGCCGATCCATTCTGTCGGGTCGATCCACCTTGTCCGGACGGTCTATCCTGTCGGGTCGATCAACTCGTGCGACGCGATCGCCGCGCCGATTCGCTCCTTCTGCGTCGCGATCTTCCTGGCGGACGTCACCCGCCGCACGTTCCGCAGCCCGATCCGCCCGACGGTCTTCGCGACGGACATCGTTGGCCTCGGCGTGATCTCTGCCTCTGCCGGAGCCGCTCGCCATCGAACGCCCGCTCCCGCCGTTACCGCCCCGCGAGTCGATGCGTACACGCGTGAAGCCGAGCGCTGCGAGCTGCTGCTGGATCTGAGCCAGCTGATCGGCCGTCAGTCCGCCGATGTTTTCGATCCGGGCACGCAGAGTCCCGTTGTCCGCACGCTGCACACGAACTCGGGAGCCATCTGCGCCGCGCAGCGTCACGCTGCGCTCGATGCCGTCGCTGGGCAGGAGAGCGCCGATCTGGGCGAGCACGCTCTGCATGGAGTCGCTGCTCAATACGAGGCCTTGCAGATCGCCTGCTTTGGCTCCGCGGAATTGGATCTCGCGCGCGCCCTGGCCGACCTGGGTCTGGATGTCCGCGAGCAGGGTCGTCACATCGACTGCACCCGCATCGGTGCGCGGCAGCGCGATCTTGACTTCGACCCCGTTGTTCCGGGCTTCCATCTCGTTTTCCATCCCGCGGTCCTCGCGGCGGACATCTCCCGCTGCCCGCTCCGCGGCGCGGTCTTCCTGACGGACATCCCCTGCTGCGCGTTCCGCAGCCCGGTCTTCCTGACGAACGTCCGGCACCTGAGCCAGCACAAGGCCGGCCGTGCCCGCCCAAGCGATCGAGGCGATCGCCGTCACGATGATGCGTTTCTTGAACAACATGGTGTAGCTCCTTTCCTGAAATTCCCCTCACAAGGCCTCGAGGCGAGGCCCTGATCCTGAGAGAGGAGTATATGTGGGATATTTTCCCACGTCAACATATTTGTG
>DATHHS010000315.1:0-5240 GCA_035317085.1 Burkholderiales bacterium
GATCACCAGATAGCTCATTTTTTCCGGTAAAAAGTCGCAACCGGGCCGATTATATCCCCCGACTCCGCCGATTTCGGCCGGTCATGCCGTTGACCGGCGTCGAGCGTCGAGGGCATCATGCCGCAGGCGCAATCTTCGCGGCGCCGGAAGCAGTGGAAGCCAAACAAAAAAGGAGAACTTCATGAGGAACAGAGCTGCAGCAAACAGCAGGGCAGGGAAGGCCGTACCGCAGTCCACAAACGTCCCGAAGCGTTTTCATGGCAAGGGGGTCAAGGCCGGTGCGATCGCGCTGAGTTTCTTTCTCGCGCCGGCGGCCTGGTCGCAGACCCAGGACTCCAAGTGGACTCTCGGCGCGAGGGCGGGGCTGGCGATACCGACCGAGTCGCTCAACGGTTTCACCGGGACCAAGCCCGACACCGGACTGATGCTCAACCTGGACCTCGCGTACAGGTTGAGGAGCAACATCCATGTGGGAGGAAGCGTCGAATACCAGAACAACAAGATGCCGAGCATCTCCGGGCCGGGCACCGGAAACGGCTCGTTCGGCGATTCCTCGATCAACGTCGCGACGGTCCTGGCCTTTGCGCAGTACCGGCTGAACCGCTCCGGGAACGTCACTCCCTACGGGCTGGCGGGCATCGGCGTCAACTTCAACTGGATGGGCGACGACAAGGCCGGAAACTCCTTCGACGTGGATCCGTCCCTCGCCCTCAAGTTCGGGGTGGGCGCCGATTATTTCATCTCGAAGAAGACGGCGCTCAACATCGAGGCCGGGTACAAGCTCAACAACAGCAGCGTGACCCGCAATCCCGGCGGCCAGAGCTTCGACTTCAACCTGTCGACGTTCTACCTGCTGGGCGGAGTGCGCTTCTCGCTGTAGCCGGAAACTCGCGTCAGCGAACGGCCGCCGGCGCGAGCGCATCCAGCACTTGTCGCACCGCAGTCGCGCGCTCGACCAGCTCGCTCGTCACGCGCTCGGCGCGCAGCTTGTTCGGCGAGGTGAGTTTCCAGCCGCGCTGTTTCTGCACGAGCTTCAGCACGGCGGCCGGGTCGAGCGGGGGATGCTGGACGAACTGCAGCTGGATGAATTCCGGGGAGGCATCCACCCGCGCCACGCCGAGCGCCCGTCCCAGGATGCGCAGGCGGTGGCTTTCGATCAGCGCGCGCGCCGCCGGCGGCAGGTCGCCGAAGCGATCCACCAGCTCCTCCTGCATCGCCTCGACGCGCTCCGCGCTGTCGCAATTGGCGAAGCGCTTGTACAACACCAGGCGCTCGTGCACGTCGCCGCAGTAGCTCGCGGGCAGGAGCGCCGGGAAATGCAGGTTGACCTCGGTGATGACCTCGAAAGGCTGCGACAGGTCCGGCTCGCGGCCGGCCTTTAAGGACCTCACCGCGTGGTCGAGCATGTCGGCGTAGAGATTGAAGCCGACCTCCTGCATTTCCCCTGACTGCGATTCACCGAGGACTTCGCCCGCGCCGCGGATCTCGAGGTCGTGCATGGCGAGATAAAACCCCGAGCCCAGCTCCTCCATCATCTGGATCGCCTCGAGCCGTTTCTTCGCGGCGGGAGAAAGGGCGTCCTCGCCGGGCGTGAGCAGGTAGGCGTAGGCCTGGTGGTGCGAGCGCCCGACACGGCCGCGCAACTGGTGCAGTTGCGCCAACCCGAATTTGTCGGCGCGGTTGATCAGGATGGTGTTGGCGGTCGGGATGTCGATGCCGGTCTCGATGATGGTCGAACAGAGCAGGAGGTTGTGGCGCTGCTGCAGGAACTCGCGCATCACGCGCTCGAGATCGCGCTCGCGCATCTGGCCGTGCGCCACCGCGATGCGCGCTTCGGGCAGGAGCTTCTCGAGTTTTTCGCGCATCAGTTCGATGGAAGCGACGTCGTTGTGCAGGAAAAAGATCTGCCCACCGCGCTTCAATTCCCGCAGTGCCGCCTCGCGGATGATGCCCGGCGAATACCCGGAGACGAAGGTGCGGATCGCAAGGCGCCGCTCGGGCGCGGTGGCGATCACCGAAAGATCTCGCATGCCTTCGAGCGACATCGCCAGCGTGCGTGGAATGGGCGTGGCGGTGAGCGTGAGCACGTCCACCTCCGCCCGCAAGGCTTTCAGCGCTTCCTTCTGGCGCACGCCGAAGCGGTGCTCCTCGTCGACGATCACCAGGCCCAAACGCTTGAACTTCACGTCCTTCTGCAGCAGCTTGTGCGTGCCGATGGCGATATCGATCTCGCCGTCGATGATGCCCTTCAAGGCCGTCCCGGTTTCCTTGCCGGTGCGAAAGCGCGACAGCTCGGCAATTTTGATCGGCCAGCTGGCGAAGCGGTCGCTGAAGGTATGGAAATGCTGCTCGGCGAGCAGCGTGGTGGGCGTGAGCACCGCGACCTGCATGCCGTCGGCGACGGCGACGAAGGCGGCGCGCAAAGCCACTTCAGTCTTGCCGAAGCCGACGTCGCCGCAGATCAGGCGGTCCATCGGCTTGCCGCTCTTCATGTTGTCGATCGCGGCGGTGATCGCGGCCGCCTGGTCCGGCGTTTCCTCGAAACCGAAGCCTTCGGCAAAGGCCTCGTAATCGTGTTGATTGAGCTTGAAAGCGTGGCCCTGGCGGGTCGCGCGCCGGGCGTAGAGATCGAGCAGTTCGGCGGCCGTGTCGCGCACCGCGCGCGCGGCCTTGCGCTTGGCCTTGTCCCACTGGTCGCCGCCCAGCTTGTGCAGCGGCGCCTGCTCGGGCGGCCCGCCCGAGTAGCGGCCGATGGAATGCAGCTGCGCCACCGGCACGTAGAGCTTGTTGTCCTCCGCGTATTCGAGCAGCAGAAATTCGGTGGCGCCTTCGCCGAGATCCAGATCCACGAGACCCCGGTAGCGCCCGATGCCGTGCTGCACGTGCACCACGGGATCGCCGATGCGCAGCTCCGAGAGATCGCGCAGCATGCCTTCGACCGAGCTGACCGATTTCCGGTCGCGCGCCGCGCGCGAGCGCACGGTTCCGGCGTAGAGCTCGGACTCGGTGACGAAGCACAATTGCTCGGAGTCCAGAAAGAAGCCGGCGAGGAGCGGCGCCACGCCGAGCGCGAGGCGCGCGTCCGAGCCCAGGAATTCTTCGAAGCCCGCGGAGGGCTCGGGCTTGAGGCCGTATTCGGCGAGATACTGCGACAGCGTTTCGCGCCGGCCGGGCGATTCGGCGAGCAGCATCACGCGGCACGGCGTCCCGGAAAGGAAGGACTTGAGGCGGTGCAGGGGATCGGCCGCGCGCCGCTCCACCGCCAGCTCGGGCAGGGGATGCGCGATCGGTGCGTCCTTCGTCATTGCGACGTCCGCACGCTTGAAGGCCTTGGCGCGCACGAAAAAATCCTCGGCGCTGAGGAACAATTCCGCGGGCGGGAGCAGCGGCCGCGTGCGGTCGCCGGCGAGCAACTGGTGGCGGCTTTGCGCGTCGTGCCAGAACTCCGTGAGAGCATCGTGTACTTGCCCGTGCAGGCATACCGTGGCGCTCTTCGGCAGGTAGTCGAAAATCGCCGAGGTCCGCTCGAAGAACAGCGGCAGGTAGTACTCGATCCCGGCGGGCGCGACGCCGTTGCTCACGTCCTTGTAGATGCGGCTCTTCGAGGGATCGCCCTCGAAGGTGTCGCGGAAGCTGCGGCGGAACTGGTTGCGCCCGGCCTCGTCCATGGGAAACTCGCGCGCCGGCAGGAGCCGGATTTCCGGAACCTTGTAGAGCGTGCGCTGGGAGTCGGGATCGAACGAGCGTATCGATTCGATTTCCTCGTCGATCAGGTCGAGACGGTAGGGCAGGGCGCTGCCCATAGGGAAAAGATCGATCAGACCGCCGCGCACGCAGTACTCGCCGGGCGCGACCACCTGCGTCACGTGGCTGTAGCCGGCGAGCGTGAGTTGCGCGCGCAGCGCATCGAGCGCCAGCGCCTCACCCTGTTTCAGGAAAAAGCTGTGGCCGGCGAGGAAGGACGGCGGCCCGAGGCGCGTGAGCGCGGTTGCTGCGGGCACGATGGCGACGTCGAAGTCCTCGCGCATGATGCGGTAGAGCGTCGCGAGGCGCTCCGACACCAGGTCGTGGTGCGGAGAGAAATGATCGTAGGGCAGGGTTTCCCAGTCGGGCAGGAGCAGCACCGAGAGCGGCGGCGCGAACCAGGCGATCTCGTCCTTCAGCCTCTGCGCTTCGGTCGCCTGTGCGCAGAACACCACGACCGGGCGCGAGGCCTGCGCCAGTCGCGCGAGCGCCAGCGCGTCGCTCGAGCCGTGCAGACCGGCGCCGCTTGCGTTCTTCTCCGCTTCGGGAAGGATGACTGCGCTCATCGTCTAGGTTCCGTCATTCCCGCGCACGCGGGAATCCAGTGTCTTTTTTCAGAAAGCCACTGGGTCCCCGCTTTCGCGGGGACGACGAGTATTTGCCATACATATACGGAACACTCAATCGACAGCAGAAATAGCAAAACCCGAGTCAAACGCCGCCTCGATTCGCGAGGCAGCAGTTTGAACCCGGGAGACCGGTATAATTATATCTTGCTGAACCTTCCGAATTTCAACCGAATTCAGTGACTTCCAGAATTTTCGGCCTTGTTCCGGCCGCCGGCTCCGGCTCCCGCTTCGGGATCTCCGGACCGAAGCAATATTCCCTGTTGCGCGGAAAACCGATGCTATACCACTCGATCGCGCGCCTGCTCGCCGCTTCGGAAGTGGACGTCGTATTCGTGGCGCTGACGCCGGGCGATGCCGATTTCCGCAAGCACGACTGGAGCATGTTCGGCGAACGGCTCGCTCCGCTTTATTGCGGCGGCGCAAGCCGGCGCGACAGCGTGCTGAACGGCCTGGTCGCCATGGCGAGCGCGGTCGATCCGAGCGACTGGATATTGGTGCACGACGCGGCGCGGCCCTGCCTGGGGAGGGACGAACTGCTCCGGTTGATCCAGGAGGGCGGTAAGGACGAAATCGGCGGCATACTCGCGGTCCCGGTCTCCGATACCTTGAAGCGCGCGGACGACCAGCGCCGCATCGTCGCAACCGAACCGCGCGACGGCCTGTGGCAGGCGCAGACGCCGCAGATGTTCCGGCACGGCATGCTGCTGCGCGCCCTGCGCGAGATCGAGCACGTCACCGACGAGGCGAGCGCGGTTGAAGCGCTCGGCTACAAGCCCAAGCTAGTCGAAGGCAGCACCAAAAACCTGAAGGTGACTTTCCCCGCGGATCTCGAGATCGCGGAACGAACGCTCGGGGAGGCGTCGTGAG
>DATHHS010000316.1:0-6042 GCA_035317085.1 Burkholderiales bacterium
GGGGAGTAACTTTTATCCATGGAGCGAATCATGAAATTGAGCAGGAAAGGGCGCGGCGCCTTGTCAGCCGTGACTGCGGGCGCGCTGGTGGTGGGCTTGGGCGCGTGCGATCAGATCCAATCGTTGTGGAAGAGCGAGAAAAGCAGCGGCCCGGTTGCCGAGGCGCCAACCGCGCAGGCGCCCAAGCCTGTCGAAGGGACGATCGAGGTGGCGAAACCCGCGGAACCTCCCAAAATCGTCGAGGCCCCCAAGATCGACGAAAACAAGCTTCTTGTCGGTCGGATCAAATCGGCGCTGGGCGCCGATCCGGCGCTGAAGTTTCTGGCTATCGACGCCACGGCTTCGGAAGGCGCGGTGACGCTCTACGGAACCGCCGATACGCGGGCACGCCGCGAAAAGGCGGCCAAGGTCGTGGCCAAAGTGCCCGGGGTCAAATCCGTCAAGAACGAATTGGTCATCGTTGCGGGTTCGTAAGTAGGACGAAGGCGCGCCCGGCGCGCCCGCACGCCACTCCAGACGTGAACGTGGCTTGAGAGCTGCCCATGCTCCTTTGGGAGCATGGGCAGCACACGCAATTACACAAAAAGAACTCGCCTTCGGCGGTTTTTGTTTTGTCCCCATTCATAGTTTCATATTCGAATAGGAAGATTCGGCGTTTTATCCGGGCAATGAGGAGGTTTGCATGGCCATGACTATTCTCCCAGGATGGGACTCACTGGAGTCGACCGCTCACTGGCATTGGTGGCTCCACGTCGCCGGATTCGTATTCATCTTCTTGCTGGCTCTGAGCGAGATTCTTGCATTCATCTATAGCGGGAGAGCGGATACCTTGAGAGGCATTGCCGAAAGCGCCACGGCTGAGAAGCGTCAAAGAGAAATGGATGAGGCGCAGGCATTCCATGCGGCGGAAGTCGAGGAATTGAAAAAAAAGGCAGGAGAAGCCGGACGGGAAGCAGACGCGTCTCAAGGACAACAAACCGACAGACGGCTTTCCCCGGCTCAGGGAAACGCGCTCATGCAAAGTCTTTCGCCGTTTCGCGGACAAAGGATCACCGTCGTCTGCATCCTGAATGACCTCGAGGGATGCCGATTCGCCGAAGCCTTCAAGGCTGTGTTTGTTGCTTCGGGGTGGAAGTGCGAGGGAGTGAATCAGGTCGCATATACCGGCGGCTATCCTGTCGGAATCGAAGCAACTGTCAATCAGGCGGAAGCACAGGCCGGGCGTATTCCACGAGCGGCAGACAGGCTGTTGAAGGCGCTCATAACGCTCGGCCTTTGCGGGCAAGAAATATTCGTTCACCCGGCCGTGCCCGCCGGACAGATCGAATTGAGGGTTGGTCGAAAAACACCCGCCGAGCCCGCCTCCGAAGGGAAACAAGGGGCCATCCCGATTCGGTAGGCGTATAGCTGTCGCGGCTTCGCTACATGTTGTCAGGTTTACCCGGATACCACTTGTCGTATTTACCTGACAGCAATTCCTAGTATCTCCTGATTAGATTCTCCCACGGGTGCGACGCAGCATGTCGGCCCGCGCCTCGTATCTCGTGCGAGGCGAAGCGGCCGCCACGACTCCATCACAAAGAATGTGATCGCGCGCCCAGTCACGGCCTTAAGGGCTGTGGCGTGGGAGGAATCGTGCCCGCCGTGGAACAAGTTTCCGCTCCGGGTTTTCTAACGTTCCTTCGGCGAAGCGCCGCCGTGAGAGGAGGTCAGCCGACTTCTCAATATTCAATCGCCAGTCTTGAACGCAAATGCCATCGCGCCAGCAGGTCGAAACGGATCTTCCCTTCGATCTGTATTCTGCGCGTTTCACAAACTTTATTTGGAGACAAAAATGCAAGCGAAACTGACTACCCGACCCGTCGAGCAAGTGATTGCGGCAATACATACCCTTGACCTTGATCCGATCAAACTCAAGCTCACGGGTCAAGAGGAAGGCCAAGGCTGGTCGCGGGAGTATGCTGACCGCATGGAACTGGCGTACAAGCGTTTCTTGACCTTATTGGCAACTCATCCCGAGGAAACCCTTGCCCCGAGCAAGGACGTGGACAAATTTTGGCACGGGCATATCTTGGACACTCTCAAGTACGCCGAAGACTGCGACAAGATGTTCGGCAATTTCCTGCACCACTTCCCTTACTTCGGAATGCGGGGCGCCGAAGACGCGGCGAATCTTGCGAAAGCAGCAGAGACCACGCGCCGCCTGTATCGACAGGAATTCGGGAGCGTGCCAAATCATGACGCAACCCGGTCTGGAATTTCCCCAAAAACCGAAAGCGTATCAATGTGCGGTGCGGCTATCCGAACCGGAGACGCGGCGATGTGTGGTGCGGCGATCCGAGCCGGGGACGCGGCGATGTGTGGTGCGGCGATCCGAACCGGGGATCCGGCGATGTGCGGTGCAGCGATCCGAACCGGGGATGCGGCGATGTGCGGTGCAGCGATCCGCGCCGGGGACGCGGCGATGTGTGGTGCGGCCGTCCAGTTGGACAGCTCGGCGCGAGCCATTCCCATGCCCGCCTGATGCCGTATAAGCCCTTTTCTCAGCAAGGAAGGTCGCTTGGGGCCGGAGCAATCCGGCCTTTTCTACTCTTATCGCGTCGAGTAGTATCGGCCTGAGAGCACAACGATCCGCGTACGAGAATCGGCAAAGCGAAGATGGAGACAATGACCGCAGCCACAAACGGGGCAACTCGGCCGGTTTTCCATTCGGCTGTGCTCCCGTGGTTGGTATTGACCGTAGGCATCACGGCCTCTCTTTTCTTGTTCGCGCTTATCCGAGACTCTGTTGAGCACGTCGCTCGCCTGCGGTTCGAGCGCGAGGCGAAGGACGCAAATAGCATTATTGAAGGACGTCTCCATTCTTATAGCAATGTTTTATACGCGTTGCGGGCGTTGTTCGCCAGCGAAGACCCGGTCGATCGGCTTCGGTTCCATCGCTTTGTCGAATCGCTCGACCTGAAGCATCGCTACCCTGGTTTCATTTCTCTGAACTATGCCGCGTACGTTCCTGCCCGGGACAGGAAACGCTTTGAAGAAGCGGTGCGTCGCGATACCAGTTTTGATTCACGAGGTTATCCCCAGTTCGCGATCAACCCCCCTGGGGAGCGCGCCGAATATTTCGCTATTGTGTATCTCGAGCCGATGCTCGGCTATGAATTTGCGTTCGGCTTCGACCTTGGCGTGAGTCCACTGGCTGCAAACCCGGAAAAGATAGGGGTGGCCATGCGTTCGGGGCGGGATACCGGAAACCTGACCAGTTCTGCACAACCACTCCGGGTAAAGCGTGCCAAAGAAGCCATCTATTTGGCGATGCGGCTGGCGGTTTACGGGAAAGGGATGCCCGTCGACACCGTAGAACAACGGCGGGCGGCCTATGTCGGTTCAGTCGGCTCGGGCTTCGACGTTGAAAATCTGATGAGAGGCGCGCTCAAAGAGGAGATGCTGCGGTACATGCAGATCAGGTTATACGATGCCGGGTCTGCCGCTAGCGAACGTCGTTCCGGATCCGACGAGAGGCAGCTGCTGTTTGACAGCGGCCAGCCGAACAGGGGATCCCCCGCGCAATCTGCCATGGGTGATCCCGGCTCAGTATTCGTTCACACTCTGCCGATCGAAATCGCCAGCCGAGTCTGGGAATTCCAATACACCGCGCCGAAAGACGCAATAATCGGACGCCTCGACAGGCTCTGGCCGTATTGGGTGTTGATCGGGGGATTAGTCTCGAGCCTGCTCCTGTTCGGCGTGCTTTATTCCTTGTCTTCGTCGCGCGGTCGGGCCTTGAAGCTCGCCGAGCGGATGACGAAAGATCTGCGCGAAACCGAAGAACGCTTCCGCCTGATCGCCGAGAATGCCTCCGACCTGATTGCCCTGGTCGACCTGGATGGCCGACGAGTCTACGTCAACCCCACTTATGGTCGCCTATTCGGAGACTACAAGGGGCTCGTAGGGTCCAGTGCGTTTCAGGAGATTCATCCCGAGGACAGGGAACAGGTGCAGAAGGCGTTCTTTGAGACGATCCACGACGGCCAGAACCGGCATGTAGAGTTTCGGTTTCTGCTGCCGAGCGGAGAGATACGCTACATCGAGAGCTATCGCAGCGCCGTGTTCGATTCACACGGCAAGGTCGCGCTCGTCGTCGCGGTGGCGCGGGACGTGACGGAACGGCGGGGAACCGAAGAAGCCCTGCGGGCCCGCGACGTCCAGCTGCAGGAAGCTCAGGCGCTCGCCAATCTGGGAAGCTGGGTGTGGGATTTGCGCACCAACTCTCACACCTGGTCCGAGCAGCTTTGCAGGATTTTCGGAGTGACCCAGGACCGGGTCCCGGCGAGCTTCGACGGGTTCTATCGGTTCGTTCACCGGCACGACCGGGAACGCACGGCCAAGATGGCGGGCGAAGCGCTGCGCTCCGGCAAGGCCTACGAAAATCAGTTTCGCATCGTGCGCGAGGATGGATCGACCAGGACGATCCACAGCCAGGTCCGCGTAGACCGCGACGACGCGGGCCGCGCGCTGCGCTTCATCGGGACCTGCCAGGACATCACCGAGAGAAAACTGGCCGAAGAACAGGTGCGGCTCACCCAGGAGCGGTTCCGCATGATGGTGGAGAACGTCCGCGACTACGCCATCTACATGCTCGACATGAACGGCTACATCACGAGCTGGAACCTCGGAGCGGAGCGCATCGAGGGGTATCGCGCCGAGGAGATCATCGGAAAGCACTACTCGCGTTTCTTCCTGCAGGATCATGCCGCCCGGGGCGATCCGGGAATGCAACTCCAGTTCGCCTCGATCCAGGGCCGCTACGAAAGCGAGGGCTGGCGCGTCCGCAAGAACGGCTCGCGATTCTGGGCCCACGTCATCGTCACGCCTCTGCTCGACGAGTCGGGAAACTCCCGAGGTTTTTCCGAGATCACCCACGACATCACCGAACGCAAGCGCGCCGAAGAAGACCTGCACAACTACGCCGATCGCCTGAAAACCACCTCACGCCGTCTGGTTGAGGTCCAGGAAGCGGAACGCAGGCTCCTTGCGAGAGAATTGCACGACCGGGTCGGACAGAATCTCACGGCGCTCGGGATAAATTTGAGCATCGTGGCTGGCGGCCTGCCCGCCGGCGCGAAGCCCGAGCTGGCCGCGCGACTCGAGGAATGCGGCGTGCTCGTCGAAGGCACGGTCGACGCCATGCGCAACGTCATGGCCGAACTTCGGCCGCATGCGCTGGACGATTACGGTCTCCCCGCCGCCCTGCGCTCGCTCGCCACGGGTTTTTCGCGCCGGACGGGCATACAGGTCGCCTTTGAAGGAGGCTCGCCCGGGTCCGATCTGCCCAAGCCGGTCGACCTCGCCATGTTCCGGATCGCCCAGGAGGCGCTCAACAATGTCGCTAAGCACGCCAACGCCCAGCGCGTCGAAATCGCCGTCCGACGTGCCAAAGGGCACGCGACTTTGTCGGTACGGGACGACGGCGTCGGCTTCGATCCGCAGCGGATCGAAACGCCGACACCGGATGCCGGCTGGGGGCTGTTGATCATGCGGGAAAGGGCCGAAGCGGTCGGGGCACGGTTCTCGCTGAAGGCCGGTCTCAATACCGGCGTACAAGTGGTCGTGGACTATCACGTCGAGGCGGAGGAGGTCTGACATGCCGGTCACCGTACTGCTCGCCGACGATCATGCCGTGGTCCGGGACGGTCTTCGGGCCTTGCTCGAGAACGGCAACGACCTGCAGGTGGTCGCGGTTGCCGGCAACGGCCGCGAAGCCGTGCTCGAGGCACAACGCCTTCGGCCGGATATCGTCATCATGGATATCGCCATGCCGGAACTCGACGGCGTCGAGGCGACGCGGCGTATCGTCGAGAGGTGTCCGGACACGCGCGTGCTGATTCTGTCCATGTATCTGAGCGCCGAGCATATCTACCGCGCGCTGCAGGCGGGCGCGCAGGGCTACGTTCTGAAGGAATCGGCAGGCGAAGAAGTGGTGGAGGCCATCCGCACTCTGCGCGCGGGGAAGCGCTACCTCAGCCACCGGATCACCGAGACGGT
>DATHHS010000317.1:0-15120 GCA_035317085.1 Burkholderiales bacterium
TCGACGTCGAAGCGCTCGCGCAGCTTTTCGATCACCTCGTCGAAAGTGGCGCGGGTTACGAGAATTTTCGGCTTCACAGGCGCTCCATAGTATGACGAAGGCACAATCCCGGCATAAGAGATCAATTCACGCTTTCATGCCCCGGGGTCACGCGCCCGAAGACGGAAACCCGGCAATGGAAAGGGCGGCCGCAGCCGCCCTTTCCTACTCTCGTGGCGCGATCCTAGTTGCCGTACAGATAATTCGGCAGCCACAAGGTCATACCCGGCCACAGATACATGATGACCATGCAGATGATGACGATGATCATGTAGGGCATCATGCCGGCGAAAATCTGGTTCAGCGTGACGTGCTTGGGCGCGACCCCCTTCAGGTAGAAGGCCGACATCGCCACCGGCGGCGACAGGAACGCCGCCTGCAGGTTGACGAACACCAGCGTGCCCCACAGGATGGGATCGATCTGGAAGTGCTTCAGCAGCGGCAGGAAGATCGGAACGAAGATGACGATGATCTCGGTCCACTCCAGCGGCCAGCCGAGCACGAAAATGATCGCCTGAGACAGGATCATGAACTGTATCGGCGTCATATTGAGCGAGAGCACCCACGTTTCGACCAGTTGCTGGCCGCCCAGAATCGCGAACACTCCCGAAAACAGCGCCGAGCCGATGAACAACCAGCACACCATCGCCGTGGTCTTCGCGGTCAGGAATATCGATTGCTTGAGCCGCTCCCAACTGAACGTGCGCGCCTGAAGCGCAAGCAGGAACGCCCCCGCGGCCCCGATGGCTGCCGACTCGGTGGCGGTGGTGATCCCGAAAAGAATAACAGCGAGGACAACGATGGTCAGGATGCCTAGCGGCATGACCGAGGAGATCAGCAGCTTCAGCAACTCGAACGGCTCGGCCTCCAGCTTCCAGTAATACCAGAGCAGCACCAGGGCGGTCGCCGCCGTGACGAGCCAGAAATAGGTGAAGAACCCCTGCGGCGGACCGGATTCCGACGGCGCGGCCGCGCCTTGCTTGAGCAGCTCCGGAGTCCCGACTTGCTCCACGCCTTCCGCTTCCTGCTCCGGCGTTCCCGACTCGGATTCGGTCGCGCCGCTCCCCAGTTCCTGCGGCTTGTCCTGATCCGACTGAGGCACGATTCTGGCAGGGGCCACGCCCTGCCTGATCACCATGCCGGCCGTCGCCTGGGTATCGGCCTGTTGGTGAATCACCACGTACCACCAGATCCCCCACAAAGTCACCGCCGAAAGCATCAACGGGAACAATGCGGCAAGCAGGTTCTTCCAGAGCATGACATAGGTGAGCCGGCCGCCTTCGGCGACCGCGATGCCGAGCGCCTTGGCGGGATTGACTACCGCGGCGAGCAGCCCGAGCATCATGTTTTTCGAATACGCCTGCTGGAATTTGCGCACCCAGTCCGAGACCGGCACCTTGATCTCCGACTCGGGCAGCTTGGGCGCGATCTTGGGATTGATGAGCGCCCAGCCCACGATGTACACGAGATAGAGGAAGGACAGGAAGAAGCCGGGGAACATCGCCGAGGCATAGAGCTTGACCACCGACTGTCCGGCGACCGCCGCATAAACGATGATCATCACAGAAGGCGGAATGAGGATGCCGAGCGTACCGCCCGCGGTGATCACTCCCGAGGCAAGTTTCACGTCGTAGCCGGCCTTCAGCATCGGATTGAATGCGATCACGCCCATCAGCACCACCACCGCGCCGACCAGGCCGCTGGCGATACCCCAGAAGGTACACACGATCAGCGTCGCCACCGCGAGCGACGCAGGCACGCGGCGGAACGCGAGCTGGATGCTGTAGAACATCTTGTCCACCAGCGCCCCTCGCTCCATCACGTAGCCCATGAGTACAAACAAGGGGATCGAGATCAGCACATCGTTATTCATCGCGCCGTAGGTGCGCTCGACCATGAGGTCGAACACCTTGTTGTGCGCCCAGGACTGGGAGGGCTCATAGAAAGCGATAAAGCCGAAAAACATCCCCAGACCCATCAGCGTGAATGCCGTCGGGAAGCCCATCATGATCACGACCACGATGAGCGCGAGCATGGTCAGCCCGAGTGCGGGATCGCTCATTTGCGCTCTCCCTTCGGATGCCGGCCCACATCCTCGGCCGCCCGGTCGCCGAGGCCGCGCGCGTGTGCCGCGTCGTCGATGTCGTGAACGCTTTCGATCGCCCGCTTGCGCGATTCCTCATCCACATGCGTGCTGCTGGCGAGCTGCTGCTCGACCACGTCGATCTCCTCGACGTCCTTCAGGCGCTCGGGCCACTCCCCGACCTTCAGGCATACGCCGCAGCGCACGATCTCGGCCACGCCCTGGATCAGCACCAGGACTCCGGCGATCGGGATGACGGTCTTGAACGGATATACGGCCGGCCCGTTCGAAGTCACGTTCGAGTGTTCATTGATGCGCCAGGAATCGCCCGCGTAATCGATTCCCGCCTTGATCAAGGCGATCACGCCGGGAAGAAAGAACATGATGTACAGAATCAGATCCAGCGTAGCCTGGGTGCGCGGCTTCATCGAGCCGTAGAGAAAGTCACCCCGGACGTGGGCATCCTGCGCCAGCGTATACGCGCCGCACAACATGAACAGCGTGCCGTACATCATGTTGGTGGCGTCGAATATCCACGCCGTGGGCATGTTCATGATGTAGCGCTTGAACACTTCGATGCAGACGGTGGTCATCAGCAACATGATCAGCCAGGCAGCGGTCTTGCCCGCCCAGGTGCTGATATGGTCGGCAGTCAGCAGAAAATTCTGGATTTTCATAGGGAGACGGCTACTCTGCGGCAAAAACCCGGTTCAAAAAACGAAACACCACCCGGATTCCGATTCCGGATGGTGTTCGAAAACAATTCTACAAAAGAGATCAGGCTTTTTTCCCGGCCGACTTGCCGAAGTAGTGATCGTAGGCCATGCGCCGGTTGACGACGACGTCCTGCTCCCACTTCACCGCGCGTTCGGCGAACTTCTTCTGCGAATCCATGATCTCCTGGAACATGGGAGTGCCCGGGGCTTTCTTGGCCGTGACCTGGTCGTAGAGCTCGAGCTGCTTTTGCAGCACCGAATTGGGCGTCTTGTAGAACTTCACCTTGTCCACGGTCTGCAGCGTGATGTAGTCTTGCGAATTGCGGTCGATCGCCTTCCACATCATGTTCGCCGACGACGCATCCACGGCGCTGGCGATGATCGCCTTCAGCTTGGGTGCCAGCCCGTCGTACTTGGTCTTGTTGAAGGTGATCTCGAGCTGCTCGGCGTTCTGGTGATAGCTCTGCAGCATGCATACCTTGGACACGTCGGCGAAGCCCAGGGCGCGGTCGGAGGAGGTGTTGTTGAACTCCGCCGCGTCGAGCAGACCGCGGTCGATCGCCGGCACGATCTCGCCGCCGGGCAGTGCGTTGACCGCGGCGCCCATGGCCGTGAACAGGTCGATCGAGATGCCCACGGTGCGGTACTTGAGACCCTTGAAGTCATCCGGTTTGGTGACCGGTTTCTTGAACCAGCCCAGCGGTTGGGTGTAGAGCGGAGCATAGGGAAACGAGACCACATTGGCACCGATGGAGGCATAGAGCTTTTCCAGCAGCTCCTTGCCGCCGCCCCACTTGTGCCAGGAGAGCAGCATATTGGCATCCATGCCGTATCCCGGGCCCGAGCCCCAGAGCGCGAGCGAGTTCTGCTTGCCGTAGTGGTACACCAGCACGCCGTGGCCGCCGTCGAGCGTGCCCTTGGATACGGCTTCCAGCAGGCCGAAAGCCGGCACCACTGCGCCCGCGGGCAGTACCTCGATCTTGAGGTCGCCGCCGGTCATGTCGTTGACTGTCTTGGCGAAATCCTGGGCGTACTCGTGGAAGATGTCCTTGGACGGCCAGGTCGACTGGAAACGGAAGTTGATCGGGCCGGTCTGGCCCTTGGCGATCATCGGGAAGCCCAGCGTCGCCGCGCCGGCTGTCGCCACGGCGGCGCCCGCCAGAAACTTGCGGCGCGAAGCAGCCTGTGACTTGTTAGTCTGTTCCTTGCTCATGTGGTTCTCCTATGGGGAAACGGCAATCGGTAGTCTCTTCTCGGCGCTATTTTTTTATTCCGGAAACGCTCTGGAGTAAACGAGCTACAGGGCCTTTTTGTTCCGAGCCAGCCTCTGGTTGTGGAACGCCGAAGCCCGCGAATCGTATTCCTAGTCCGCCCCGAAATCAAGCCGGTCCGAGGGGGCTTTCCGCATTGTGAAACCGGCGTCGCCCGATTCGGGCATACTCCGAAGCCATCGGAAATAGGGAGGGAAAGAAGCTTGGAACCGGGAGGCTCGGCGGAACTTGCCAAGCAGGTGCTGCTCGCGTTCGGCATCATCCTGCTGACCGGCACGCTGTCCGGGTTTCTCGCGCAAAAGCTCAGGATCCCGGATGTCGTGGTATTTCTCCTTGCAGGCACGGCGCTCGGGCCCGCCGCGGCCGGCTGGATTCACATCCGGATCGATTCGGCCGTCAATCAGCTGATCCTGATCTTCGGCTCCTGCTACATCCTCTTCGACGGCGGCGCTTCGCTGCGCCTGAAAGTGCTGAAGGAGGTCTGGATCACGATAATCCTGCTCGCGACCGCAGGGGTCTTGATCACCGCCGTCATCACCGCGGCGGCAGCTTACTTCATCCTGGCCGTGCCAATCATGGTCGCCCTGCTGCTGGGCACTGCGATCGCGTCAACCGACCCCGCGACGCTCGTGCCCATATTCCGGCAAGTGCGCATCAAGGACAGGGTTGCCCAAACGGTGATGAGCGAATCCGCGTTCAACGACGCGACCGGTGCGATCGCGACCTTCGCGGTGCTGGCGGTCGCGACCGGCGCCGGCGACTTTTCTGTCCGGGCGGCGTTGCTCGATCTCCTGAAGCAGTCGGGCATCGGTATCGCCACCGGCGTCGTGCTCGGTTACGCAGCCGCATGGCTGATCGCGCACGAGAAGTACGCCTTTCTCTCCGAGTACGCGCCGGCAGTGACCCTCATGGCGGTGATCGGCGCGTATCTGGGTGCCGACGGCCTCCAGGCGAGCGGCTTCATGGCGGTGTTCGTGTTCGGCATCGTGCTCGGCAACAAGGATTCGTTCGGATTCCGCATGGCGCCCGGAGGAGCGCAGAAGCTCGACGAGTACGTCATCACGACCGCGTTCCTCATGCGCATGTTCATTTTCATCCTGCTCGGATCGCAGGTGAATTTCGAGCTGATGAACCGCTACCTCGCCGGCGGCGTGGCCGTAGTCGCCGTGCTCATGCTGATCGCCCGCCCGGCGACGGTATTCCTGTGCGCGGCACCGGACCGGCGGGCGAAATGGAGTTTCAACGAGCTCTTGTTCATGTGCTGGACGCGCGAAACCGGCGTGATACCTGCGGCGCTCGCGGGGCTGCTGGTCGGCATGAAGGCGCCCGGCGCCGAGATCATCGCGTCGATCACCTTCATCGCCATCATGATGACGATCCTCATCCAGGCCACCACGACGAGATGGCTCGCCGGAAAGCTCGGCCTTCTGCAAAACTAATCGGATCTTCAAGAATCTTCGCAGCGGAAGAACGTCCGCCTCACCGGGAACGTGGAAACCGAGGCGTCAGCCGAGGTCGGGGCTTTGAAACAGGCGGCGCGAGCTTGATGCGCCGCCGGTCGTTCGTGGCGCGGCCGGTCCTATTTCGATGGCTGCATCCACTGCTCGCATTGCCAGCGCGCCACGTCGGGGAACGATCCCGTTTCCTTGAGCCGCGCGCGCAGCCGGCGCGCGTCGTTGCCGGAATCCTGCGCTCCCGTCAGCAGGCCCTGAACCAGGGGGCGGCAGCCCAGCGCTTCGGCGTGCGGCGCGATTCGGGCGAAAGTCGCGGCGAGGTCTTGCCGCATCGACGCGCTGCCGCCGTCGCAGGGCTCGATCAGGCTCGCCTCCATCCCGTGGCGACAAGCCTGGAAACGGTTGTAGCTGTAGACGAGATAGGGTTCCGCGGAAATCGGCCGGGGGCGTTCCAGCCGCAAGTAGCGCGCGAGCGCCTGCGCGTAGGCCGCGAGCGCGGCGGCGCGATCGACCGAGAGCGGCGTGTCGCAAACGCGGATCTCGATCGTGCCGAACTCGGGCTTGGGACGGATGTCCCAGTAGAAGTCCTTCATGCTCTTGACGATGCCGAAGCCCTGCATTTTCGAAAAATAAGCTTCGAACTCCGCCCAGTGGTGTACCAGCGGCATCGTCCCGCTCAAGGGGAAGGCGTTGACCACGGACAGGCGCGAGGAATCGAACAGCGTGTCCTCGCCCTGCTGAAAGGGCGAGGACGCGGACAGCGCGATGAAGTGCGGCACGTACCGCGAGAACATGTGCGCGAGGTAGACCGCCTCGTCGCCGTCGACGCAGCCGACGTGGATGTGCTGCCCGAACACGGTGAATTGCTTCGCGAGGTAGCCGTAGAGCCCGGCGAGATGATTGAAGCGCTCGGTGTCGTAGATGCGGCGGTCGTTCCATTTCTGGAACGCGTGGGTCCCGCCCCCGGCGATGCCCAGATTGAGCCCGTGTGCGGCGGCGGCGACGGCATCCCGCATGGTGCGGAGCTCGGCGACGAGCTTGCCGTGGCTTTCATGCACCGAGGTGCTCATCTCGACCATGCTCTCGGTGATCTCCGGTTTGATATCGCCCGGGTGCTTGCTCTTCGCCAGCGCGCCGAGCAGGTCGGAGGCGCCGCGCGTCAGGTTGTAGTCGCGCGTGTTGACGATCTGCAGCTCGAGCTCGACTCCGAGCGAGAGCGGTTGCGAGGGCTTGAACGGAAGCTCGCCCATGAAGTCAGCTTTTCTCCGCCGGTTTGGGCCGCGCTTCTCCGGCGAACTTGAGCGCAAGCTGGGTCAGGACCGGCCCGGCGATCTCGAGGAGCACGACTGCGGGCAGCACCACGCTCGCCAGCGTACGGCCGAACTCCGGAAACAGCGACTGCGTGTCCTGGAGCATGATGACCGCGAGCCCGGACATGGGCGTTAGCGCCAGCGCCAGCAGCAAACCCTGGCGCACCTGCATGCGGCCGCCCGTAACGAAGGCGAGAATGCCCACCGCCTTGCCCGCGAAGCGCACGGCGGCAAGCGAGGCGCCGATCACGATGCCGGCCCAGGCCGCGTGCAGGTCGAGATTCGCGCCGGCGAGTACGAAAAGGATCAGGAAGAATATCTGCCCGGTCAGGCCGAAGTCGGGCGCGGCGAGGTGGTAATGCCTGTCCAGGTTGCGAACCAGGGCGCCGTAGGCGAGCAAGGCGAGCAGCACCGAGAGCTTCAGCGCGATCGCCGCGCCGATGGTCGCGAGGATCAGGGCGATCAACAGCACCGCCTGGATCTCTTCGCGCTTGCCGAGCCACTTGAGCAGCGCAAGAGTCGCGGCGCTTGCCCCCAGCCCCAGGGCGAATGAGCCCGCGAGCAGATACATCGGGTGCAACAGAATCGTCCGCCAGCCGCCGCGGTATTCGAGATACAGCCAGGGGATCAACGCGGTCAATGCGAGCACGGCGACGCTGCAGTTGAGCGCCGTGAGCAGCAGGGCGCGCTCGGTCACCTGGCCTTCTGCGCCGAGATCGGCGGTGATACGCATCACCACGGCTGGCGAGGTGGCGATCGCGATCGCCGCGGCGGCGGAAGCGTGCAGGACGTCGAGGGCGAAGAAGGTGCGCAACGTGAAATAGACCAGCCCCGCGCCCAGGGCGCATTCGGCGAGCGAGGTGAGCACCAGGCGCGGCGAGCGCTTGAGCCACCTCAGGTCGATGCGGTGCCCCAGCTCGAACAGAATGAGGCCGATCGAGATGTCGGCGAAGCCGCGCAACTCGTGCAACAAGGCCTTGTCGATGAGCGCGAATCCTTCCGGACCGAGAGCGAGCCCGGCGGCGACATAGCCGGTGATGCGCGGCAGGAACAGCACTCGCCTGGCGACCTCGCCTCCGATCACCCCGGCGAGCAGTAACACGCCGAACCAGATGATCTGGTTCGGCGGCAACGGTGCTGCAGGCAAAAAGAATAAATCGGGCATGCGCGATGCTCCCGGACCGTTCCAGCGATGCAGCGGATGCGACGTTGTTATGGCCGGCGGGGCGAAGGTGCCGGCATTTATGTGGAAAGCTTACCGCGGTCAAGACCGCGGGGGTGCCCCCGGAGTTGTGGAGTCTACCCCGGAATCACGACGATGTGAACGCGGTACGGCCCGTGCGCGCCGAGCACGATCGTCTGGTCGATATCCGCCGTACGGGAAGGCCCTGATACGAAGTTGATGGCGCGCGGCAGCTGCCCGAATTCCGCGCGCGCCAGCGCCCAGGCGTCTTCCATGTGCGGGACGATGCGACGCGCTTCCAGCACGGCGACGTGCGTCTCCGGGAGCAGGCTCACGCTGGAGGGCGTATCGGGACCGGAGGCAAACATGAGCGTCCCCGTCTCGGCGATCGCGGCAAAGGCACCGGTCACGCCGACGGCGTCGCTGCCGTTCGCCGCCCGCTGCTCGAGCGCGAGCCCCGCGCCCTTCCAGTCGATGCCGGCCAATTGCGGCCAGACGCAGCCGGCGAGCGGCACGTTGTTCAACTTCAGATAGCGCGCGACCGCGTCAGGGACTTCCGATTTTGCAGCGACCTCCTCGGTCGTGCTCTGCATCGATTCGGCACGGGCGCGAAAGCGCGCGACGAGATCCGCCTCGACCTTCGGCAGCGTCCCGCGGAGGTGCGCGCGCAGATAGGTCTCGACCGCTTCCAGCTCGGCCTGCGACGGCCGCTTGCCGCCGCGGCCCTGGGCTTTGCGGATTCGGGAAAGAATTTTTTCGCGACTGCTCATCCCTCACCCCCGCCCTCTCCCAGAGGGAGAGGGAGTCGTTACTCGAGCGCCTTGACCATGTCCTCGACGACCTTCTTGGCGTCGCCGAACACCATCATGGTCTTTTCCATGTAGAAAAGCGGATTGTCGAGGCCGGCGTAGCCGGCGGCCATCGAGCGCTTGTTCACGAGCACGGTGCGCGCCTTGTTCGCCTCGAGGATAGGCATGCCGTAGATCGCGCTGCCCTTCTCGTGCGCGAGCGGATTCACCACGTCGTTCGCGCCGAGCACCAGCACCACGTCGGTGTTGCCGAAATCGCTGTTGATGTCGTCCATCTCGACCACCTGCTCGTAGGGCACCTCGGCCTCGGCGAGCAGCACGTTCATGTGGCCGGGCATGCGGCCCGCGACCGGGTGGATCGCGTAGCGCACGTTCACGCCCTTCGCGATCAGTTTCTGCGCCAGTTCCTTCACCGCGTGCTGGGCGCGCGCCACCGCGAGGCCGTAGCCGGGCACGATCACCACCGACTCGGCATTCGCCAGCAGGAAGGCGGCGTCCTCGGCCGATCCCGAGCGCACCGTCTTGTCGCCGGTGTCGGCGGCGGTCGTGCCTTCGGCCGCGCCGAAGCCGCCCATGATCACCGAGATGAAGGAGCGGTTCATCGCCTTGCACATGATGTAGGAGAGAATCGCGCCCGAGGAGCCGACCAGGCTTCCGGCAATGATCAGCATGGTGTTATTGAGCGAGAAGCCGATGCCCGCCGCCGCCCATCCCGAGTAGCTGTTCAGCATCGAGATCACCACCGGCATGTCGGCCCCGCCTATGGGGATGATGATGAGCAGGCCGAGCGTGAAGGCGATCCCGAGCATGACGAGGAACGGCATCCAGGCCTTGCCCTCCGCGAGGAAGAACGCGAGGCCGAAGCCGACCATTGCGACGGCGAGCGCGAGGTTCAGCAGATGCTGGCCTTTGAAGGTCACCGGGGCGCTGGAGAAAAGACGGAACTTCTTGCCCAGGCCGGCGAGCTTGCCGAAGGCGATCACGCTGCCCGAGAAGGTGATGGCGCCGACGAAGCTGCCGATGAAAAGCTCGAGGCGGTTGCCGCGCGGCAGCGGATCGTGCTCGCCGAAAGCGCCGGGGTTGTTCACCACGGCGACGGCGATCAGCACCGCCGCCATGCCCACCAGCGAGTGCATCGCCGCGACCAGTTCGGGCATCTGCGTCATCTGCACGCGCCGCGCGACGAACGCTCCGACCATGCCGCCGATCGCCATCGCGACCAGGATGTACGCGACCTTCTTCGTGATGGCGAGCGTCACCAGAACCGCGATCGCCATGCCGATCACGCCGAAGAGGTTCCCGCGCCGCGCCGACACCGGCGAGGACAGGCCTTTCAGCGCGAGGATGAAAAGAACGCTCGCCGCCAGGTACCAGAGCGCGAGCTGGTTGGCGCTCATGCCTTTTCCTTCTCGGCCGCATTCGCGACTTTGGGCGTTTTCTTCTTGAACATCCCGAGCATGCGCTGCGTCACGAGGAAGCCCCCGAAGACGTTGACCGCGGCCAGGCCCACGGCGACCGCGCCCAGGATCGAGCCGAAATCGGTCTCGTTGGGGCCCGCGGCGAGGATGGCACCGACGATGATCACGCTCGAGATCGCGTTGGTCACGCTCATGAGCGGCGTGTGCAGCGCGGGCGTGACGTTCCAGATCACGTGGTAGCCGACGAACACGGCGAGCACGAACACGACGAGGTTGATGACGGTGGGGTCGACGGTTCCGGTCACGAGGTCCTCACGTCTTTTTAACGACTTCGCCGTTGATGCAAACAAGGCTCCCGGCGATGATCTCGTCGGAGCGGTCGAGCTTCAGCTCGCCGGTCTTCGGATCGACGAGAAGGTTGAGGAAGTTGAGCAGGTTCCTCGCATAGAGCGCGCTCGCGTCCGCAGCGACCAGCGCCGGCAGGTTGGAGATGCCGATGAGCTTCACGCCGTGCTTGACTACGATCTTGTCGCGCTCGGTGAGCGGGCAATTCCCGCCCTGCTCGATCGCCATGTCGACGACGATCGAGCCCGGCTTCATGGCCTTCACCGTCTCTTCCTTCAGGAGCACCGGCGCGGGCCGGCCGGGAATG
This sequence comes from Burkholderiales bacterium, assembly GCA_035317085.1. GTDB lineage: Bacteria > Pseudomonadota > Gammaproteobacteria > Burkholderiales > SG8-39 > VBDM01. Next base: position 10,936 of record DATHHS010000317.1, read on the forward strand.
AGCGCGGTGGTGATGACGATATCCGCGGCCTTGGCGCGCTCGTGCACGAGGTCCGCTTGCCGACGCATCCAGTCGATCGGCATGGGCCGCGCGTAGCCGCCGACGCCTTGCGCGATATTGCGCTCCTCGTCGGTCAGGTAGGGCACGTCGAGGAATTTCGCGCCGAGCGATTCGATCTGCTCTTTCACCGCGGGCCGCACGTCGGAAGCCTCGATCATCGCGCCCAGGCGCTTCGCCGTGGCGATCGCCTGCAGCCCCGCGACGCCGGCGCCGAGAACCAGCACGCGCGCCGCCTTTACCGTTCCCGCCGCGGTCATGAGCATCGGCATGAAGCGCCCGTATTCGGCCGCGGCGAGGATCACCGCCTTGTAGCCGCCGATGTTCGCCTGCGAGGAGAGCACGTCCATGGCCTGTGCGCGCGTGGTGCGCGGCAGCCATTCCATGGCGAAGCAGGTCAGGCCCGCCGATGCGTAGGATTCCATGGTCGCGCGGTCATAAGGATTGAGGAGCCCGATGAGGATCGCGCCGTGCTTGAACAGGCCGACTTCGGCGTCCTGCGGACCCCGCACCTTCAGCACGATGTCCGCGGCGGAAAGATCCCGCGCAGAGACGATTTTCGCGCCAGCCGCTTCGAATTCCTTGTCGGGAACGCTCGCGGCGACTCCCGCGCCGGATTGCACGAAGATCGCGTGGCGTCCGCCCGCGACGAGCTTCTTGACGGTTTCGGGAGTGGCCGCGACGCGCGTCTCGCCCGGACGCGTTTCGGCTGGAATGCCGATGTTCATTGGATTTTTATCAGACGCTTTCCGTAGCGGCCACGCCGGCCGAAGCGAACGGCGATGATACACGAGCGCCCGGCCCCCTGACTACGCAAGCGCGGGGGCTCCACCCCGTATAATCGCTCCGATCCAAACAACAATGCATCGGGAGAAACCATGACCATAAAAGTGCGGCGAGTGGTGACCGGGCACGACGGCAAGGGGCGCGCCATCGTGAAGATCGACGAAATCTCCAAAAATATCGTGTCGAACCGGCCCGGGGCCTCGGCATCCGTGATCTGGACCACCGACACCGTCCCCGCCGACAATTCCGGCGACGCCGATACCTCCGCCAGGAAAGTCGGCACCACCCTCCCCGGCGGCACCGTGTTCCGCGTCATCGAGTTCTCGCCCGGCGTCTCGCCACGCGTGCACCGCACCGACTCGATCGACTACGCCGTGGTGATCTCCGGCGAGATCGACATGGAGCTGGAGAAAGGCACGGAAGTCCATCTCAAGGCGGGCGATGTGCTCGTGCAACGCGGCACCCTGCACAACTGGATCAACCGCGGCACGGCGCCCTGCGTCATGGCGTTCGTGCTGGTGGATGCGAAGTCGGTGTCGGCCGGCGGCAAGGTACTGAGCGCCGTCGGTTGAGCGTGTTTCTTCCGAGCCTCAGACGAGAATAAGAAACAGCGCCTGCTCGTCCCGTTCGAGTGCGCGCATGTCCTCGGCGCGTCGCGACAGGATTGCGGCGATCTCTGCCGTGGAGCAGTTGGCCCGGCGGATCCATACGACCTTCGGCGGAGCCCCCGCGAGCAGTGTTCGTTCGTGAAAATCGGAGTCCTTGGTGACCACCGCGAGCCCGTGTTCCTTGGCGTAGCGCCAGACTTCTTCGTCGCCGGCACGGGAAAGGCCGACCGATTGCACGTGGAGCGACTCCGGAAAGATTTCCCGCAGCGTTTCGACCAGCGAAGGAGACAGGTTCTGGTCGAAAAGAAGCTTCAAGCTTCGACGGCAAACTGGCCGCGCTCGCGGTCAGCCGCGTAGCTTAAACAGGCCTGGATATCCTCGGCTGTGAGGTAGGGGAAATCCTTCAGAATCTGCTCGCGGGACATTCCCGAAGCTAGATAGTCGAGAACTTCGTACACGGTGATGCGCATGCCGCGAACGCACGGCTTGCCGCCGCGTTTTCCGGGTTCGATGGTGATGATGTCGCGATAGTTCATGGGAGGCACGCTCGGAATTATATACTCCGTGCTCCGATTCGCTGCGACGCACGTCGCGCCCTCGTGGCGGAGACCTCAGCCGCGATCTCGCGACGCGTGAGACCGCCGAGACGGCGGGCGGTAAGGCGGAGCCGCCGGATTTGCTCCGCCAGCCGCCTGCGCGCGGCGGCTCTGCGCGGCGATTCGATGATCAGAACGTCGCGGCTGCGCACGACGGATACGCGTGGACCAAATCCCCTGACCCAGTCGCTCGGGATCAATAAACCGTCTTTTCGGACCTTGAGCTCATCCATGGCGTCTGCCGCGGTAATTCATGGGATGTTCGCGGCGATTATACACTCGCGCTCGGAGTCGCCGCGACGCGCGTCTCCACAGGCAGGGCTTTGCGGCAATTCCGATCTGCATTTATGTCTTTCTCCATAACGTAGTACGTGTTCAGCAGGGCTCGAAGCGAATACCGTTTTTTGTAGCGTCCATTTTTAGGCAAAAGTTTCTCGTAGTGCCAGGAACGCCGTCGCCTCGCACAGTGTAAGTCAAGATCCACTCTCCGGGCGCAGTGATGTCTGGCGTGTAGTAGTTAGGGGCGTCTGTGAGCGCAATGAAGCAAGGTTTGTTCGGCGCACTTTCCAAAATACAAAACGCATTCAAGTCGCGAGATTGGCCAGCCTGTATTCTGGCGTTAGGAAAAATATAGCCTCCCCATCTGAGTTCGACTGCGTCGAATTGGATGGGTTTACCGGAAGAAACCTCGACTACCTTGTCCAAGTACGCATACGTATTGAGGGAGTCTTTATACAGGTGACAGTTGTGCACTCGAATCCCAAAGAACCGCGCTTTATCGTTTGGCGGGCGGAGCTGAGAACGAGGCTTGCCACTGGGGCACAGTGTCAATGAGTTTTGCCAATTGGACTTCCACTGGTGAGAAACCTCGTCGCAAACAATTTTTTGCAACGAATCTCTATCAGAAAAGTGGATGACGTTAAGTTGCCAGGCGCCGATCATGCCATCACGTTCTTTGACACCATTCTCTTGAAATGCGAGGACTTTATCTTTCTGAAGATATGCAGCGATGGCAAGCTCTTGCTGAGCGAACAGCGATCCCCGACAAGGTTCTTTCGCATCCCCCAAGCGTTCCCTCGCGAAGTCGATGAAGAGAAAATATTCATAGTCCCTGATTTTTGGGAAAAGATTTTCGGTCAAGCCTCTTATCGTGCTCTCTTCGACCGCGATATAGGGATCGAAACCGCAGGAGCTCAGTTCGTCGGCGACTTTCTTGACCACCTCCACTTCGCCCTTCTTATCGTTTTGTCCACAGCTAATAAAAATTCGAGCGCGTTCGGTCGTTGTAATCATTGGCATTCCTTTGGGTCAACGCCTGTCTGTTAGCAAAGAAATCTGCTGCTGCAGCGTAGGAGCGAAGACTTAGGTTCCGTATTCGTAAAAGGCGGAGTGTGGTTAAAGCTGCATAATTTCCAAGAGATTGTCGATTTCGTTAACCCGCTTCAGTTTTCTTTCGAGCATTCGTCTTATCCCGGTCTTTTTACCGGCGTCAGTAATTTTGTATTTGAAGATATCCAGACAAAACTCGACGGAGTAATCGTATAGCTCGGGTCGCGTACGCTTATCAATTTGCCGTAAAGCCTTGATCATGGGCGGCAGGTGCTCTAGCGCAGCGCTAAGACGCGCATTTTCATCAATGGAATCCTTTAGGACACCTGGTACGTTGTGATCCGCCGACTCTCGGGATTCGATTGGTAGGAAACATTGATAATAAGTATTCGCAATCGTATTCGCTAACTCTCGGGGCAGATCATCAATACTTCCGAGGTCATCAATAATGACTTCACGCGCCTGATCAATAGCGCTTTGTACAATCGGACGCCGAAAATCTGATCGCATATTCGCAAAATCCGTTAACACGCCAGCTAGGGACGCCCCTGCGCTCGCGCCATCCACCCGAAGCGCCGCTCGCCCAGCTCGAACACCCCCTGCACGATCAGCGCAAGCGCCGCGGCGGGTATGGCGCCGGCGAGCAGGGTGACGTTGTCGTTCAGCGCGAGCCCCGAGGCGATGCGCTCGCCGTAGCCGCCCGCGCCTATGAACGCCGCGATGGTCGCGGTTCCGACGTTGATCACCGCGGAAGTCTTCACGCCGGCAAGAATCGAGGGCAGCGCAAGCGGTATCTCGATCAACCGCAG
>DATHHS010000318.1:0-11189 GCA_035317085.1 Burkholderiales bacterium
TTCCGCCGCCTGGCGCGCAACAGCCGGTAAGACACCCGTCTCCTCCGTAGTGCTTTCGGCGCCCTCTCGCGAGAGCGCCGTTTTTTTTCGTTCGAAGGGATTCAGTAGACCGGTTTTTCCTTGAAGTACTGGAAGCGGTCGATCGAATGCAGTTTGAGCTCGCGCATTTCGACGCCTTGCAGGATCTTCAGCGGAACGTCGATTCCTGCCGCGCCCAGTCCCCACACTTTTCGGTAAAGCTCTTCCTGGCTTTTGACGGGGTCGGCGCCGACGCCGATGACAAGGTCGCCGTTCTTCACCCCCGCCTTGTCGGCCGGTCCCTCCGGCGAGACCCGGGTCACCATCAGATGCCCGTGCACCTCCTCGGTCGCCAGGCCCAGCCACGGACGAGGCGCCTCGCTCCTGCGTCCCTTGGCTATGAGATCGGCAAGGATGGGCTTGAGCAGATCGATCGGCACGAACATGTTCCCGGGAGTCTGCGACCCGCCCGCCGTCGTTTCGCGCACAAAAAGCGAACCGATTCCGATGAGTTTCCCTTCGCGGCTCACGAGCGCCGCGCCGGCCCACTGATCCGTCGGCGGCGCGGTGAAGATCGCGGTTTCGAGCAGGTACTCCCAGCTCGCGGAAAATTTCCGCTTGGCGACGACGTAGGCGAGACTCGCGGCCTCGCGCCCGCCGGCAGGCAGGACCATCACCGGCTCGCGCAGCGCGAGATCGGCCGCCTGTCCCGTGGCCATGGGCTTCAGGCCGAGCGGCACGCTGGCGCGCAGCAGCCCGAAACCGCTGGCGTGGTCGTATCCGATCAGGCTTGCGGAGACCGTCTTGTTTTCATAGGTCGTGATCTCGATCGCTTCCGCTTCGATCACGATGTAGCCGATCGTGACGATGTGCCCGCGTTCGTCGATGACGACGCCGCTCCCCTCGCGGGTTTCGCCCAGGGTCGAACTGCTGCGGGCGCCGGGGATGGCTTTCACCTTCACCCGCACCACGGCGCCGAGCATGTCCTCGGCTTCTTTTTCGAGCTGGGCCTGCTGGGTTTTCCGGACGCGCGGGCCTAAGTCGTCGGCCAATGCGGTGCTGCTCGCCGCTGCGAAAACTGCGGCAGCCAGCGCTGCAAAAATTCGACTCGTAGCCATCGTCATCTCCCCTTCAACACGTGGCGCTTGCGCCGCCCGCGAATTGAACGGCCCTCAATGGAGAGGAGGAGCCCCTCCCCCTCCTCGGGTCCGTTCCAATTCGCGGAGATAAACCGGCACGCAACGCGTGCCGGCTTTATCAATTGTTATACTAAACGCCGCCCTTTTCCAGTGTTCCCGATGACCGCCTCGCGCCGCATGAGCCTGTTTCTCAATCTCGGGCATACGCTCGATCACCTCCTCATGCTGATTTTCCCGACCGTGGTGCTCGCGATGAGCGCAGAACTCGGCCGTGGCTACGCCGATCTCCTTCCCCTCGCGCTCGGCGGCTTCATCGCTTTCGGCGCGTTCTCGATCCCGGCGGGCTGGCTCGCGGACCGCTGGAGCCGCGCCGGCATGATGGCGGTGTTCTTCTTCGGCATCGGCGGAGCGGCCATTCTCACGGGCTTCGCGGTCGGAACGGTGCAGATCGCGCTCGGCCTGACGCTCATCGGCGTATTCGCCGCAATCTACCATCCGGTGGGCATCGCCATGCTGGTCGCTCACCGGGAGAACGTCGGCCGGGTACTGGGCGTGAACGGCGTCTTCGGCAACGTCGGGGTCGCCTTCTCCGCCCTGATCGCAGGCGCGCTCGCGGACACCGTCGGCTGGCGCGCCGCGTTTATCGTCCCCGGCGCCATCGCGCTCGCCGTGGGCGCCGCGTTCGTCCTGCTTCCGCGCAAGGCCTCCGACGAGGCGCCCAGGCGGAAGGTCGATCCGTACAGGATTTCCCGCGCCGATCTCGCCCGCGTATTCGCCATCCTCACGATCGCCACGGCCTGCGGCGGAGTGATCTTCAACGCCACCACCATTTCGATGCCGAAAGTATTCGACCAGAGGCTCTCGACCCTGACCCACTCCACCCTGGGCATCGGCATGCTCGTCTGCGGCGTCTACCTGATCGCCGCGATGGCGCAGCTCTGCGTCGGCTGGTGGCTCGACCGCCGCTCGCTGAAATCCGTATTCGTGCCGGTGGTCGCGCTGCAGGTGCCGCTGCTCCTCCTGGCGGGTGGCACCGAAGGCTACGCGATGCTTCTGGTGGCGGTGGCGATGATGTTCTTCGTGTTCGGGCAAATCCCGATCAACGACGCGATGGTCGCGCGCTACACCCGGGAAGAATGGCGCGCGCGCGCCTATGCCGTGCGCTACGTGGTGTCGTTCACGGCGAGCGCCCTGGCCGTGCCGCTGGTCGCGTGGCTTTACAAGTCGAGCGGGGACTTCAAGCTGCTGTTCTTCGTGCTGGGAGCGCTCGCCCTCGCCACCCTGGCGGCGGCGCTGTTCTTTCCGGGCGAAAGGGAGAAGACCGCGGTCGCCAAGGAAATGGCGGCCTAGTGCGGCAGCGCGCGGCGAACGCGGCTGTGGCAATCTACGCATCAGGAGGAAACATGACACTACGACTCACGGCCCGGCTCGCCTGCCTCGCGGCATCATCCTTGCTCGCGACGGCCCACGCGCAGCAGGATCCTTCGGCAGGCTCAGGACAGGCCCCTTCGACGGGCTCAGGGCAGGTTTTCCCGAGCAAGCCCATCCACATCATCGTCGGCTTCGCGGCCGGCGGCGGCAACGACATCATCGTGCGCGTGGTCGCGCCGAAGATGTCCGAAGGCCTCGGCCAACCGGTGATCGTCGAGAACAAGCCCGGCGCGCAGAGCATCATCGCCGCGGAATACGTCGTCAAGTCGGCGCCCGACGGCTACACGCTGTTCATGGGACCGAGCGGGGCGATGACGATGAACCCGGCGATCTATTCCAAGCTGCCCTATTCGCCGCTCAAGGATTTCGCCCCCATCTCGATGATCGGGGATTTCCCGCTGATTCTCGTCGTAAGCGCCTCGCTGCCGGTCAACTCCGTGAAGGAGCTGATCGATTACGCCAAGGCTAGGCCGAACGACGTCAACTATTCGGCGAGCGCGGCGCCGTTCCAGCTCGCCGCCGAGCTCTTCAATCAGAAGACCGGAACGAAATTCGCGTATATCCCCTACAAAAGCAGCGGCGACTCGGTCAACGCGGTGATGGGGGGACAGGTGACGATCACCGTCACCGACCCGCCGCCGGTCATCGGCCCGATCAAGGGCGGCAGGGTGCGGGCACTCGCAGTGACCTCGTCGAAACGCGACCCCGCGTGGCCCGGCGTGCCGACCATGACCGAAGCCGGCGGCCCGGATCTCGAGATCCGCCTGTTCACGGGATTCCACGCGCCGGCGGGCACGCCGCCGGCGATCGTGAACCGCATCCAGCAGGAAGTGGCGCGCGTGGTGAAGCTTCCGGAGATCAAGGAGCGCCTCGACCAGATGTCCATCGTTCCCTCGGGCAACACGCCGGCGGAATTCCGCGCGATCATCGCGCGGGACATCGACAAGTGGACGGCGGTCGCAAAGGCCGCCAATATCAAGGCCGACTAAGCTTGTGAACGTCGTCCCCGCGCAAGCGGGGACCCAGCGACTTTCGGCAAACGACACTGGATTCCCGCTTGCGCGGGAATGACACCAGGGCGTCCTACTTCTTCTTTCGCTTGCCGGAAGCCTTCTTGCCCGGCGCGCGCTTCTTCGAAGGTTTCGCCGGCCGCATCCACAATCGCTTGCTCGCCAGGCGCGCGCCTTGCGCCAGCGATTCGAGTTTCGCCCAAGCGATCTCCGGGCTTCCCACCCGCGGCCCGAGGCCGCAGTCGGTCCCGCCCATGACGTTCTCGCGGCCGATGAGCTTCGCATAGCGGAGCAGGCGCTGGGCGACGAGCTCGGGATGCTCGATGAAATCGCAGCAGTGGCCGACGACCCCGGGAATGAGCACCGCGCCCTCGGGCGGCTTCACGTCCTCGAAGACGCGCCACTCGTGCTCGTGTACCGGGTTCGATGCTTCGATCGAGTAACTGGATGCGCGCACGCGAAAAATGATGTCGACGATGTCCTTCAGGGGAATGTCGTGCCGGTGCGGGCCGTGGAAACTGCCCCAGCAGGCGTGCAGCCGGACCTTCTCGCGCGGGATGCCGCGCAGCGCGTGGTTGAGCGCATCGACCCGCAGCGTGGCGTACTTGCGGTATTCCCTGACGCTCATATCGGGGTACATCTGCCAGCCGTCGGCCAGGTCCGGGTCGTCGATCTGCAGCAGGAACCCGGCGTCCACGATGGCCTGGTATTCCTCGCGCATCGCCTCGGCGATGGCGTAGACGAATTCCTCGTCGGTCTTGTAATGCTCGTTCCTCAGCCAGTGCTCGATCGTGCCGGGGGTGTTCGCCGGAAGAAAAGCCTCGGCGACCTTGACGCCCTGCAAGGCGGCGCGGAAGTCGCGCAGCTCATCCCTGAGCGCCTCCTGTCCGACGTAATTCAGCGGCGCCACGCACACTGCCGCGCGGCGGCGCAGCGCCGCGCCGGTCAGGGCGCCCCTCCCCGAGGCGAAGTAGCGGGGAAAATCCTTTTGGTCGCGCGCAGTGATATCGAGCGGCGCCGGATCCACGCCGGGGCGGTGGTCGCGCATCTCGTAGCCTGACAGGCGCTCGCGAACGTAGTTGGTGAAATTGGTCTTGCCGAGCTCGCCGTCGTTGATGCTGTCGATGCCGCACGCGGCCTGCCTGCGCACCACTTCCGCGACCTCAGCTTTAAGCTTCGCCGCAAGAACGCCCGCGTCGTAGGGCTTGCCCTCGAATTTCGAAAAGACCATCTGCCGCAACTCGTCGGAGCGCGGCAAGGCTCCCGCGTGCGTGGTGAGAATCCGGTCAATGCTTCGCGTCATTCCAATTTCCCCGCTTCACGTATTCCCCGCTTCACGTTCGTCATTCCCGCGAAAGCGGGAATCCAGTGTCGTTTGCTGAAAGTCGCTGGGTCCCCGCTCCCCGATTAAGACATTCGGGGACAGGCTTCGCGGGGACGACAGCCTACTCGGCGGTGATGTTGTTCTTCCTGATCACTTCGCCCCAGCGCGCATCGTCGCGCCGCATGAGCGCATTCAACTCGGACGGCGAGGACGAGGCGGCGTCCATGCCCTGCTTGTCGAAATCGGCCTTGATCTCCGGCGTCGCGAGGATCGCGCGCAGCTCGGTGTCGAGCCGGGAGACGACCGGCGCGGGCGTGCCTTTCGGCGCCATGAACGCGTACCACATGTCGACGTCCGCTCCCTTGAAGCCGGCTTCCTGCAGTGTCGGGACATCGGGCGCGTTCGGGTGGCGCTTGGCGCTGCCCACCGCCAGAGCGGTGAGCCTGCCGGCCTTGACGTAGGGCATGGCGACGTGAATCGGTACGAACGCGACGTTGATCTCCCCGGACAGCAAGTCAGTGAGCGCGCCGGAACTGCCCTTGTACGGGACATGCAGGAGGCTGATGCCGGCCAGGTCCTTCATGAGCTCCATCGACATGTGGTGCGGCGTGCCGACGCCCGGCGACGAGTAGGTGAGCTTGCCCGGATTCGCTTTCGCCTGCGCGATCAGATCCGCCACCGATTTGATGTTCGTCTTGGGATTGGCCGTGAGCAGGAGCGTGCCCCAGGCGGCAAGCGAGATCGGCGCAAAGTCGGTGAGCGGATTGAACGGCACCGAGCGATAGAGTTTCGACGCGATCAGCAGGGTGTTTGCGGTCACCATCACCGTGTAGCCGTCGGGGGCCGCCTTCGCCACCGCCTCGGCCCCGATATTCCCGCTCGCTCCGGGCTTGTTCTCGACGATGACGGGTTGGCCCAGGCGCTCCGAGAGTTTCGGTCCCACGGTGCGGGCGATCATGTCCATGCCGGTGCCGGGCGTGTACGGAACGACCAGCCTGATCGGCTGCGAGGGATAGGCCGCTTGCGCGCCGGCGTGCGCGGCCGGCAGCGCGGCGCACAGGGCGAAGCCGATTCGAAAAGTGATGTTATGCATTGAGGTCTCCTGCTCCAAAACCCTGATTCGGTCTTCTGTCCGGGCGACGATTCTCCGCCGACACCTAGGAGGCGACGATTCTCCGCCAACCGCGGCGACTCGCCGCGCGCCGATGAGCCGATATTGTAGCTTGATTGCAGTCGGGCCTAGCCGAGCGTACGTCCCACTCTTCTCCCACTTCCGCAGTGGGCTGAAAAGGAGTTGACAGGGCGCCGCGCTTCGCCTGAAATCCTGTTTCCCCGGTTCGCGTCCGTCGCTGCCACATCAGGAGTCGTCATGACCCAACGCACCACCCCACCCTTTCGCGCCGATCACGTCGGCAGCCTGCTGCGCCCTGCCGAGCTGCACGAGGCGCGCGCGAAGGCGAAGCGCGGCGAGGTGAGCGCCGGAGAACTGCGTGCGGTGCAGGACAAGCACATACGCGAAGCCGTCGCCAAGCAGGAATCGGTGGGCATGCAGGTCGTCACCGACGGCGAGTTCCGCCGCGACTGGTGGCACATCGATTTCATCCACGGCTTCGACGGCGTGGAGCTCGCCGCGGGCGACGCCTACGGCGACGCGAAATTCAAGAACACCGAAGAGCAGCCGCCTTTCATGACGATCCAGGGCAAGATCCGGCGCACCAAGCCCTCCATGCTCGATCACTTCAAGTTCCTCAAGTCGGTCGCGAAGCGCACGCCCAAATTCACCATGCCCTCGCCCGCGATGCTGCACGCGCGCGGCGACCGCGCCTCGCTCAAGAAAACCTATCCCGATCTCGACGAATTCTGGGCCGATCTCACGCAGGCCTACCGCGAGGAAATCGCCGATCTTTATAAGGCCGGCTGCCGCTACCTGCAGATCGACGACACCACCATCGCCATGATGGGCGATCCGAAGGTGCAGGAGAATTTCAAGAAGCTCGGCGACGATCCGAAGAAGGACACGGCGATGTACGCCGAGGCGGTGAACGCCGCGATCCGCGACGTGCCGGACGACATGACCGTCGCCATCCATACCTGCCGCGGCAACTTCAAGAGCACCTGGCTCGCCAGCGGCAGCTACGACTTCGTCGCCGAGACGGCGTTCAAGAAACTGGAAGTGGACGCCTTCTTCCTCGAGTACGACACCGACCGCGCCGGCGGTTTCGAGCCGCTGCGCTACATTCCCAAGGGGAAGACGGTCGTGCTGGGTCTGGTCAGCTCCAAGGTGCCTGAGCTCGAGAAGAAGGACGACCTCAAGCGCCGCATCGAAGCGGCGTCGAAATTCATCCCGCTGGAAAACCTGTGCCTGTCACCGCAATGCGGCTTCTCCAGCACCCACCACGGCAACAAGCTTACGGCCGACGACCAGTGGCGGAAACTCGGGCTGGTGCTGGAAGTCTCGAAGAGCGTTTGGGGCTAGTAGCGTCCGGGGCCGGCTTTTGCCGTCGTCCCCGCGCAAGCGGGGACCCAGTGACTTTCGACTAAAGACACTGGATTCCCGCGTTTGCGGGAATGACAAGAAACCGTGGTCTGTCCCCGGTTTTCCTCTACTAGACACCTCGCTCACAGTAACGCGCCGCGAGCCGTGACCGGCCAGAGCGCCTCGACTTTTCCCTTGCGCACGCACACGAGCCAGTCGTAGAGGTTCACGGTCGGGTCGCAGTGGCCCGGGACGAGCAGGAGTTTTTCGCCGAGCGCAGGCAGCTTGGCGCCTGCGGCGACCTTCAGCACGCCGTGCTCGTCGGAGGCCTTTACGTACTCTACCCCTGGCCGCGCGTGCACCTGCGGCATGCCGGAGTCCACGCTCGACGCCTTGAGCCCGGCATCCAGCACGGCGTGCCCCGGCAAAGGCGCGCTCATCACCGTCGCGAGGACGAAAAGGCTCTGCTCGAAGCGCGGCCAGCCCTCCTCCCAGAGGTTGCGGTTGTAGTCGGCATCCATGAACACGTAGGAGCCCGGCTGGATCTCGTTGTAGACGCGGCTCGCGCCTTCCAGCATGAAAGTGCCCGTGCCCGCGCCGGTGATCGTGTCGCAGGCAATGCCGGCGTTTTCGATCAGCATTTTCGTGGACCGCGCCTTTTCGGAGGCGGCGGCGATCGCCACGGCGCGCTCCCGCGGGTCGCGAACGTGCTGAACGGATCCGTGATAGGCGTGCAGGCCGGCGAAGCGCAGGCTGTCGCAGGCCACGATGCGGCGGGCGAGCGCGAGCGCCGGCTCACCCGGCGCTATGCCGCAACGGTGCGCACCGACGTCGATTTCGATGAGCACCTCCAGCCGTACGCCTTCGGCCCGGGCCGCCGCGTCCAGATCGGCGACGTTGCCCGCGTCGTCGGCGAGCACCGCCACCTTCGCTTCGCGCGCAAGGCGCGCCAGACGCGCGAGCTTCTGCTTCCCCACGATCTCGTTGGTCACGAGCACGTCGGCGACGCCGCCCCGGACGAGCGCCTCGGCTTCGCTTACCTTCTGGGAGCACACGCCCACCGCTCCGGCGGCGATCTGCCGGCGCGCGATCTCGGCGCACTTGTGGCTCTTCGCGTGCGGACGCAGGCGCACGCCGCTTTCCTTCACCGCCGCGGCCATGCGCGCGATGTTGCCCTCGAGCGCGTCCAGGTCGAGGACGAGCGCTGGGGTATCGATCTCTTCGAGGGGAATTCCGACTGCGGCGGGCGGAGCGGGTGGCATGATTGTTTGTTGTCTACGCGCATTCTTTGATGTCAGCGCGCATTCTAGCGGAAGGCATACGGTAGAATCTTCGTCGTCCCCGCGGCCTTTGCCGCCCGCGAAAGCGGGTGGGACCCGGCGAACTTTCTACTAACGACACTGGATTCCGCCAACCCTCATCCCTATCCCTTCTCCCGCAAGCGGGAGAAGGGAACATATCGCTCCCTCCACGCGGGAGAAGGGAACATATCGCTCCCCTCTCCACGCGAGAGAAGGGAACATATCGCTCCCCTCTCCACGCGAGTGGAGAGGGGTCGGGGGTGAGGTAGCGGGAATGACGGCGAAACCGGCGATGCATCCTTACGATTCCCAGAGAAAACGATGACCCTCCCCAGCACCATGCGCGCAGTCGAGATCACCCAGCCGGGAGGACCGGAGGTGCTCAAGATCGGCGCGCGCCCTGTCCCGCAGCCCAAGGCCGGCGAAGTGCTCATCAAGGTCGCGGCCGCCGGCGTCAACCGCCCCGACACCATGCAGCGCGCCGGCCACTATCCGGTGCCGCCGGGTGCTTCCGATATTCCCGGCCTCGAGCTCGCCGGCGGCATCGTCGCGCTCGGCGAAGGCGTGAAGGAGTGGCGCGTCGGCGACACGGTCACCGCGCTCGTGCAGGGCGGCGGTTACGCCGAATACTGCACCGCGCCCGCGCCGCAGTGCCTGCCCATTCCGAAAGGCATGACGCCGGTCGAAGCGGCATCGCTTCCCGAGACTTTCTTCACCGTGTGGAGCAACGTCTTCGACCGCGCGGGCCTCAAGCCCGGCGAGTCCTTCCTCGTGCAGGGAGGATCGAGCGGCATCGGCGTCGCCGCGATTCAAATTGTGAAAGCCTTCGGCCACACGGTGTTCGCGACCGCGGGCAGCGCCGAAAAATGCGAGGCCTGCGTGAAGCTCGGCGCCGATCGCGCCATCAACTACAAGACCGAGGATTTCGTCGCGGTCGTGAAAGAAGCCACCGGCGGCAAGGGCGTCAATGTGATCCTCGACATGGTCGGGGGCGACTACGTCGACCGCGAGCTGAAATGCCTCGCCGACGACGGCCGCATCGTCATCATTGCCTTCCTCGGCGGCGCGAAGGCGACGCTCAACCTGAGCGACATCCTGCGCCGGCGCCTCACGGTCACCGGCTCCGCCCTGCGCCCGCGCTCGGTGGAGTTCAAGGGCGCGATCGCGAAGAACCTGCGCGAGAAAGTCTGGCCGCTGATCGAGGCCGGAAAAATAAGGCCGATCATCTACCGGACCTTCCCGCTCGCGGAAAGCGCGCAGGCGCACGCGCTGATGGAATCGAGCGCGCACATCGGCAAGATCGTGCTCACCGTTTAGCGAAGCGCCGCTTAAATAGGATGTTTTCGCACGCACGCTTTTAGTGCGGCAAGGAGTCATGCATGTTCCGTCCCGATCTCCTCAAGGGCAAGCGCATCCTCGTCACCGGCGGCGGCACGGGCCTGGGCCGCGAGATGGCGGCGAAGTACCTCGAGCTCGGCGCCGAGCTCATCCTCTGCGGCCGCAGGAAATCGGTGCTCGACAAAACCGCCGCGGAACTGACGGCGAAGCACGGCGGCTCGGTGAAGTGCCGCGTCGTGGACATCCGGGACGCGGCCGCGGTGGACGCCATGGTGCAGGCGATCTGGGACGACGGCGGACCGCTCACCGGCCTGCTCAACAACGCTGCGGGAAATTTCATCTCGCGCACCGAGGACCTCTCCCCGCACGGCTTCGACGCCATCGCCAACACCGTGCTGCACGGCACCTTCTACGCCACGCAGGCGGTCGGCAAGCGCTGGATCGCGGGCGGCCACAAGGGCGCCATCGTGTCGATCGTCGTCACCTGGGTGTGGACCGGCTCCCCCTTCGTCGTGCCCTCGGCGATGTCGAAAGCGGGCGTGCACGTAATGACGCAGTCGCTCGCGGTCGAATGGGGCCGCTACGGAATTCGCCTCAACGCCATCGCGCCGGGAATTTTTCCGACCGAAGGTTCGGGCAAGCGCCTCGCGCCCGGCCACGACGTCGGCAAGGAAGCCGCTGCGATCAACCCGATGCGGCGCGCGGGGCACATGAGCGAGCTGCAGAACCTCGCCGCCTTCCTCATGGCCGACGGCTGCGAGTGGCTCACCGGCCAGACCATCGCCATCGACGGCGGCAGCTGGCTCGCCAACGGCGCCTCCTTCACCGAGCTCTCCGCCTGGAGCGACGCCGACTGGCAAAAGGCGCGCGAGGCGATCAAGGCGCAGAACGAGAAAGACAAGGCGCAGCGTTCGACCTAGCCCTCCAGGTCCGGGCCGGACGGACTTCGCACGCCGACCCCGCAAACACTTCCGCCGTCAATGCACGCGATACTCCGCACGCCGCTGCTCGAGGCGATCGAGCGGGCTCTTCACCCCGCGCCCGCCCTTGTTCATCACGTGGGTGTAGATCATGGTCGTCTCGACGCTGGCGTGACCGAGCAATTCCTGCACCGTGCGGGTGTCGTAGCCGTTCTCCAGCAGATGGGTGGCA
>DATHHS010000319.1:0-17420 GCA_035317085.1 Burkholderiales bacterium
TGCTTGCAAGGCGCCGGTCGCCGCATCGATTTCGGTGATCACGTGCATGGTCGATTTCGGCCGCAGGTCGCCCAGCACCCACTCGACATAGCCGGTCGCCGAGAGCCGGCGCACGCGGCCTGAATCGTTGCGCACTTTCAACACCGAGAATTTGACCGCGGCGTCCAGGGCCACGTAGACGGTGAGCTCCGAGCTGATGCCGTCTTCCGCGTGCGCGAAGCTGCTGTAACCGAAGCCGTGCCGGGTGACGTACGGCGTGGCGCCGCGGCTGGGCAACGGCGTGGGCGACCAGAAACGCCCGCTTTCTTCGTCTCGCAGGTAAAAGGCCTCGCCGCTCGCGTCGCTCACCGGATCGTCGGCCCAGGGCGTCAGGCGGAACTCATGGGCATTCTCGCTCCAGGTGTAGGCCATGCCGTTCTCGGAGATAACGGTTCCAAAGTGCGCGTTCGCCAGCACGTTCACCCAGGGAGCGGGCGTGACCTGCGCGTGCCCGGTCGTGATGACGTACTCGCACCCATCGGGGGTGAAGCCGCCCAGTCCGTTGCCGAGGATCAGGTTGCGACGCGGCAGCTCGACGGCCGGGGGTTCGAGACGCTGGAATCTGGCCGGCATCAGGCGCGAGACCCGCCTCTCGACAAAGCCGCGACGGTCGCTCGCTT
The DNA here is from genome assembly GCA_035317085.1 of Burkholderiales bacterium. GTDB lineage: Bacteria > Pseudomonadota > Gammaproteobacteria > Burkholderiales > SG8-39 > VBDM01. The sequence continues at coordinate 660 of DATHHS010000319.1, forward strand.
CCGCCCGCGAGACCCGCTTCTCGATAAAGCTGCGGCGGTCGGTCTGTTCCGCCCGCGAGATGCGCCGCTCGACGAAGCCGTGGCGTTCGATCTGTTCCACCAGGGCCCCACGACCGTCGGCGATGATGGCGCGCGCGACCGATTGGATCAGGATGCGGTCTTCATCCGATATCTGTTCCGCCCGCCGCACGAAGATTCCGCCGGGCCTGTCCACCACCTGGGCTTCGGCGCCCGCGGCGATCAGTCCCATGATCTGTTCCTGCAGCAGCTGCCGGTAACCGGCGTGATCTTCATTCCAGATCACCAGGTCCACGCTGAGTCCCTTCAGGCGCCAGTAGGCGTGGGCCTGCACCAACTGACGCACCAGATCGATATTCGCCAGGTCGCCGATCTGCAGCAGCACGATCGGCAGATCGCCGGAAATGGAATAACTCCACAAGCCGGATTGCCCGCGACGATTCTTGATGAGGACGTCCGCGTCCGCGCGCAAGCTCGGATTGGCGTAGATAACGGAGCCCGCAAGGCGTCCAAAAAGCTGCGCGTCGGCCTCGGTGGCATTGATCTGCCGCAGCACCACCTGGCTATGGGCCCATGCCAGCTCGAAAACCCGGTCCGCAAGATGCCGGTCCTGGTATTTCCCGGCCAGGCTCAAGGCCGCGTCGCGGGTGGCACCGATGCCGGAGACCATGTCTATCGTTGCCGCCTGCTCCGGCTCGAGGGTAATTCGATAGCGGATCGCGACGATCGGATCCAGCACCGAACCTGCGCTGCCCGAAAGCGCCGCGGAATCGCTCATCGCCTGCGGCGCGGCAGCGGTCCGCCCGCGGCCGATGAAACGCATGCGGTCCGTTTCGTACGAAATCTCTCCGGCCTCCACCCCGCGCACGGCCATCAGGTGCAGCATCCACGGAGCCCGTTCGGCGAGCGAGCGGGACCGGCGCGTGCAGAGGATGGCCTGCCGCTCGGGGACGATCTCGGTCTGAACGAATAGATTGCCGAACGCCGGATGCGATGCGTCTTCGGCCGGCGCGGCGAGAACCACTTCAGCATAACTTGTGATGTCGATCGTGCGGCGCACCCGCGCGCGGTTGGTGATGTGCACCCGGCGCAGCTCGATATCGTCTTCCGGCGAAACAACGATCTCCGTATACGTATCGCAATCGTGGTCGCGGCGGCGAAATTCCGCCCGTCCCTCCGAGAAAATCGCCTCGTAGGAATGCGCCCGCTCGAGCGTCGGCTGATGGGTATTCGACCAGAACACCCCGCTCTTCACGTCGCGGATGTAGCAGAACGTGCCCCAGTTGTCGCAGGTCGTATCTTCGCGCCAGCGGGTCACGGCGAGCTCTTTCCAGCGGCTGTAGCCGCCGCCCGCGTTCGTGACCATCACGTGGTATCTGCCGTTCGACAACAGCTGCACCTCCGGGATCGGCGTGTCCGGACTGCTCAATGTGCGCACCGGACTCCCCGGGCCGCTGGAAATCGCGCGAATGTTGGAAAGCGCGGCGGTGTGGAAATAGAACGCTGCGGCCTTTGGAATCCGTTCATGGAGCAGCAAGGTGGTCGCCTGGAACGTCGGATCGGACTCGAAGCGCTTCTGCATCGGACGGTCCAGGATCAGATAGGCCAGAGAGAGAAAGTTCATGCCCTGGTGATGCGTCATGAACGAGCGCACCACGGCGCTGGATTGCCCGCGCGGCAGGCGCGACGGCGTGTAGTCGACGGCTTCGTAAAAGCCGTATTTTGCTTCCATCCCTTCAGCTGAGAGCCGTTGCAGATTCAGGCACGCCTCCTCCGGCGCCACCATCAGCGCGAGCGCCGAAGCGTACGGCGCGATCACCAGATCCTCGGCCAATCCGCGCTTGAGCCCCAGGCCGGGCACGCCGAACGCGCGGTACTGGTAGTTGAGACGGACGTCGACCGTGTTGTAGCCGGATTCCGATATGCCCCAGGCGACACCGCGCTGGTTTCCGTATGCGATCTGTCGTCTCACCGCCGCGCGATAGGTCTGGTCGAGCAAGGTGTTGTCATACGTCGGCATCACCAGGAGCGGCATCAGGTACTCGAACATCGAACCGCTCCACGAGAGGAGAATCGGTTCGCCGCCGGTGCTCGTGAGCGGGCGCCCCAGGGCAAACCAGCTTTCCTGCGGCAGTTGTCCCTGCGCGATCGCGACGAAAGTCGTCAATCTCGCTTCCGAGGCCAGCAGGTCGTAGCAACTCGGGTCCGGGCGGCGCTCGCTCACGTTGTAGCCGATGATGAGCAGATGACGCGCCTTGTCGTACAGGAAGTCGTACTCCATTGCGACCAGTTCGCCCGCTTGCAGCGCCAGGCGTTCGATCGAAGCAATCCGCTCCTCGGCCCGGCGGCTTCCCGCCGCGAAGTGTCCCCGCAGCTCCTCCAGCCAGCCGCGCTCCTCGGGCGTCGCTCCAGGAACCAATGCTTGTTCGATTGCCGCCAGGTGCTGCGCGTTGATGGTCAGCAGTTCCCGCAGGCTTGGGATCCCGACGGTATCGAGGACCTTGCGGAGTCGGCCCGGGCCGGCAGGCAGCGACAGCCACGGGACGAGCAGGCTCAGCTCGCCGAGGGCGCTGCTGCATTGCCGGGTCAGCGCCTGCGCCCACCGCTGCGCGTCGCTCTCGGGTGCGGCAGCGGGGACACTATCCAGGCTGGCGGTCACCTGCGCGGCGGAGCTCGCCAGCCGTGCGAGCCACGTTTGTGCCGCCGCGAGCGTGGCAGGCGGGGATTCGTGGGCAGTCTCCAGATCTCTCTGCAGTCGGTCGAGCAGGACCCGTGCAGCCGGCGGCCCTTCCGCCGCGGCGTCCACGAGCAATCTCAGCGTGTCCAGCAAGCCGCCTGACGATCGCGCATTCAGGATCTTGTGATCGGGCAGCGAGAGCAGTCCCGGACGCAAGGTAAGCAAATGGCCGGCGAGATTTCCGCTATCCACCGAAGAAACATAAAGCGGGGCGAGCGGCTGCAGCGACAGCGTGTCGTACCAGTTGTAGAAATGACCCCGGTACCGCGTCAGGGCCGCCATCGTCGCGAGGGCGTTCGCAGTGCGTTCTATCAGCGTACCGGCCGGAATGTAGCCGAAGTCGTAGGCGGACAAGTTGGCGAGGAGCGACAGCCCCATGTTGGTCGGTGAGGTGCGATGCGCAACCACATCGACCGGGTGCTCCTGATAGTTGTCCGGTGGCAACCAGTGGTCTTCCGGACCGACGAAGGTCTCGAAGAATCCCCAGGTCTTGCGGGAAATTTTCTGGAGAAAAATGAGCTGATCGGCCGTCAGGCGCGCTTCACGGCGCTCCAGGGGCCGGCTGATCCACCAGGTGATTGCGGGCGAGGCAAACCACAGGAACAAAATCGGTCCCGCCACTGCGAGCGTGGCCGGTGCCGATGCCATCAGATAGCCCGCCGATGCAATGGAGATGAAGGGGGCTATCCACATCGATTGGCAGGAGGCGATCAAGCCGGTGCGATCATCGCGATCCACGCCGCTTGAGCTATCCGACGGGGCCCATTCCAGCAGCTGTTTTTTCGTGATCAATATCCGCCAATTGGTACGCAGGATCGCGTCCAGGCTGAAGCAGGCTTCGTAGGGCAGGCAGGCCAGCGTAAGCACCGTCTGCGCGAAGTGCCCGCCCGCCGAGCGCAATGCCCCGGCGCAATGCTGACCGAGCAGCACTTCATCGGGCTTGCGGAACAGGTCGAGAATCGAGGCGATCAGGGGCGGTATCAGGATGATGCCGATCACCACCAGGGTCCAGAACCAGGCCGGCGACAAGAGGGTCCAGCCCAGCAGCAACAGGAGGGTCGATGACGCAGGGACGAGACTGCGCCGCAGGTTGTCGATGATTTTCCATTGAGACAGCGCCGAGAGCGGATTTTGCCGGCGGCCGTCGTCGGAATCTGCGCGCTTGGGTATGCGCGGCAGGAGCCACGATGCGATCTGCCAATCCCCGCGTATCCAGCGGTGCCGGCGGCTCACGTCCTCGTCGTAGCGGGACGGATATTCCTCGTAGAGCTGCACGTCGCTCAACAGCGCGGCCCGTGCATAACAACCTTCCAGCAGGTCGTGACTCAGTATCCGGTTTTCGGGGAAGCGTCCCTTGAGCGATGCTTCGAACGCATCGACATCGTAGATCCCCTTGCCGATGAACGAACCCTCGCCGAATACATCCTGATAGACATCGGAGACGGCGCGCGTATAGGGGTCGATGCCCGGCTCGCTTCCGAACAGTCGCGCATACCGCGACCGGTTCGTGCCCGGAAGGCTCACCGCCACGCGCGGCTGCAGGATGCCGTGACCTTCGGTCACCAGCCCCCGCTCTTGGTCGAGATGCGCACGATTCAAGGGGTGCGCCATCGCGCCCACGAACTGACGCGCCGAATCGCGCGGCAGCTGCGTATCGGTGTCCAGCGTGATGACGTACTTCACGCCGGGCAATACCTCGGTCGCGCCGACGATCGACGAGAATCGATCCTGCCCGCCGCCGCGCAGGAGCGCGTTCAAATCCGCCAGCTTGCCGCGCTTGCGCTCGTATCCCATCCACAGCCGCTCCCGGGGATTCCAGCGGCGCGGACGATGGAAGAGGAAGAAGGCATCGGACTGGGCGCTGTCCTTGTCACTCCTGTATTTTTCATTCAATTGCTCGATCAGGTTCTTCGCCAGCAGCAGCAGCGGTCCGTCCTCGGGCAGCGTTTCCTCGCGCGCGTCTCGAAAGTCGGTCAGCAGACCAAAATGCAGGTGCTCATCCCGGTTCGCCAGGAACCGGACTTCGAGCGCCTCACTCAAAGCTTCGATGTTTTGAGCACTGGTGAGCAGGGTCGGGACCACGACCAGCGTGCGGCATTCCGGCGGAATTCCTTTGGAAAAATCCAGACGCGGCAACAGCCGGGGCGCCGCCAGCAAGGTTGCCATCCAGTTGACCAGCGCGATTGCCAAATGACTGGTGCACAAGACCACGAGGCTCGCTACCAAGACGAGTATCCAGCCGTGGAGTGCTCCGCCATGCACTTCGGCCAGCAAGCTCCCGGAAAAGATCAGCGTCAGCAGCGCGATCGCGCCCAGATAGAGAAACAAGGGAAACCGTCGGGCGGTTCGCTGCACGGCCTCGGTGATCGACAGGCGCACCTCAACTGCTTGTTTGAGATCCGGCAGACCCTTGTCGATCAGGTAATAGCCCACGTGCGAAGTGCGATCGCCGCCGGCGTCCACGGAGGTCCGGGCTTGCGCCGTCGCATCGGCCGCGGCTTGCGCCAGCTGAATCGCCTTGTGCGCGACCTCGCCCTCGGACAGGCGGCTCGCTTTCGCCGTCTTCTCGATTGCGTGCCGGTAGCGGTCACGCGTCGCGAAATCCATAGTGCCGTAGATCCCGCCCGGATCCTCCCGCAGTGTGTGCTCGACGCCGCTCATCGTTTCGACAAACTCGCACCAGTCCATCCCTCCGAGAAAACGCAGGCTGCCGATGCTGTTGCTGATCGAAACTTGTCCGGAGGCTTGCTTCTGGGTTTCCGACCGTACCAACTGCTCGATCGTCAGGCCGGACTCGGAGAGCCGCTGTTCGATCCAGGTCAGGGGCAATGCCAAAGCGGGGCCCTGTCCCTGCAATCGCCGCGCAAGTTCGGCGACGAACGAGCTCACCATGGGGGGACTGGAACGCGCCATGTCCGCGATCACCAGAATCAGGCTCTTCGGATCCTTCTCGGCGATCTCCATCATCTGATCCGCCCAGGCGTCGGCGCGATCCCGGTCCATGGTGCTGGCCGCCACCCGCGCTCCGACGCGGCGCAGATTCTCGATCAGCGCCAGGCGCAGCATGATGGGAATGGCCCACAACTCGCCCAACTTGAGCGTGGTGACCTTCTGGTACGCGGTCACGAAGCGGCTGAGACTTTCCAGGTCCACCCGCCCGTCCCCGTGCGAGATCGCCTCCAGCGCAATGTCGTACACGCGCGGCTGCCCGGCCGATGGGCCGTGGGCCAGCCGCGGCAGCTCCCTGCTGTAACCCTTCGGCAAATGCCGCTTGGCCGTGCGTATCTGATCTTCGATCAGATAGAAATTGTCGAGCAGCCATTCACCCGCCGGCGAAATCCTGCGGTTGGCCTTGACCGCCGCCGTCAGCAGGTTGCAGGCTTCCAGCAGAACGCCTTCGTTCTTCGCCAGCCGCGCAAGGAGCTGGTCCGGCGTGCGCCGCGAGCTCAGCCGGTGCGAACCCGCCAGAGTCTTGCCGTGCCCTTCCATCTGGTCGATGCTGAACAGTTCCGCGCGCAGCGGAGGTTCGTCGTCGAGGTAGTGATGCGCCGCGTGTTTGCCGCGCAGGCGCGCCGCCAGATGGCGCAGGGTGTCGCTGATGCTGTCACCGCTCAGTTTCAATTTTCAGCTTTCCTCTCCACGGTGAGTGCGACGCCTTCACCCTGGCCGGAGTGACGTGATGGATCGCGCTGTTTCAACCTCAGGACATCTCAGCCACAACCCGATTCCACCCGGATATCTTATCCGCGTTGATGCGCCAAGGGGTTGTGCGAATGTTGACATGAATGCCGTGATTTTAACGTGCGTTGGCGCACAGAGAAACGCGCCGATTTGGAGGAAGGTCGCATATCGGGTCACACCTTCCCGTCCGCCCGGGCCGGTTGATCACTCATTCAAGATCTTTGCGCGCCCGATCCCCTCATCACATCACAAAGGATTCACAGATGAAACAAACCGCACTGAAGGAAGTCACCAAGACCGGGCCGCCGCTGACCGACATCCAGACCTTGCGCAAGCGCGCGCGGCAAAACATCGAAGAGGGCGCGGTCACCTCCGGCTACGCGGCCGATCGCGAGGCCGTGATCAAGTTGCTGAACGAAGCGCTCGCGACGGAGGTCGTCTGCGTACTGCGCTACAAGCGCCACTATTTCATGGCTACGGGCATCCACGCCGAGCCCGTCGCGGCCGAGTTTCTCGAGCACGCGAACGAGGAAATGCTGCATGCCGATCGCATCGCCGAGCGCATCATCCAGCTGCGCGGCGAACCGAACTTTTCGCCTGACGGCCTGGCCACGCGCAGCCATGCCGAATATGTCGAAGGCGATACTCTCAAGGAGATGATCAAGGAAGACCTGATCGCAGAACGGATCGCCATCGAGAGCTATCGCGAAATGGTCGTTTATCTCGGCGAACAGGATCCGACAACGCGCCGCATGCTCGAAGAGATACTGGCCAGCGAGGAAGAGCATGCCGACGATTTGTCGTCGCTGCTCGAGGGCTTGACCGACTGAGTTTCCAGCCCTGACCGGACCGAAAGCGATCCTGCGTTCCCGACTGAAATGGGCTGGGGTGCGGAAGATTTTTTAGACAAATTCCGTTGCTGCATTTTGGCTATATGTGTGCTGGCGAACAGCGCGCCGTGCTCGCGTGCACGATAATCGCGGAGTCTAGGTGAAATTCGCGGGGAACGACATGCGAGACCTTAAATCGTTGGTTGCGTGCAAGGACATAGCAAGCGTAAGAACCACGATCCATGAGCTTTGCACCGGATTTGGCGAAATTTCCCATATGGATATATTGACTGTGAAGCAGCCGGGGAAGCGGCAGGCATTGTGCTTTCTCCGGCTCGGATCCGAAGCGCAGGAAAAGCAGTTGATGGCGGATCTCGGTGTCACCCGGTTTGGCAGCGAGTTGCTGTGCGTTGTCGACCTTCCCGCCGAGCAGGCGGCCATGGCCGAACAGCGCGCCGGATTCCGGCCACGATCGGATAAACCGCGGCGCAGCAGTTCACTCGCTCGACGCGTGCTGGACCGCGAGAGCGGGCGGTCGGAAAAAAGGCGAGCTTCTTGAAGCACCTGCCGTCGGACCGATGAAATCCGCCGGGGTAGAGTCCTGACCTCCGCTCCCAAGAGCAAAGCCGACCCCGAGGTCTCCTCCGACGCATCCGCCGCGGCGTGGCCGCCGGACCGGCGTCAGGATGCATCGGTCGCGGTCCGCACCTTCCGCTTCTCGCGCATGATGGTGGCGGTCGGCGCACTCGCGGTGATCGCAGTCGTGGCTGCGCTGTATCTGGCGCGCGCCTTTTTCGTTCCCTTGCTGCTCGGAATCCTCGCGAGCTACGCGCTGCGCCCGGTGGTGGACTGGCTGAAGGCGTGTCACATTCCGCGCCCCGTGGGGGCGGCAGTGGTGCTCGCCGTCCTTACCGGCAGCTTTTCCTGGGTCGCGTTTTCGGTGAGCGACGATGCCGCGGCGATGGTCGAAAAGCTCCCCGAGGCTGCGCGCAAGCTGCGGCAAACCCTGAGCGATGCCCGCGAAAGCGGCCCGACGGCGCTGCAGAACATGCAGGAGGCCGCCAACGAACTCCAGGGAGCCGCCGCGGACGCGGGCGCGAAGGCCGGGGTAACGCGCCCGGCTGCAGCCCGGGGCACCGAGTCCACCGCCTGGTTGCGCGACTACGCGCTCACGCAGTCCGCGCTGCTGTTTTCCGTCGTCGGCCAGGCGCCGATCGTATTGCTGCTCACCTATTTCCTGCTCGCTTCGGGCGAGCATTTCCGCCGCAGGCTGCTGGGGCTGGTCGGGCCGTCGCTGTCGCGCAAGAGAGACGCCGTGCAGATTCTCGAGGAGATCGACGCGCAGATCCAGCGCTATCTGCTCGCCACGCTGGTGTCGAACACCTCGGTTGCGATCGTGACCTGGCTCGTCTTTCTGGCGCTTGGATTGGAAAACGCAGGCGCTTGGGGCGTCGCCGCCGGCGTGCTGCACTTCGTCCCTTACCTCGGCCCGGGGTCGATCGCGATTGCAAGCGGCGTAGCCGCCTATTTGCAATTCGGCTCGCCGCTCAAGGGGCTCGCCGTAGCAGGCGCGTCGCTCGTGGTGGCAACTCTGGTCGGTGTGCTGTTCACGACCTGGCTGCAAGGCCGGTTCGCGCGCGTGAATGCTGCGGTGCTGTTCATCGCCTTGCTGTTCTTCGGCTGGCTGTGGGGCATCTGGGGCCTGCTGCTCGGTGCGCCCTTGCTGGTCATCATCAAAGTCATCTGCGATCGCATCGACTCTTTCAAACCGGCCCGCGAACTGCTCGCGTACTAGGAACGTCCTGAATTAGCCAAGCCGTTCGTGGTGGGTTCGTCGAACCATGAACGCAGTTCCCCGAATCGGCCGAAAACATTCCCCCTAGTCGGGCCAGCGCGGACTCGTCAACTCGATCCGCCAGGCCGGCCCTCCTGTGTACAGCGGCCCCTCGAACCTCACGAAGGTCGGCACCGTGTCGGTGGCAATCCAGGCGTGGTAGTCCGGCGGACTGCGCCCGAGCAGCGCGGCGAAGAGCTTGAGCCAGGGCCCGAGCCGGGGCTTGAGCACGTAGTGAACCACGGGCTTCGCGAATTCGCCGACCAGCACCTTGTGCTCGCCCGCCGGCACCATCTCCAGCCGGATGAGCCGCGGCGTGGGCGTGAAGGCGACCAAGTGGATGGTTTCGCCCGCTCCCTCGAGGAAGTTTTTCGCGACGGTCAGGACGATGCCGTTGTAGGTATCAGGGGGCAGCTCGATCGTGCCTTCGAGCACCTCCTCCCGCCCGCCCTTGTGGCTGGTGGTTTTCACGCGATATTTCCCGGAAGCTCGCTCCAGCGAGACCTCGCTGTCCTCGGGGAATACCGGTCCGGTCTGCAGCAGGCGGTAGGTCTGCACGGCAAAGACACGGTCCTGGGTAAACACCACGATCTCATCCCACACCGACCCGTCGGGAAAGCGGAAGACCATGCGGCATTCGACCGCTCCGTCCCGCGCGACTTGCAGCAGATCGCCCGAGGCGATCAGGGCGTTGTCGTCGGCCGAGCGCAGCATGAGGAAACCGTGGGTGACGCCTTCGGCGAAGCGCACCGGGACCGGTGCTGCCGCGACCGCGTGCGGCCACGCGAGCAGCGTCGCGAGAACCGGCAGGAGGAAGCACGCCGCCTTTGTAAACGACATTTCCGTTTTCCGCGGCGCGGACGCGCAGCCGGGGCGCCGCCTTGCGTTTATCTCAGGCGGATATCGCCGAACAGCCCCAGCAAGCCGACGACGATCAGATAGATCGCGACGATATAGTTCAGCATCCGGGGCGCGATGAAAATGAGAATGCCGGCAACCAGCGATATCAGTGGGGCGAGACTTAAAGTGACATTCATGGAGTTTATCCTCTGTTGTGCCGTCCGACGGCCTCGAACCCGGGCTCAGTGCGCGGGCGGTCTTACGAGTCCTTCACCGCCTCGTAACAACCGCAAGAGGCTGCCTGGAGGCCTTTGCGATCGAGAACCCTGATCTTGCCGCGGCTGTAGCTGATCAGCTTGCGCTGCTGCAGGGCGCCGGCGGCCTGGCTGATTGCGACTCGTCGCACACCGAGCAGGTCCGCCAGAAATTCCTGCGTAAGAAGGAATGGATCCGAGCCTACGCGGTCGCGGGTCATCAGCAAGGAGCGGGCGAGGCGCGCTTCCACCAGATGAAAGCGGTTGCACGCGGCGGTTTGCCTCGCCTGAGTCAGCTTGACATGGGTATAGCGGTACAGCTCACGCTGCAGCTGCAGGCTCTTGCGGAACTCCTTGCGAAAGCGGGCGGCGTCCATGCGCAGAGCCATCCCGGTTCCCTGCACCAGGGCGCGCACGAACGAAACATTCATTCCCAGCGCGAGTGAAATTCCGACCATGCCTTCCCGGCCGACCAGGCCGACTTCCAGAGCCTCATAGCTTCCGACCGTCGTCAGCAGAGCCACAAGGGAATCGCTGGGAAAGTAAACGTGCCGGATCGGTTCGCCGGGCTCATAGAGCACCTCGCCGCAAGTCAGCGTGACCGGCTCGAGGCCAGAAAGCAGGTCCGCATAATCCTTGCGCGGCAGAGCAGCAAGCAAGCTGTTTACAACGGCGCCTCCTTCTGCATCTTTGCCATCGGGCCCTTGCAACCGTTCCACGCGTTTGCGCCCGACGCGGCGTACGGCCGCGTGCGCCGCGCCGTTTCCGGAAATCCGTTCCACGCGTTTGCGCTCGATGAGGTACTCGCGCAGGACGACTACCCGCGCCGCGCCGTCTCCTGGAAAGGCTGTTGCGGTCAGGGTGAACCAGCACCTCCCGGCCAGCGAGTCGCAAACACACTCGCGGCGAAACAGCGGACTGTCCCCGGCAATCACCTGACGGATCCCTGCGGCGATCGCGAGGCCGTCCGCGCGCTCCTTGCCACGGGCCTGGTCGCATACTTCGAGATAGTTGGCGCCCTCGGGGAAACCTGCTCCGATGCCACCGCTGCCGGCGCCGGACGTTCCCGACGGCTTGTTCGCCACGATGACGGTCCCGGCCGAGTCGAGCACGCAGACCTGGAGGGCAAGCGCATCGAGGGTGTCGCGAGCCACGCGAATCGGCTTCTGCGCCAGGGCCTCCGATTGCTTGCGCAGGGTGATATCCCGCATGGTGCCGCGGTAGCCCTTGAACTGGTCCTGCTCGTCGAAGACCGGTTCGCCGCTGATGCTGACCCAGCGCGCTTCGCCGGCGCGGTCCGTGCATCCCAGCTCGATGTCGCGGAAGGCGGCGCGCCATTCCAGCAGCCTCAGGTGCGCCTGCCAATCCACCTCGCTCATGCTGTCGAACGGCGGATCCCGGAGCGTCTTGCCGATGATGCTTTCATCGTAGATCCCGGACCTTCCGCTCGCGATGCCGGTGTGCGAGACGAAACGGTGGTGCTCGTCCTGCTCCCAGCACCAGTCCGAGCTCAGCGCGAGCAGGCTGCGGACGCGCGCCTGATCCTCACGCAGCGCACGCTGCGCCTCGGGCAGCAGGAAGGCTTTGCCGGTCGCGGGATCGATCACCGCGTCGATCTGGCCCGATTCGATGGCTCGCCGCTCCGGGAGGCTCTTGACCAGCCGCAGGATTCCACCCTCCAACCCCGACCGGGCATTCTGGCGAGGAGGATTTCGGTCGAGCGCAGGCTGATTGGATTTCATGCGACTGATGCCTCTATTCCGAGCGCTTGCAGCACGCTGCTTTTATCGCTGAGGTTGCCGACGATATTCGTTGCCGGCGATGGCGACATCTTGGCGAGGCTGGGCGTAACCAGAATGCCATCGGCCAGGGCGCGCAGCGGATATTCGAGAACGTCGATGATTTCAAGCTTGAATTTGTCCTGCAGGTGTTCCCTGCAGATCGCTTCAAGATTGGCGACAGCCCGAATGGAATTGGGCGCGTTGTTCGCGATGTAAAGGCGCATCACCACGACCGTCGTGGCCGCGGGATCGGATACGCTGCGTTTCGTCCTCTCAAGACTCATCTTGCGCCTCTTTCTCGCTTTCCAATTTTCTTGAGCCATTGGAGGCGCGACGCTTTGCGAATCGCCCTCCGCCGCCGTTTGTGGAACGCCCTTCAGGGTCCGCGCTGCGGATCCTGCGCAGTTCCTTCTCCCTCTCACTCGAGGAAACAATGCGCACTTCATTCTCGTTGGAGTACATCGCGAGTTCAACCCGCTGTCGCTCGAGATCCTTCTGCAAGCCCGTGATCCGGGCACGGGTGTCCGCTTCGGCAACCTGCAGCTCGCGGCGCTTGTGATCGAACTCGGCGCGACGCCGTGTCGTTTTGGCTTTCTCCTCGCCCTCCTTCTCCCAGCGCAGCGTGCCCATCAGCACCTCGCCTCCTGCGGTATAGACGTCCGCCAGCATCGGGCCGGCGTTGCTCAGAACCAGCTCGCGCACCTGGTTCGAGTGCCACCCTCCCCGCGACTTGATGATGGTCAGCGCCCGGTTGCGTTCGCCGCTGCGTATCAGATACGAAAGATGGATCCAGGTATCCGCAATCGTCGAAATCTGAAGGTCGGTCGCTTCGATCTGCCGGTCGTCGCCCGTATTGACGGCGGTGACTACCACGGTGACTTCCTCGTCCTTCACCATGTAGATGAGCCGGTTGGCGACGGCGCGCGCCGCGACCAGCCCGCCCGCCTTGGCGATTGCCGAAAGCGGGTCGATCACCATGCAGCGCGGCCGATGCTCGCGAATCAGCGCCTTGAGCTTGACCAGATGGTCTTCCGCGCCGATGGATTCGGTACGACCAGAATACATCCGCAGGAGGCCCGATTTGACGTGCGGGTTGAGCTGGATTCCGACCGACGAGAGATTGCGCTGGATGGGCGCGGCGCCTTCGTCGAAGCTCACGAAAAGCGTTCGCTCGCCGCGCTGGCAGGCCGCCTCCGCGAACTTGCCCGCCAGCGTCGTCTTGGACGTGCCGGGCACACCCGTGATCAGCGTGCTGCTGCCGCGGAACAGGCCGCCGCCCAGCATCGTGTCCAGCCGCTCGAAGCCGCTCGAAACGCGTTCGGTCGAAGCCTCGTGCATGATTTCGGTCGACTCGGGGGCGCCCACTTCCATACCGGAGGGCCCGAAGCTCACCGGATATTCACCGGCCACGAAATCCGAGCCACGATATTTCGTGATCTCGATCCGGTGCAACGCGACCCCGTATTCCAGGCGCCGCTCGAAACTGATCACGCAGGCAACCATGAATTGCAGGAAGCTGTAGTTCGTGATCTTCGAACCATCGCCATCGACCTTGGCCGTGATGATGGCGCTCACCTCGTTGTCCGCCAGCCAGTCGCGAATGCGGTAGATTTCCCGCATTTCAGAAATCGGGTTGTGCAGCAGCGTGAGCAGCACGTCGATGCCGTCGAACACGATCCATTTCGCGCCGATCTCTTCCTTCTTCGCCTTGAGCATGGCCAGCATGCCGGTCAGGTCGAACTCTCCGGACTGGACGACCTCGGGCGACAGGTGCGCTTCCAGGAAAAACAGCTTGTTTCTGGCGAGGGAGGGCAGACCCCAATCGAACGTGGCGGCGTTGGCGCTGATCTCCCGGGCGCTTTCCTCGAACGCGACAAAGATGCCGGGCTCCCGACGCCGGCGGATTGCGTTGACGAGGGTCTGGAGGGCGAACACGGTCTTGCCCGAGCCCGGGCCGCCCTTGAGCAGCGTGGTGCGGTTCCGCGGCAGTCCGCCGCGGCTGAGCTCGTCAAATCCCGGGATGCCGGTAGCAGTCTTGGGTAGTGGTTCAGATGCCGCGTTCTTTTTCCCGCCCACAGTGTTTTACTTTCCTCTTTAAGGTGAGCGCCCTTTCAGAAAATGTCGAGGTTCCTGCTGCGACCTCCTCTTCGACTTTTCTGCTGCAGGGCTACCCCGGGGACTATAACCCTCTGGAAACGGAGAGGAAATAGGGAGAGCACAAAGAAAATGCCCGGCTTATGTGCGCCAACGTACAGACCATAATATTCAACATCTGGCTGGCGCAGAACGAAGGCCTTACGGAAAACTTCAAACTCGACCCGTAACTCGCCCGGCCGCCATTCCCCGGCACTCATTCGGCGCACCTGCGGCTTGATTTCGATGACGGGAAGCGCCATCGGCGTATGCGGCAAAAGCCGAGCAGGCCGTTCCAGTTCCAAGGCTGTGGGCACGGCAACCGGTACGCGCGGCGCCTTGCGGCAAGCACAAGAAAACGTGCCTTATGTAGGTTGCCGCACAGTCCGCGGAGGCGCGGAAGAGGAGAATCGCCTCAACTCATGAAATTGCCGGCGCAGGGATCTCCGTCGCAGCAATTTCGTTTTTCCAGTCCTTGACGCCTCAACAGGAGAATTCAACATGGACACCACCGCACGCACTCCCCTCTCTCCCGCTTCCGGAAATTCCTCGAAAGGCGACGGCCTCTTGCATGCGACTGCAAGCAGCGCGCATGCCGCCGTGGACAGAGTCGCCGGGGCGGCCGACAACGCGGCACGCAAAGCCAGGCCCGCCATCGATCGCGCTGCGGAATTTGCCCACGATGCCGTGGACAAAGCGGCCAGTGTCGCCGCGCCGACCGCCGAATGGCTCGGCGAGCAAGGCGAGACCCTGATGGCCACGCCGAAGAAACTTATCGATGGCACTTGCGAATACGTTACGGCACATCCCCTCAAATCTGTGGCTATCGCGCTGGCCGCCGGGCTCCTGATCGGTCGCATCGTTCGTTAGCTGTTCGGATCGCGGATTGGACGGCTCTCTCAAGCGCTCCGACGACACCGCGCTCCCCAATCACGGCAGCGCGGGCCGGACGGGCGATGCCTCGTTGGGGTTCAAGGCGGCTTCCGAGGGAACTCCGTTGCCGCATCACGGCGTTCTCGAGGAGTTGTTTGGCACATTCGCATCGGCTCGGGGGGTCATATCCGACTTCCTCGAGTTGCTGTCGCTGGAATGCCGCCGCGCCGGTCTTGCGCTCGTGTGGATGGTGGCTTGTGGCGCTGTTGCTGCGGTTCTTTTCGTCACCGCATGGTTGGGTTCCATGGCCGCCCTGGCCTTGTGGGCCGTCTCTCTTGGTATTCCGTGGGCGACTGCCATCACCGTGATCTCAGTGGCCAATTTGCTGGCCGCGGCGATCGTGACATATGTCTGCTTGAGAATGAGCCGCGAACTGCTCTTCACCGCGACCCGGCGTCAATTGGAAGCGAAACCGAATCGATCAGAGCCCCCATGAAACGCGCTCCCACCCGATCGGCCATTCTCACCGCCGAGCGCAGGCTCGCGCAATCCAGATATGACACCGTGGAGAGCTTCCGCCGGCTTCGGTCCGCGCTGCGTTCCAGGATCATGCAGCCCTCTTCACTGGCGCTGGCGGGTGGACTGGCGGTGTTGATAGGTTTTTGGCTGGTGCACCGCAAGCCGCGCACTAAGCGCGCGGCCAACGGGACTTCGACTTCGATAGCGGGCTTGGCAATAGCGCTTCTGATTCGTCCGGGCTGGCAACGTTTTTCCGGGTTTCTGAAGGATTCCTGGGCATCTCCGCGCCCGGCGGCGAGCGTCCCTGCATCGCAACCAACATCTGAAATGGCCGGCCCGGCGGCAACAGCCCCGCCCCGATGAATCCCTAGACGGGTCTCTGTCCGTTTATCAATCTGATCAGGATCACCACGACGGCGATCACCAGAAGGATGTGTATGAAACCGCCCAGGGTGTACGAAGAGACCAAGCCCAGGAGCCACAGGATGACGAGAACAACAGCAATGGTGTAGAGCATGGCGGTCTTTCCCTTCTGTATACAACGCAACGCGCATATTCAACTACTACGATACTACGACGGATATGGCCGGCTACTAGCGAGACATCGCGAAGCCTACAGGGAATATATGTCCTTGTATGTGCGTCGGCGCGCAGAGCATCCAGGAGAAGAAGAGGATGATTCGGGCTTGACCCGTCAGTATCTCCCGCTTTTGCTGCCAGTCAGATGCAAGGTAAGGCGGAAAAAAGCATTTTGAGGTAAGACAATCATGAGAACTTCATTCACCAGGAAACAAATCGGGCTGGCCGTGGCCTGTGCTCTGGCGCTCGGCCTCGCATCCGGGGCGGCGCGCGCGCAAGCTACCGCTTCCGGATGGCTCCAGGACTCGAGTGGCAATGCCATTACCACTGGCAACGGCAACTGCGTACACGCCGGCACACCCGCTACCCCGAGATCTACGCCCAGGTGCGATCCGAACTACAGGCCCGTCGCACAATCTCTCCCCATCGCCCCCCCGGATCAATCGACCTCAATGGCCCCCTCACAGGTGTTGACCTTCGATGCCGATACGCTGTTCGACTACGACAAGTCCACGCTGCGTCCGTCGGGCCGCCGCACGCTGGACAATTTCGCCGACAGGATCAGAGACATCAATCCGGAGACGATCATGGTCGTCGGACATGCCTCCCGCCCGGGAAGCGAGCGGTACAACCAGCGCCTTTCCGAGGAACGCGCGGAGTCGGTGAAGACTTATCTCATGAG
>DATHHS010000320.1:0-2581 GCA_035317085.1 Burkholderiales bacterium
GCTCGAGCGGGTGTTCGGGATGCGCGAGACCGGGCTGTTCTCGCAGAAGCCCCCGGGCGAGTGGGCGCGGCATTTCTCGGCGGTGCTCGAGGCGGCCGGCTTCCCCGGCGAGCGCTCGCTCGACTCGGACGAATTCCAGGCGCAGGCCAAGTGGCACGAGGCGCTCGGCGAGCTGGCGCGCCTCGATCGCATCTCCCAGCCTTTGCCTTTCAACGAGGCGTTCCAAATCCTGAAAAGGATCTGCGCCGATACGCTCTTCCAGCCCGAGAGTCCCGACACGCCGATCCAAGTGCTGGGCCTCCTCGAGTCGGCGGGCGTGGAGTTCGACCACCTCTGGGTGACCGGCCTCACCGACGAGGCCTGGCCGCTGAAGAGCTCGCCCAATCCCTTCCTGCCGCTCGCACAGCAACGCAAGGCCGGCATTCCCGAGGCGAGCGCCGAGACCTCGCTTGCGCTCGACCGGCGCATCACCGACGGCTGGAAGCAGGCTGCGGGCGAAGTGGTGTTCTCCTGCTTCACGAAAGAGCAGGACCGCGACGTGTTGGCTAGCCCGCTGATCGCCGACGTTCCCTTGAAACAGGTCGAAGTCCCCGCCTTCCCGAAATTCCGGGACGAGATATTCAAATCGAAGCGACGGGAAACCCTCGAAGACCGCGTCGCGCCTGCCGTCACGGCGAAGCAGATCCGCGGCGGCACCAGGGTCCTCTCCGACCAGGCGGCGTGCCCGTTCCGCGCCTTTGCCAGCCACCGCCTTTCGGCGAAGGAGCTGGAGGAGCCGTCGGACGGCCTCGACTTGAGGAAGCGCGGCAACCTCGTGCACGAGCTGATGAAGCACCTGTGGGGTCTCCTGAAGGATTCCTCTTCCCTCCAGGGAAATCTCGATTCCGCGATCGAGCAAGCCGCCGCCGCCGCGGTGAAGGAGCTGGAGCTCGAGGGTCGGCTCGCCGAGCTCGAGCGCTCGCGTATGGCGCGCATCGCGCGCGAGTGGCTCGAGGTCGAGAAAAGCCGGCCGGAATTTACCGTGGTGGGCATCGAAGACAAGAGAAAGATCAGCTTCGCCGGTCTCGAATTCGACGCGCGCATCGACCGCATGGACAAGCTCTCCACCGGCGGCCACGCCATCATCGATTACAAGACGGGGGGCGGCAATATCACGCCGAAGCGCTGGGAGCCGCCGCGCCCCGACGAACCGCAGCTCCCGCTTTATGCGATATCCGTGAGCGAGGAAGTAACGGCGGTCGCCTTTGCCAAGGTGCGTCCGGGCGAAATGCGAATGATGGGCTACTCGCGCGACGACAAGGCGATTCCCAAGGTGCAGAAGGCGAAGGCGTGGCAGCCGCTGCTGCGCGACTGGAAGGCCGAGGCCGAACGGCTCGGTCAGTCGTTCGCGGCGGGCGAGGCGGGCGTCGATCCGAAGAAGGACCTCATCACCTGCCGCTACTGCGGCCTCGAGACGCTCTGCCGCGTGTACGAAAAGATCAACGTCCTGGCCGAAGAGGAATCCGAAGAATGGTGACCGAGATGCGGGACGCCGCCGCCCGGGAAACCGCGCTCGACGTAAAGCGCTCCTTCATCGTCCAGGCGCCTGCCGGCTCCGGGAAGACCGAGCTGCTGGTGCGCCGCTTCCTGAAACTGCTGGAGGTCGTCAAAAAGCCCGAGGAAGTTCTCGCCATCACCTTCACCAAGAAGGCCGCGGCCGAGATGCGCAAGCGCGTGCTGGAGCGCCTGCGCGAGACGGAAAATGAGTCGGCCGAGATCGCCTACCGCTTGCGCATCCAGACGATCGACGCGTTCTGCACCGCGCTCACGCGGCAGGTGCCGGTGCTCGCCCGCTTCGGTGCCCAGCCCGAGATCATCGAAGACGCGAAGCCCCTCTACAAGGAAGCCGCGGCGCGCGTGTTCGAGGAATTCAATCCCGCGACTGAGCGGCTGCTCGCGCACCTCGACAACAACATCCCGCTCGCCACCGACCAGCTCGCCAAGATGCTCGAGAGCCGCGACCGCTGGCTGCGCAAGACCGGTGCCGTGCCGACGCGCGCAGAGCTGGAAGCGACGCTCGCCGCCGAGAGAGAACGCCTCCTGCGGAAAGCCAAGGCGCTTTTCCCGGGCGCCTCGGAAGCGCTGGCGCGCGGCGTTCTCCGTAAGGACGGTCAGTGGTTGCAACGGCCACCAGCGCCGGAGCACCTGAAGAAGATCCCGGGAATGCGCGAAGCGCTCCGGGCGCTCTACAACATGCCGCCGGCGCAGTACGACGACCGGCAGTGGGAGGCGCTGGAAGCGATCCTCGCGCTTCTCAAGCCCGCCGTGGCGCAGCTCAAGGTGCTGTTCGGCGAGCGCGGCCAGGCCGACTTCACCGAGTTCGCGCACGGCGCGCTCGAGGCGCTTGGCTCGGTCGACGACCCGAGCGACCTCCTGCTTTCGCTCGACCAGAAGATCTCGCACGTCCTGGTCGACGAGTTCCAGGACACCTCGCTCTCGCAGTTCGAGCTGCTCACCAAGCTGACTTCCGGCTGGCAGGAGGGCGACGGCCGCACGCTGTTCCTGGTCGGCGACCCGATGCAGTCGATCTACCGCTTCCGCG
>DATHHS010000321.1:0-11424 GCA_035317085.1 Burkholderiales bacterium
CGCCTTCCTCGAGCGCCCAGATCACCTTCGGATCGATCGATGCGATTTCGCCGACTTGCCCGATGTCGATCTTTTCCCCGCCGTTTTTCTTGTCCGAGAGCAGCATCTTCTTCGCGCGAACGAAAGCCCCGTCTTGACCCGTGAGGCCAACTGCCTTGCCGCCCGCCTGGTTGATGAGCGTCACCACTTCCTTGTTGACCTGACCTCCGAGCACCATCTCGACCACATCCATGGTCTCTGCGTCTGTGACCCGCATGCCCTGGACGAATTGGCCTTTCTTGCCCATCCGCGCCAGCTGTTCGTCGATCTGGGGGCCGCCGCCGTGCACGATGACAGGATTCATGCCGACGAGCTTGAGCAGGACCACGTCATGGGCAAAGCTGCGCTTGAGCCCGTCCTCGATCATCGCATTGCCGCCGTATTTGACGACGATAGTCTTACCGTGGAAACGCTTGATGTAGGGCAGCGCTTCGGCCAGCACTTTGGCCTTGTGGACGGCGGTCAGAGAGGAATCGCTCATCGGCATGCGCATGATAAGCGCCGATTGTACCTTCGAGCGTGGGGGAAAAGGAAAAGGGCGGCTTGAGAGGCCGCCTTCTCGGGAACAACCGCGGGTTGGAACGGCGCGAAGCGTCCGTTCCAACCCGCGGACGTAAGGCGGCGGCATCGAGCCGCCGCCTTACGCTTTACTGGATTGCAAGCTGCTTCGCGACAGCCGTCGCCTTCTTGGGCAAGGTCAGCTGCAGCACGCCGTCCGCATACTTCGCGCTGGCGCGGTTCTCGTCAATTTCCTGGCTCAGCCGGAAAGCGCGCGATACCTTGCCGAAGTAGCGCTCGCTGTGCAGCACGCGTTCGCCGTCCTTTTCGTCGCGCTCGGAGCGCGACTCGGCCGTGATCGACACTTGATCGCCGTCGATGTTGACCTTGATGTCTTCCTTCTTGACTCCGGGCAGCTCGGCGACCACCTTGTATTCGCCGTTCTGTTCGGCTACATCGACCTTCATGCGGCGCACCGGGGTGGCCGCTTCAAACCCTACCGGCCCGACGACAAAACCTCTGAAAATGTCGTCAACCAGATCGCCGAATGGGTCGTAACGAGTACTGCCTGCCATGATTCTCTCCTTTCGATTCAGTCCGGGCAGAAGCCCGCGTGCCGAAGATATGGGGGGCGTGCCGGAGATTTCAATGGCGCTTGCGACCCTTCGTGGAAGCAGCTAGATTGGCCGCGACTTTCTTCCGATCTCGCAGCCATGCCCGGCCAGATTTCTACTCCGAGCGCGCTTGAACTGGAGTGCCACCGTCCCCATTTGACGCGGTTTGAGCTGCTGCGGAACGCGCTGAAAAATTACCCCGGCCCGGATGATCCGGAGCAGCGAGGAGGCGTTGCGAGCGCGCCGTGACTAGTGCGGGCCCGAGGCGCCCAGCTCGCGAACTTCGGCCTTGATCTCCACGACACTCATTGAGCCGTTCTTGTCCTGAACTCGAAGCCTGATAGGAACGGACTCGCCCTTCTTCAACGGACGTTTGAGGTCTGTCAGCATCACGTGGTAGCCACCCGGCTTGAACTCCACGGTCTTGCCCGCGGGCAGCGCGAGTCTCGGCACCGGCCGCATTTTCATGACGTCGCCTTCCATCTTCATCTCGTGGATCTGAACGCTGCCCGCAACCGGACTCTCCGCGCCCACGACGCTTGCCTCCCGCGCGCTCTTCAGCGACATGAACGCGCCGGTCGAGGTCTGGCCTTGAACTGTTCCCCGCACCCAGGCCTTGTCGACGCTGATCTGAGCGCGGGCATTGATGGAAAACAAAGTCGCGCCCACGACGGCCAGCGTCATCCAGTATTTTTTCATATGGAACCGGAACGGCCGGCAACCCTAGAGTACATAACGCGAGATATCTTCGCTCTGCGAGAGTTCCTTCAGCTTAGCATCGACGAACGCGGCGTCGATCCTCACGCTCTCCTTGCCGCGCTTGCCGGCGTCGAAGGAAATTTCCTCTAGCAGTCTCTCCATGACCGTGTACAGACGCCTCGCGCCGATGTTCTCGGTTTTCTCGTTCACCGACCAGGCGATTTCCGCAAGGCGCCGAATCCCGTCCGGCAGAAATGTGATTTCGACTTCCTCCGTAGCAAGCAGCGCCTGATACTGCCGGGTGAGGCAGGCATCGGTCGCCGTGAGGATTCTTTCGAAATCTTCCACGGAAAGCGAATCGAGCTCGACACGAATGGGAAAACGCCCCTGAAGCTCTGGAATCAGGTCGGAAGGCTTGGAAAAATGGAAGGCGCCGCTCGCAATAAAAAGAATATGGTCGGTTTTCACCATTCCGTACTTGGTGGAAACGGTGGTGCCTTCCACGAGCGGCAGCAGGTCGCGCTGCACGCCCTGGCGCGAAACATCCGCCCCGATGGTTTCGCTGCGGCTCGTGATCTTGTCGATCTCGTCGAGAAACACGATGCCGTTTTCCTCGACATTGGCGAGCGCCTTGGCGCGCAGGTCTTCGTCGTTCACCAGGCGCGCCGCTTCCTCGTCGGTCAGCATTCTCATCGCCTCGCGGATTTTCATGCGGCGCAGCTTCTTCCGGCCGCCGCCGAGGTTCTGGAACATACCCTGGATCTGCTGCGTCAGATCCTCCATTCCGGGCGGGGCGAATATTTCCATGTGCGCCTGTGGCGTCGACACCTCGAGATCGATCTCCTTTTCGTCGAGCTCGCCTTCGCGCAGCTTTTTGCGGAACTTCTGGCGCGTCGCCGATTCTTCTTCCCCTGAAGGTTTCCCCGCAGGCTCGGCTTCCACCACCGGGAGCGGACCGGTTCCGCGCGCCGGGGGCAGCAGCACGTCGAGAACCCGCTCCTCAGCCGCATCCTCGGCCCGGCGGCGCACTTTCTTGGTCGCCGCTTCGCGTGTGTCCTTGATCGCCGTCTCCACGAGGTCGCGCACGATGGTATCGACGTCGCGCCCCACATAACCGACCTCGGTGAATTTTGTCGCCTCGACTTTTATGAAAGGCGCGTCCGCCAGCCGCGCAAGCCGCCTGGCGATTTCGGTCTTTCCCACCCCGGTCGGCCCGATCATGAGAATGTTTTTAGGCGTGATCTCCTGGCGCAGGGGCTCGGCCACCTGCTGCCGTCTCCAGCGGTTTCTGAGGGCAATGGCTACGGAGCGTTTGGCGCGCGTCTGGCCGATGATGTGCTTGTCCAGCTCGTGCACGATTTCCTGCGGTGTCATGGAAGACATGGGGGCTAGAAGCTGGGGGCCGGCGAATGGAAAATCCGGGAGATTGAGACGTCTCCGCCCGCGGTCCCCTGCACCTTATTCCAAGGTTTCAACGATGATCTGCTGGTTGGTGTAGATGCACAGGTCGGCGGCGATCGAAAGTGATTTTCGAACGATGGCTTCCGCGTCGAGCTTGGTGTTTTCGAGCAGCCCACGCGCGGCTGCCTGCGCATAAGGTCCTCCCGAGCCGATCGCGATCAAGCCGAACTCCGGTTCGATGACATCGCCCACTCCGGTGATGATCAGCGAGGTTTCGCGGTCGGCGACGGCGAGCATCGCCTCCAGGCGCCGCAATACCCGGTCGGTGCGCCAGTCTTTTGCGAGCTCCACGGCCGAGCGCAGCAGGTTCCCCTGGTGTTTTTCGAGCTTCGCCTCGAAGCGCTCGAACAGGGTGAACGCATCGGCCGTCCCCCCGGCGAAGCCGGCGAGTATCCGCTCCTGGTAAAGGCGCCGCACCTTGCGCGCGCTCGACTTCACGACGACGTTGCCGAGCGTGACCTGACCGTCGCCGCCCAGCGCGACCTTGCCGTCGCGGCGCGCCGAAAGGATAGTGGTTCCGTGAAATTGTTCCATGATTCGGGTTGAGCGGAAGATGGGGCCGGGAAATCGCCGATCAAGTCACTTACGCGGAATAATGCGGGCGATCTTTTCCATGCCCGTAACACGAAACAATACTCTGATCAGCTCATTCACGCCGCGAATTTCCGTCGTCGTGCCCGTCTCCTGAAGTTTCGCCAGAACGTTCATGATGAGTCCGGCAGTAGCGGGATCGACACGCTTCGTCCGGGACAGGTCTATGACCGACATCTTGTTCGCCGCGACCCAGTCCCGCAACTGCTTGGCGAGCACTTCGGTCGCTCCGGTGAGTTCTCCCGAGAGGGTCAAGGCCTGATCCGCCGCCTTCGGGGAACTGGCGACGGCAGGACGCTTTGAGCTCGTTTCCGGCTGCAGCTCCCAGGAAGGCGGCGAAACCTCGAAAGTGATCGCATAGTTCACGGCCGTCTCTTCGAACTTGTCCTTGAGATCCAGCATTCGGTATACATCGAGCAACAGCGCCCAAGCCGCTCCGTCGGTTTCGATCTTTCCGGCTTGGCAAACCGCTTCCAAAAATCCGACGAGCTGAGCCTCTCCGGTAAGCATGATCTCCTTCCCGGCACTGCGGGCGGACAGAAGAGCCTCGCGAAGAAGCCCGCAACCCGGCCCGT
Source organism: Burkholderiales bacterium (assembly GCA_035317085.1). Lineage (GTDB taxonomy): Bacteria > Pseudomonadota > Gammaproteobacteria > Burkholderiales > SG8-39 > VBDM01. Next base: position 4,478 of record DATHHS010000321.1, read on the forward strand.
CGAGGCCCAGCAGCTTGCCGCACTCCAGGCGCACGGTCTGGCCGGCCGTGTTTCGCAACTTTTCCAGTTCCGGGGCGCTCGCCTCGGTCAGCCTGCCGCTCAGCGCGACATAGCCAATGCCTCCGGTGGCTAGTGCCGGGTCGCGGGGCTCCTCGATCTCGATCCAGACGGGCGGGGAACGCTCGAACTTCACGACGAATTCCAGAGCTAGCGCCTCGAACTCCTCCCTCCTGCCGAGGTACTGATACAGATCGAACAGCATCAGCCACGCTTGAAGGGCCGCGACTCCGAGCTCTTGCTCGCGCACCGAGCGTGAAAGCGTGGACAAGGCCTGTTCGGCTTGCCCGTTAGCAAACAGGAGCGCCGTTTCCTCGATGATCGGCGGAACGCTTTCAGCCGGCGCGAAGTTCGTCAACGCATCACGCGGAGTTTCGCTCGCGGCCGTTGGCGGCTTGCTCGTGGTGTCCGGCGCCGCCTCCGAAAGGCGTGGATGCTCGGTCAGTAACGGATCGGGTGGCCCAGCGGCTGGCGCAATCTGCGGTACTTCCGGCGGCGCTTCGGCGCGCGCTTCCGGTATTGGCGGTGGAACATAGGTGCTGAAATCCAGCGAACCTCCGCTTTCATCTTGCTGGGTTTCCTCCGGTTGTTGTCCGCCGGGCGCGGACGTGGCGGGGGGAGACTTGGGTTTCGAAACAGGCGCCTTAGTGGCCTTTTTCGTTGGCGCGCTCTTCTTGCCGAATATCGAAAAGATCACGAAAAAAGATCCGGTTCCCGGAGGACTGTGCGAACGCGAACGATCGCTTTCTTGTATCACTTTAGGCGATGCCGCGCAATGCGGCTGCGGCGCGATTGACCTCCCCTACGCTTACAAAAAAGAACGCCGCGGAACCGTTCAGGAAGAAGGACGCCGGCGGCCCAAGCCTGCCATCAGCAAGCCGGCAGCGGCGATGGCGCACACGATCATCGCGCCGGAAGGAAAATCCAGCCACAGCGACGCGAGCAGGCCGGCAGCGTAACCGAGCACCCCGACTGCGTAGGCCTTGGGGTAACGCCGGTGTCTTTGATAGAAGGTTGCAAGGGCCGGCACCACCAGCGTTATGAAAACCAGATACAGCCCGACCAGTTGCAACGACATGGTTACTGCGCACGCGAACAACAGATAGAAGCCCATCCTGCCCAGCCGCGCGCCCAGACCAAACCAGAGTGCGAGTATCACCACGGTTGTCAGGGCAACCAGCGGAAGCCGGGCGGGGTTCACCCACAATATCTGGCCGACCAGCAGTTCCTTGAGGTGCTCGCCACCGTGCGGATTTCCAGCAAGCAGCAAGATCGCCACACTTGAGCCGAGGACAAATACCACACCAATGACTGCCTCCTGAACTTCCGGCCAGCGTCGTTCGGTCCAGGTCAGGAGCACGGCACCAGCAATCGCTGCGGAAAGCGCGGCAACCTGCACCGCGGCGCCGGTGGGCTCCCAGCCGAGATAGTCGGCGAGGATGACACCGACTCCCGCGATCTGCGCCACCGCGAGGTCGATGAAAACGATGCCCCGCTCGAGCACCTGCATCCCGAGCGGGACGTGCGTGGCGGTGACCAGGAGACCCGCGACGAACGCGGGCCAAAGGATGCTGAGACTCGCAGCGTCTATGTTCATTTCACAGCCCCCAGCAACCGGGTGATCGTGTCGTCGAACACGCCGAACAGGTCTTTTGCCTTGTCCGTTCCACCGACGGTGAACGGCACCATTACTGCGGGAATGTTGGCTCTGCTTGACAGGAACTCCGCCGCCTGCGGGCTGTTGTAAGGCGAATAGATGATCGCTTTCGCGGGGGCGCGTTTCATCTGGTCTATCAATTCGGCGAGATGCGAGGGCGTGGGAGGAATACCGGGTTTCGGTTCGAGGCTTGCGGCTTCGTGCATTCCCGTCCAATTGATGAAATACGAGAAGTCTTTATGGTACACAACCACCGGTACGCCCTTGAGCGGCGCCGCCTGCCGCTCCCAGCGCGCGATCGCCGTCTGCCAGCGCTCGAGAAACGACTTGCCGCGAGAACGGTAGCTGTCGGCATTCGCGGGATCGATCTGCGCCATGCGCTCCATGAGCACCGGCGCAATCTTGGCGATGTTGCGCGGATCGGTGTGGACGTGCGGATTGCCGCCGGGATGGATGTCCCCCAGCGATCGGTCGATCACTTTCGGGATTTCCAGCTTGACGACGTACTGCGACGCCTCGAAGTAACCCGGACTGCCGAGCTGAATCTTGCTGTTCCCGCTTTGCGTGAGCAGCAGTGGAATCCAGCCGATTTCCAACTCCGAGCCGGAACAGATCAACAGGTCGGCGGAGCGGATACGGGCGATGAGGCTGGGGCGCGCTTCGATGCGGTGCGGATCCTGCAGCGCAGTGGTGGCCAAATACACCGACACCTTGTCCCCGCCCAATTCCTGCGCGAGCGCGCCCCATTCGGGCTCGCAGGCAAAAACGTTGAGCGCCGCCGCGGACGGCAGCGCAATAGCGGCCGAGCTTAGTGCGACAACAAATTTCAGAATCGCTTTCATGTTCGTCACCTTAGAATTTGTGAGCGCCGTGCGCGCCCAGACTCACGATGTACTGGAGGAAGACCTGGTTGTCGGTCGCGTCGCTGCGTGACTTGTCGCTCGCGAACTGCAGCCGCACGCGGCTGAACTCGCTCGGACTCCAGTCGACCATCACGGTCTGACGCGTCGGGTTGTAGGCGGCGAGGACCGGGATATCCGCCGCAGCAATCGCACCCGAATCGACGAGACCGATATTCGTGGAGCCCGCATTCAGCCTGTCGTACCGATAACCGATGCGCCACATCGGGATAAATTGATAGACGCCCTGCAGATACCAACCCGACTGTGCCGAGGCATACGCACCGGTCTGCGCAAGCGCAACCGCTGTCGGGTCATTGACGGCGTTAAAGGTCAAATCGCCATTCTCGCGACGGCGGAAATACTCCCCCTGCAGCTTGAAGTACGTTTCAGTCGGATTCTGGTTCGGCGCCCACTTCAGGATGCCGTCGAGTACCCAGAGGCGGCTCCTGCCGCTGAAGCTGTTGGTAACCATCGTACCCGTCGAATCGGTATCGTCGAAGGTCCGGTCCTGAGGCGAGGTGCTCAAATACGAAACTCCGGTCTGCCAGGCAATGCTCGTTCCCAAGTCCCCGCCGACGTGCGCGAACAAAGTGCTCGAACCAACCCCGTTCTTGTCGCGCCCGCCGTCGGGACCGCCGGGAAACTTGCGCCCGCGCCCGAGTTCCAGTCCCATGTCCAAGTAGAGATCGGTTGGCGCCACCCATTTGAACTGGATGCCGTCCTCGTTCAGCTGGTTGCCGAGGAATACCTTGTTCGCAAGCGGTGCATCGGTGAAGTCCCAGGCGTGCGCGTGAATCTGGTTCTGGTAACCGACACCGGAGAAGAAACGCCCCGCCTTGATCGTCAATCCATACGACAGGGAAAGCGTCTGAATGTAACCCTCCTCCACCTCGATGCTGCTGTTGTCGGGCGAGATCGACGCGACCAGCGTCCCGCGGAAGTGATGGTCGATATTTGCGGCGAACGCTATCTCCGACTCGCCCAGGCTCAAGCCCCGCACCCCCGGCCCCACTTCGCCCAGCGTCGGCGTGAAGCCGTTTATCCTGAACGCGCCCGGATCCTGCGAAAGATTCGAATAGATGCCGTTCAGGATCACCGAAACGGCCGGGTTCATCGCGTTTTCCCCGGACGAGCGGCTGGAAGCCTGGACCGCCGCCTGCTGCGCGGTGGTTTCCGCGTCTTGCACGCGCTGATCGAGTTGCCTGACCTGCTCGCGCAAGGACTTCAACTCGTCTTGCGACTGCGCCGCCGCGGCGTGGGGCAGACCCAGCGCCGCCGCGACGGCAAGCGCCATGGTTCCTTTTCTGTACATGTATCTCTCCAGAGTCATGCGATCGCGACGCCTCGGGGGACGTTCGCGAACACGGTCGCTTCGCGCGAGGCGAAGCGGACGGGGGACCGAACTAGGAGAGCGCGGGGGGCGCACGCGGATCGAATTCGATCCGCGGAGCAAACGGAAGCGGAAGAGAGAACGAAGCTATCTCGGGTAGTGCAACCTGTGGCGCGTCGATCGCGGGCGCAAGAACCGCCAATACGCTGTCGACCGCGTGAAACGCGATGCACTGCTCGGCGGGATGATTGACCGGCGGAATGCACTGGCCGCCGCGCTCGGACTTGACCAGATCGTGCTTGAGGTGCGACAGGGCGTGCAACTGCGCCGCCTGCTGGGTAAACACCAGCGCGGCGGCGATCAGAAGATGACGCAGGGTGCGGTTCATATCACGGCCCAGCGAAAGGGTAGCGCACCGCAAGCGCAGGCGCAATGGCGGGATTTGAAACAGATCGCGCGACCCGAATGCGCGGCAGGTCGTCACTGGTCAGTGCTGGAATTCACCCCAGGCGTGGAGACCGGCGCAGGCGCCGGTCTAAGAGCGTTTAAACAGGTCGCGCGAGCTTGATGCGCGACCGATCGTCAACAGTCGGTGCTGAATTGCACTCCAGGCGGGGAAACCGCGGCGCAAGCCGCGGTCGGGGATTTGAAACAGGCGGCGCGAGATTGATGCGCCGCCGGTCGTTAATCACTCTCCGTAAAGCTTCTGCTTCTGCTCGCGGCGCGACTGCGCCTCGATGGTAAGCGTGGCCGTCGGCCGCGCGATCAGCCGGGGGACGCCGATCGGCTCGCCCGTCTCCTCGCAATAGCCGTAGCTGCCGTCTTCGATGCGGCGCAGGGCTTCGTCGATCTTCTTGAGAAGCTTACGCTCGCGGTCGCGCGCGCGAAGCTCCAGCGCGTACTCCTCTTCGATCGTCGCCTGGTCGGTCGGATCGGCCTCGATTTCGTGCTCGCGCAGATGCTCCGAAGTGAGGTTGGCCTTCTCCAACATTTCCTTTTGCGTCTCGAGCAGGCGTTCGCGGAAGAACGCGAGCTGTTCGGCGCTCATGTACTGCGACGCGGGCGCGCGCAGCAATTCAGCCTCGCTCAAACCGTTCTTCCTGGCCGGCTTTCCCTCCACCGGTTTTTGCTCCGCCAGCTTTTGCTCCACCGGCTTTTGCTCCGCCGGCTTCGTCGCCTTCGCCACCAGTTTCTTTACTGCTTTTCCACCAAACATTGTGCCAACCCCTTCATAAATAGGTCCTGCGGCAGATTCTTGCCAATGAAGACCATCGTGCTTGAGCGCTTTTCGTCCTTGCCCCAGGGACGACCCAGATCGCCACCCATGAGCATGTGTACCCCCTGAAACACTACGCGGTGGGTATTGCCCTTCGTGTAGAGCACTCCTTTATAACGCAGCATGTCCGGCCCGTAAATCTGTACGACTCCCGACAGGAATTCCTCGAGCTTTCCGCTGTCGAACGGCTTGTCCGAGCGGAACGCGAAGGAGCTGACGTGCTCGTCGTGTTCGTGCTCGCTGTCATCGAGAAATTCCGGATCGAGCTCGAGCACCGCGTTCAGGTTGAAACCGCGGATATCCAGAATGTCCTCGATCGGCGTATTTCCAAAATGAACTTTCTTGATCGGCGCGCGCGGGTTCATTCTCGCGAGACGCTTTCTCAGCGTCTCCTGCTCGTCTTCGGAGACGAGGTCGGTTTTCGACATGAGAATCCGGTCGGCGAAGCCGACCTGTTCCTGGGCCTCGTGGAATTCGTCGAGCTGTTTCGCGGCGTGCTTTGCGTCCACCAGGGTAATGACGCTGTCCAGGATATAGTAGTTACCGATTTTTTCGTCGATGAAGAAGCTCTGCGCGACCGGCCCCGGATCCGCCATGCCCGTCGTCTCGATGATCACGCGCTCGAAACTGAGTTTGCCCGAGTCGCGCTGCTCCTTCAGCTCCCCGAGGATGCGGATGAGGTCGCCGCGCACGGTGCAGCACACGCAGCCGTTGTTCATCTCGACGATCTGCTCGCCGCCTTCGCTCAGGAGGATTTCGTTGTCCACGCCCGCTTCGCCGAACTCGTTCTCGATCACGGCGATGCGGTGGCCATGCTGTTCCTTGAGAATCCGGTTGACGAGCGTGGTCTTGCCGCTTCCGAGGAAGCCGGTAAGTATGGTCACCGGAACCATGTTTTCTTGTGCCGACAATCCGATCTCCTGGCACTGCATGCCGCGTGGAACAGGCTTATTTGAGCCTATTGCTTCGCAAAGGTTGCAGCGAAGCGTCCGGCCGATCCTGACGAGGCACCGGCAAGCCGAAAAAAGGGCGCATTACAGCACGCCCGGCATTACAAAGCAACCGGATACCGCAGCGACGGCGTCATACGCCCGCAAGCTTCTAGCACCGTTCAAGTAACAGCCCTTTCAGGTACTCGCCTTCTGGAAATTCGATGCGCACCGGGTGGTCCGCCGCAGCCCGAAAGCGCTCCCGAAGCAGCAGCGAAACGCCGGCGTCCGCGGCCGCACCGGCAACGATTTTCTGGAAGAGCTCGGGCGACACGCCGCCGGAGCAGGAAAAAGTCGCAAGCAAGCCTCCGGGCCGCAGCAACTTCAGGGCGTTCAGGTTGATGTCCTTGTAACCGCGCGCAGCGCGTTCGGCGTCTTTCGGTGTGGGGGCGAACTTCGGCGGGTCGAGCACGACAAAGTCGAATTGCCTGCCTTCCCGCTGCAGCTTGCGCAAGGCGCCGAACACATCGGCTTCGAGCCACTCGGCACGCGCTGCCTCGACTTTGTTGAGGGCGAGGTTGCGCTTCGCCAGATCGAGCGCCGGCCCGGAGCTGTCGATCGAGAGCACCGAGCGTGCGCCTCCGGCAAGCGCTGAAAGCGTGAATCCGCCCGTATAGCTGAAACCATTGAGCATCTCCCGGCCGTCGGCAAGGAGCCCCACGCGAGCGCGGTTGTCGCGCTGGTCCAAATAGAATCCGGTTTTCTGTCCCGCCACGACGTCGACCTCATAGCGGAT
>DATHHS010000322.1:0-2178 GCA_035317085.1 Burkholderiales bacterium
ATTGCCCACTCTCAATATCACCGACTATCCGCGGTTCGGGTATCGCGGCCTGTTGCTGGATGTCGGCCGGCACTACTTTCCGGTCAGCTACCTCAAGAAGCTGCTCGACCTCGCCGCTCAATACAAGATCAACCGGTTTCACTGGCATCTCACCGACAACGAAGGCTGGCGGATCCAGATCAATCAGTATCCGCGCCTGACCGATTCAGCCGGCGCCGAGTACTACACCCAACAGCAGGTCCGGGAAGTCGTGGCCTATGCGCAGGCGCGCTTCATTACCGTGATTCCCGAGATTGAGATGCCCGGCCACTCAGGCGCCGCGGTGGCGGCCTACCCAAGCCTGGCCTGTGCGCAGGGCGACGCCCAGGTCCTGTGCCCGACGGAGCAGACGTTCAGCTTCGTGCGCAACGTGCTCCGCGAGGTCGCCGCGCTGTTTCCGGGTCCCTACATTCATATTGGCGGCGACGAGGTGGACAAGAAGGGTTGGAGAAATAGCCCTGAGGCGCAGGCCCTCATGCAGCAGAAGGGTCTGCAGGACGAGGATCAGCTGCAGAGCTACTTCGTGAAACGCGTCGGCAAATTCCTGACGAGCATGGGCAAGCGGATGATCGGCTGGGACGAGATCATGGAAGGCGGCCTCGCCGCGGATGCCGTCGTGATGTCATGGCGCGGCGAGAGCGGGGGTATCGAGTCGGCGCGGCAAGGGCACCAAGTCATCATGGCACCGACTGACTACTGCTACTTCGACTACAACCAGGGCGATCCCAGCCGCGAGCCGGCGAATATCGGCGGCTTCGTCCCGCTCGCCAAGGTCTACGGCTACGACCCGATTCCGGAGCAATTGCCGGACGATAGGCGGCAATACGTCCTCGGCGCGCAAGCCAATGTGTGGACCGAATACATCAGTACCCCTGACTATCTCGAGTACATGCTGTTCCCGCGATTGCTGGCGTTTGCCGAAGCGGTCTGGTCGCCGGCGGCGGGCGGGGACTACGAGGGATTTCGGCATCGCCTGCCGTATCAACTCGATCGCTTGGACCGTCAGCAAGTCCGCTACCGGATTCCAGAGCCCGACGGACTGAAGGATTTCTACACCACCACGGACGATCACGCGAGCGTCGACCTCCACAGTGTCGCACCGGCGAGCGTCCTCCACTACACGCTCGATGGCAGCGAGCCGAGCGAGGCTTCGCCGCGCTATCAAGAGCCGCTGCAGATAATGCTGCAAGCCAATCAGGCAGTGGACTTGAAGCTCATCGTCGTCGCGCCCGGTGACCGGCACAGCGTGGTCTATGGCGCCAAATTCCTGCGGCGCTCGATGCTGGAGGCGATCGGCGATCCTCCCCGGAAGTCTGGGCTTGCGTACTCGGTGGTCGATGGGAATCTCACCAGCGCACGCGGCGTTGGGCAGTACGCCTCCGTGTCAAGAGGCGTGACCGATTCGCTCGATCTGCAACAGTTCAAGCGATCCTCCCACTACGGAATCGGCTTCGACGGTTTGCTGAGCGTTCCCGCCGATGGCTACTACCGGTTCGCGGTGGAGTCGGACGACGGCTCGGTGCTGCTGATCGACGATGAAGTCGTCGTCGACAACGATGGCAACCATGCCAGCCGGATTGTCACCGGGCACATTCCGCTGCGCCGCGGGCTGCACCGGTTCAAGTTGGGATATTTCCAGGCAGACGGTGGAGCGACGCTGGGCGTCAGTTGGGCGGCCGCCGACGGTGAGTTGCAACCGCTGACCGGGGCCTTCCTGTTCCATTAGCGGCGGCCTACCAGGACCAGAAAGTCTCGCCTTTGACGTAGGGGATGCAGCCCTTGTACCGGCCGGGGATGGGACGATAGCGTGCAACGCGGGTCGCCCCGGGTTCGGACGTGAAAAAACCGAACAGGGTCAGTTGCTTCATCAACGTGAAATAATGTGGTGAGTTATCGCCGGTCTTGGCCTCCGCCAGGCGTGCCTGCTCTTTGGCCTGCCGGTCTATTTGTGTCAACAGCGAGATTTTTGCCGCGGCATTGGCCTGCCGGAATCCCTTGCCCTGCAGGAGCTGCATTTGCGCGTCGATATCCGACAGGCCGGATTTCAACAGGGCAATGTGTTCCGCTGGATAGCAGGCGGCAGAATACCTGGCCATGAACCGACCGACCGCGGCGTCGCGCGCTCCGGGGGTGTCGGTG
>DATHHS010000323.1:0-10397 GCA_035317085.1 Burkholderiales bacterium
CTTATTGAGATCGTTCAGCCTTGTAGTCACTTCACCCTCCGCGCCGGGACGCGCGTCCAGGTTCGACGAGCGCAGCTCCTTCAACTCCCCTTCGGTGCGGGTCAGCTTGTCCTGATAGTCCTGCGTCTGCTTTTCGATGAATTCGAACGCTGCGCTGCTTTCGGCGGCTTTCGCGGCGATGCTTTCCTGCATGAACAGCTCGGCGAACTTCTCGGTCACGCGAAATGCCCGCTCCGGATCGTCGTCGCGGTACTCGATCCTGAGAATATTCTTCCCGACCGTGCTGATGAACGTCCGTTTCTTGATTTCCTCGATCAGGAGCTCGCGCTCCTCCACACTCGGCTTTGCTTTCAACCACCCGCCGTATTCGAGGACGACGTCCATGACTTTGCGTCCGTAGATCACCTCGCGCGCATTCTTACTGCGGTCCATGGCGTCGGTCGCCACGGCAGCCCCCTGCATGAGGGGCTGGATGATGTTCCTTTCATCCACGAGGATGCTGGTCGATGCCGTATAAACCTTGGTCCACAGCAATCCTGCCGTGATCGCCACCGCGTTCACAATGACGAATATCGCCACAACCAGGCGGCGCGAATGGAACGACTCGGTCATAAGCGCTTTTGGGATCTGTTCGGGTAACAAATACATCTTCTACACTCCTATGGCGATTCCTGTGCCCGGGGCTGGCTAAAACAGCCGTTCGGGAACCGTGATCACATCCCCGGGCCGCAAATAAAGATTTGTCTCAAGCCGGCCCTTGTTGAGTATGTTGCCAAGCTCGATCTCGAACACTTCGGTCTTGTCCTTGGTCTTGCGATACAGCTTGGTGCGATTGGCCGACGCGAAGTCGTTCGCCCCTCCGGCTTCGAGTATTACGTCAAGTACCGTCATGCCCTGGCGGTACGGTATGGACTTCGGTGTGCGCACTGCGCCAGTCACGCGCACACGAGAGAGAAACTCGTGCGATTTCAGTTCCGTGATGATCACGGCCACATTAGGATCGCGAATATAGACGGCGAGTTGTTTCTTGATGCTTTCGGCAACCTCGTTTGGCGTGCGGCCGCCTGCCTCGACATCGCCGATGAGCGGCACCGAAATCTTTCCATCCGGCCGCACCGGTGCGGCCACGGACAACTCCGGGTTGCGCCATACGGTCACCTGCACCTTATCGTCAGCGCCGATGCGGTACTCCTCCACATTTGCCGACGCCCGATCCGCTGCATCGGAGGGCGCCGGGAGGCTCTCGCAACCGACCACGAGCAGGGCCACCAAAGCAATAGCGAGCCACTCCAATCTATTCATCTAACACCTCGCGATACGATTGTTGACACAATTGCTTCCTCGCTCAGGAATCCTCTTAGTGACAGACACAGTTGCATCGCGCCTGTTTGATCCGCCGCTTTCGCGCCCTAACACTCTATCGCGAAAAAATTCGATTTCCCGGCCATTCGTCGGGCTTTGGCGCAGAAAATGTGCAAGAATTCCGCTCTTCTACGTGTACTGCCCCTCGTCTGCCCGCACGCATCGACCGCCGTCATGGACGACTATTCGGAATTCTACGCTACTCTCGGAGTCGACCCCGACACCGATTGGGAAACGCTGCGCAGATGCTATCAGCGCCTTATCGGCCAATGGCATCCGGATCGCTTTTCGGATGACGCCACCGGCAAGGAAATCGCCGAGGAACGCAGCAAACAGATCACGATCGCCTACCAAACGCTGGGGAACTACAGGCGCCAACATGGCGTGCTTCCGGCGAGGAAGCCGTCGACAGAAATAGGGACGCAAGGACCGGGGCGTCAAGCCGACCCTGTGCCCGATCGCACCGATTCCAGCGATCGTGCAGCAACGGACGCCATGGGCGCGCCGCTCAGCGAGCCTTCGAAGAGCAGGCCGGGGCACCGGCGCCGTATTGCGCTTGCAATTTTCGCCATTCTCCCCGCGTTGTATTTTGCCGATCGCTACATGCGGTCGATGGCGCCGGGCGACCGCCAAGCCAGCGAAAACCTCAACCGCCCGGACACGGCGACGCAAGGACCCCCGGATAGTCCCCGTCGCGAGTCCGGTTGGATCTGGATCGGCTCGACCGTCGGCGACGTCTACGCCGTGCAGGGTATTCCGTCCTCCACTCAGGGCGAAACCTGGTACTACGGCAAATCGCAGATCCGTTTTGCGCGTGGGAGAGTGATTTCGTGGAACCAACACCCCGACAATCCCCTGCGAATCGCCCGTGACCAACCGGTTCCGATGCAGGAGGGGATTTTCGACGTGGGGTCCACCAAAGACGCAGTCCTGGCGATCCAGGGAACGCCGGTAACCGAAACCGATACCGTTTGGGACTACGGACTGTCCCGCGTTCACTTCAGGAACAATCATGTCACTCATTGGGAGGAATCGCCCATGCAGCCTCTGCACGTGGCGCACTAGGCGAGGCGCCTTTCGCGCATCCGCGCACACGACCGCGGCTCTCGCGATCCCCCCTCGGCGTCTCACGCCGAGACCTTCGGTGTCCTTGACTCAACGGAGTGAAACCGGCATTCATGGGAACATCCATTCCTGCCGTTCCAATGGGTTCGCTTCTGACTTCGTGCTCGAAGGAGCTTCCAGGAACGGCTACGAAGGCTCGACGCTGTGAAATCCTGCACCTAACGCGCGCCGTCGTGGCCAAACAAGACAACCTGCGCGGTCTGCAAGAGAATAACCAAATCCAAGAAGAGGGAGTGGTTCTTTACGTAATAAAGATCGAATTGGAGCTTCTGCACGGCATCGTCCACCGACGCTCCGTAGGGATAGCGAATCTGCGCCCAGCCCGTAATACCCGGCTTGACCGAGTGCCTGCTCGCATAGAAAGGCACCTTTCTGCTGAGCTCGTTCACGAACGGCGGACGTTCGGGACGCGGGCCGACGAAGCTCATATCGCCGCGCAGGACGTTGAAGAGCTGCGGTAGCTCGTCGATGCGCGTCAGCCTGATGAGCTTCCCCACGCGCGTAATGCGATCGTCGTTCTTCTTGGCCCACCGCGCGATCCCGTCTTTCTCGGCATCGACACGCATGCTGCGAAACTTGAGGATCTCAAACACCTCTCCACATTCGCCTACCCGTTTCTGGCGATAGAGAATCGGCCGGCCGGTCTCCAGCCAGATGGCCAGCGTCGCAAACAGCATCACCGGGAGCGTGGCGATGAGCACCGCCCCGCCCACCCAGATGTCGAATGCCCGCTTCATGATCTGCTGGCACCCGCCCCTGCAAAATCCCATGGAGTAGATCATCCAGCTCGGGTTCAGCGACTTCAACTGAACGTGGCCGCTCTCCCGTTCGAAGAACGTCGGCAAATCCACGATGCTGATCCCATCGAGTTTGCACTCGAGAAGCTCCGACATCGACAAATGTCCATTGCGCCTGTCTCTCACCCCCACCACGATCTCGTCGACGCGGTGCTGTCCAACAAGAGCGCGCAGTGCTTTGCAGTCGCCGAGCACTTTGGACTTGTCCGGGTGTGGTTCCCCATCCCCGCACTGCACGAAACCGACGAGATTAAATCCTGCGCTCGGGCCGAGTCGGCTCAACAAGGCGTCGACCTCGGCCGCCCGGGATCCGCTCCCGACTACGAGGACTCGGCGCTTCAGCGCCTCGTGACCGACAACGCGAAAGAACATCGCTCGCGCGAGTACGGAGAACAGAAGAGAAAACAGCAGGCTCAAGGCCATGATGCCTCGACCCAAAGTGCTTTCCGGTATCGCGTAGAAGACGATCGCCATGGCCACCGCGCCGGTAGGAAAGCTCGCGAGGAAGCGCACCTGATACTCCCGATCTTTCTTGTGCAATTCCGACCCGTACAGACCAAACGCCGTCGTAACGCCCAGCATGACGAGCGCGTACAACAACGCGCGCGGGAATAGCCACAAGGACTCGCCCGTGATGTATTGGAGTTGGAAGTGAATGTCGACGAAGCGGACCGTCGCGGCAAGGTAGACTGCGCCCATGTGAAGCACCGCTTCTATGAACATGAGCAGCAAGAGCGGCAACGATACGTAATGCCCAAAAATACGAATACTCACCAGTTCCCTCCCAACCTTACGCCCAGCGATACGGCAACCCGCTCTGATGCTCGACTTCTTGCCGCCCCATTCAGCAATTCGGGGCGGTCTTCTTTTGCCCCGATGCTAGGCAATTCAATTTCTTTGCGCAATATGTTTCGTTCCGCAATGGTAATAAATCACACGTTACATTCGTTCGCGCGCCTGCTCCGGCGTGCTGCAACTGCGTCACCACCACTCGTCCGACACCTGGCGACGTCAACCTAATCCAAAAAAAACTTTCTAATTCAAGCCGATCGCTCACGTACTTACTGTGAGTTCGCAAGAACACCCGGCGTTTGGGTACTAGGTACTAGTGCACAGTCCGTGCCATCTTCGTTTTCATGTTGAGACTCTTTGGCACGGAAGATTCGGAGGTGGAATTCCTGTTCCGGACACGAGGTCCCACCTTAATTAGCGCTATTCGCGAAGCCTACTGGGCCAATATTTACCCAAAATGCGGGGTCAAGGCACTTCAGGGGGGTCCAAACGGACTAAAAGGACACGGGTCGAACCTACCGCAGGCTTCGGGTGGTCGTCGATTTGTGTCGTGGTTTCGGCAAAGGGGTGGAAAACCCAACAGATCGTGAGCCCGGCCCTGGGTGGGGGCGAAAAGGGGCCGCCACGCGCTGCCGTCTTGGGGTACCAGAACTGCTCAGCTGGCGGAGAGGGTGGGATTCGAACCCACGATACGCTTGCGCGTATTCCGGTTTTCGAGACCGGTACGTTCAACCGCTCCGCCACCTCTCCGGAGCGCGCATTTTACCAGCGCTCACTTTCAGTGGGAGGCTTCGATGGCCTTGAGCCCGGTCATGTAGGGCTGCAGCACCGCAGGGATGTCCACCCCGCCGTCGGCCCGTTGATAGTTCTCCATGATCGCGATCAATGTCCTGCCGACGGCGAGCGCTGATCCGTTAAGCGTGTGCACCAACTCAGGCTTACCTTTCTCGTTGCGAAAGCGCGCCTGCATGCGCCGCGCCTGGAACGCCTCGAAGTTGCTGCACGAGGAGATCTCCCGATAGGCGTTCTGGCCTGGCAGCCAGGCTTCGATGTCGTAGGTCTTTGCGGCGGAAAAACCCATGTCGCCCGTGCACAGCATCATCGTGCGGTACGGCAGTTCCAGCCGCTTGAGAATCTCCTCGGCGTGAGCGGTGAGACTTTCCAGCGCCTCGTAGGATTTCTGCGGATGCACGACTTGCACCAGTTCGACCTTGTCGAACTGGTGCTGGCGGATCATGCCGCGCGTGTCCTTGCCGTACGAACCCGCCTCGCTGCGGAAGCAAGGGGAGTGACAAGCGAATTTCAGCGGCAATGCTTCCGGCAGCACGATCTCGTCGCGCACAATATTGGTCACCGGCACTTCCGCCGTGGGAATCAGGTAGAACTTCTCCCCTTCGCTGCGCGGGACGGCAAACAGGTCCTGCTCGAACTTCGGCAGTTGGCCCGTGCCGCGCATGCTGTCGGCGTTGACGAGATAGGGGACGTAGACCTCGGTGTAACCGTGCTCCTGGGTGTGCACGTCGAGCATGAACTGGGCGATTGCGCGATGCAGGCGCGCCAGCGGCCCCTTCATCACCGCGAAGCGGGCACCGGCAATTTTGCTTGCCACGTCGAAATCGAGTTGCTTCAGCCCGGCGCCGATATCGACATGATCCTTTGGCGCAAATCCAAACTGTCGTGGCGCACCGACGCGGCGCAGTTCGGAGTTGTCTTCGGAAGACCTGCCGACCGGCACCGAATCGTGAGGGACGTTCGGCAGGTCGAGCAGAAAATCCCGCAGCCTTTGCTGGATCGCTTCAAGCCGTTTTTCAAGGTCGGCGAGCTCGCTGTTGGCCCGGGTAGACTCGGCCATCAATCCGGCGGTGTTCTCGCCTTTCGCTTTGGCTTCGCCGATGCGCTTGGCAAACTGGTTACGTGCCGCCTGCAATTCTTGCGCGCGCGTCTGCACCGTCTTGCGCTCCTGCTCGATCGCTTGAAAGGTAGCGACGTCGAGAACGAACGGCCGCGCCGCGAGGCGCTTCGCCACGGTCTCGATGTCACTACGCAGGAGTTGAGGGTCGAGCATGCATCTCTCTATTTTTTATTCTTCGCCGCAGGGTTGAGGCCGCGCAAGTACGCAAGCTTTTCGGCAATCTTAGCTTCGAGCCCGCGATCGGTCGGTTCGTACCATTTCACCGCCGGCATGCCCTCCGGAAAATAATTTTCGCCGGCGGCATAGGCATTCGGCTCGTCGTGCGCGTAGCGGTAGTCTCGACCGAAACCGAGCTCCTTCATGAGCTTCGTCGGCGCATTACGTAAATGCGCCGGCACCGGGCGCGAATCGTCTTCCGCCACGAAACCGCGCGCCCGATTATACGCGGCGTACACCGCGTTCGATTTTGCCGCGCAGGCGAGATAGATCACGGCTTCGGCGAAGGCAAGCTCGCCTTCCGGGCTGCCGAGACGTTCGTAAGTCTCGCAAGCATCGAGCGCCACGCGCAGCGCACGCGGATCGGCGAGGCCGATGTCCTCGACCGCCATTCTCACCATGCGCCGGCCCATGTAGAGCGGGTCGGCGCCGCCGTCCAACATGCGCACCAGCCAGTACAGCGACGCGTCGGGATCGGAGCCGCGCACCGATTTGTGCAACGCCGAGATCTGGTCGTAGAACGCGTCGCCACCCTTGTCGAAGCGGCGCAAGTTGCGCGCCACCGCGTTCTGGACGAATTCGCCGTTGATATTGCCGATGCCGGCGCTTGACGCAGCGGTCTGGAGAATCTCGAGCAGGTTGAGCAGGCGTCGTGCGTCGCCGTCCGCCAGGCCGACTACGCGTTCGCGCGCCTTCGCGTCGAACGAAAGCCCCGCAAATGCGTGTTGCACGGTACGGTCGAACAGCTCGCCGAGCTCCGATTCGGAAAGGCTGGTGAGGACATAAACCGAGGCGCGCGACAGGAGCGCACCTATGACTTCGAACGAAGGGTTTTCCGTCGTGGCGCCGACAAACGTCAGCAAACCCTGCTCGACGAAAGGCAGGAAGGCGTCCTGCTGCGCCTTGTTGAAACGGTGCACTTCGTCCACGAACAGGATGGTGCGCTTGCCGGACGTCGCCAGGACCTCCTGCGCGCGCTGCACCGCTTCCTTGATGTCCTTGACGCCCGCGAGCACGGCGGACAGCGCGATGAATTGCGCGTCGAACGCGTGAGCCATCAATCGGGCAAGCGTGGTCTTGCCGACCCCCGGCGGCCCCCACAGGATCATCGAATGCGGCTTCCCCGACTCGAAGGCAAGGCGCAAGGGCTTTCCGGGCCCGACCAGATGTTCCTGCCCCACGAATTCGTCCAGCGACTTGGGCCGCAGCGCCTCGGCCAGCGGTGGTACCGGCGCGGCGGCGGGAAACAAGTCGGTCATTCTCGGGCCGGACGAAAAGGAGCTACTTGAAGTCGCCGATCACGTCGGCGCCCTCGGGCGGGGTGAAACGGAATAGCCCCGGGTCGAGCTTGGGGTTCCTCTGAAGCGAATTGAATTTGAGTACCGTCGTTTGGCTGAAACTGTCGACCAGTTCCATGACTTCCAGGCCGGAGGGACCGAAGCCCATGCGTATCCGCTCGAAGCTCCCCTCCTTGTCCCGGGGCAAGGCTTCGAGCCATTCGAGGCCGTCTTTCGCACCCTGATCGGAAAGCTTGAACGCCCGCATTGCGTCGTTGTTTCCTGCCAGCAGTGCAGCCGGCGTAGAGCCAAGCGCCAGGTCGAGTCTTTTCACGGTGACCTGTTTCAGGTCCTCGTCGTAGATCCAGATCCGGGAGCCGTCCCCCACGATGAGTTGCGCGTACGGCTTCACGTAGCTCCAGCGGAATCTGCCTGGACGAAAAAAAGCGAGTGTTCCGCGCGATTCTTGCACCAGCTTGCGGTCGCGGTCGAAGATTTTCTGCTCGAATTCGCCTCTTGCAGTAAGCGTCTCGCGGACAAATTCCGAGAAGCGCTCGAGGCTCCCTGCCGAGGCTGCCGCCGGCATGAGCGAAAGGATCGCCCCGAGCAGCGCCGCTATCAGACGGAAATGAAAATCCATTCGAGCGACTATTCGGCCTTCGCGGGTACGAGCACCTCGCGATTGCCGTTCGATTGCATGGAAGATACGAGCCCCGCCAGCTCCATCTGCTCGATGAGACGCGCCGCGCGGTTGTAGCCGATCCGCAAATGGCGCTGCACGAGCGAAATCGATGCGCGCCGGGTGCGCAGCACCATCTCCACGGCCTGATCGTAAAGCGGATCGGCTTCTCCTCCCTGCTCGCCAGGACCTGCTTCGCCGCCGCCATCGACCTCCTGCGATTCGAGCAGGCCGCTCACGTATTCGGGGCGACCGAGCGACTTGAGATAGTCGACGACCCTGTGCACTTCCTGGTCGGCGACATAAGCGCCGTGCACGCGCTGGGACATTCCGCTCCCCGGCGGCAGGTAGAGCATGTCGCCTTGCCCGATCAGCGACTCCGCACCCTGCTGGTCGAGGATGGTACGCGAATCCACCTTGCTCGAAACCTGGAAGGCGATGCGCGTCGGAATGTTGGCCTTGATCAGGCCGGTAATGACGTCCACGGAGGGACGCTGTGTTGCGAGAATCAGATGCACCCCCGCGGCGCGTGCTTTCTGCGCCAGACGTGCTATCAGTTCCTCCACCTTTTTGCCCGACACCATCATCAAATCGGCAAGCTCATCGATGATGACGACGATGCAGGGTAGCTTCTCCAGTGGCTGGGGAGCAGCCGAGTCCAGCGTGTCCGGATCTTTCAGCGGATTGCCCGATTTTTCGCCATCGGCGATCTTGTGGTTGTAGCCGGACAGATTTCGCACTCCGACCCAGGTCATGAGCCGGTAGCGGCGTTCGACCTCGCCCATGCACCAGGCAAGAGCGTTCGCGGCCTGCCGCATATCGGTGACCACCGGCGTGAGCAGATGCGGGATATCCTGGTACGCGGAGAGTTCCAGCATCTTGGGATCGACCAGGATGAGCCTCACTTCGCGCGGCTCGGCCTTGTAAAGGATCGAAAGGATCATCGCGTTGAGAGCAACCGATTTGCCCGAGCCGGTGGTCCCCGCGACGAGCAGGTGCGGCATCTTGGCGAGATCGGCCACCACCGGGTTGCCGGCGATGTCCTTGCCGAGCGCGAGCGTGAGCGGCGCGTGCAGCTCGTGGTAGGCCCGCGAGCCGACGATCTCGGAGAGGCGCACGATCTGGCGATGCGGATTGGGGATCTCCAGGCCCATGCAGGACTTGCCCGGGATAGTTTCGACCACACGGATGCTGTAGACCGACAGAGCGCGCGCGAGATCCTTCACCAGGTTGACGATCTGGCTTCCCTTCACACCCACGGCCGGCTCGACCTCGTAACGCGTGATCACCGGCCCCGGGTAGGCGGCGAGCACTTTGACCTGAACTCCGAAATCGCCGAGTTTCTTTTCGATCAGCCGGGATGTGTACTCGAGCGTGTCGGCCGACAGGACTTCGACGTCGCTTGCGGCTTCCTCGAGAAGCTTGATCGGGGGCAGCGGCGTGTCGGGCAGTTCGCGGAAAAGCGGCTCCTGCCTTTCCTTCTGGACTCTGGAGGATTTCGGAATCTCGACCACAGCCGGCTCTATGCGGATGGGCGGGTGTTCGTCGATCAGGAGCTCGCGCTTTTCCCCGACTGTCGCCTCGCGCCTTTCCGCGGCGATCGCTCCGACTTTGCGATCCTGCCAGTTCCGCCATTTCTCGAGAGACCAGAAGTAGGTGTGCTCGAGCGCCGCTCCCACCTTTTCCATGACGGCAAGCCAGGAAACCCCGGCGAACAGAGACAGGGTCATCGCGCAAAGCGTAAGCAGGATGAGGGTGGCGCCCGTGAAGCCGAACCCCGATTGGAGCACTCTGGACACGACATCGCCCACCAGGCCTCCGGGTGTGAGGGGAAGCGTGACCCTTAGGGAATGGAAGCGCAGGGCTTCAACTCCGCTCGATGCAAGAAGGAGCATGCCAAAACCGACAAGTGCGATGAGAAGTGACCTGCGGTCGGCAGCCGAGCCGCCATCGAGGCGCCGCAGGGTCCACGTCGCGGCAAGCGCGAGGAGCACGACCCACCACCAGGCTGACATGCCGAAGAGGTAGAGCAGCACGTCCGCGATCCAGGCGCCCACCCTCCCGCCGAGATTGCGGATCTCTCCGGTCGCAACGCTGTGAGACCAGCCGGGGTCGGTCCGGCTGAAAGTGGTGAGGACGAGGGACAGATAGAGAGCCGCCGCGACCAGGACAAACAACCTCGATTCGCGCAGCAGCGCGGCCACCTTGCCGGGGAGGGGTGGCCGCGCTGCTGCGCG
>DATHHS010000324.1:0-6218 GCA_035317085.1 Burkholderiales bacterium
CCTTCAATGCTTCGACTTTCACTGTCTTGGTCTTGAGCATCACGTTGTCGAAACGGCGCGCGTTGAACGCCTGCCATACCTTGACCAGGTCGCGGTCGGCCCCGGCCATCAGGCTGTCCAGCATCTCGACTACATCAAGCCGTGCGCCCAGCGTCGAGTACACCGTTCCCATTTCCAGGCCGATGATGCCGCCGCCGATCACCAGCAGGCGTTTGGGGTTGGAGCGCAACTCCAGCGCGCCGGTAGAATCGACGATACGCGGGTCTTCCGGCAGCTCATTTCCGTTTAGGCGAAGCTTGGCCGACTGCGAGCCGGCAGCAATGATGGCGTTCTTGAAGGCGACGATCTTGCGTCCCTCCTTGGCCTCCACCGCCATGTGGTTGGGGCCGACGAAGCTGCCCACGCCGGTGAGCACCGTCACCTTGCGCATTTTCGCCATGCCGGCGATGCCGCTGCTCAACTTGCCGATGATTTTATTCTTGAAATCGCGCAGCTTGTCCATGTCGATAGCGGGCTCGGCGAAGGTGACGCCGTGCGCCGCCAGGGCGCGCGCCGCGTCCATGATGGCCGCGGTGTGCAGGAGCGATTTGGAGGGAATGCAGCCGACGTTCAGACACACGCCGCCCAGCGCGGGGTGGCGCTCGATGAGTACCGTGGCGAGACCGAGGTCGGCGGCGCGAAAGGCGGCCGAATAACCGCCGGGGCCGGAGCCCAACACCAGCACATCGCAAGTCACGTCGGCCGCGCTCTTGAACGCCGCTGCCGCGGGTACCGGCGCGGCGGTTTTTGCTGGCGCGGGCGTGGGTTCTGGTGCGGGTGTGGATGTCGCTGCGATCGTTGGTATGGATGTGGTCGCAGCTGCCGGAGCGGGAGCCGGTTTGGCGGACGGGGCAGCGCCTGCGCTTTCTTCGAGCACAAGGATCGGCGAACCTTGCGAAACCTTGTCTCCAAGCTTGACGCGCAGTTCTTTCACAACTCCCGCTTGCGGCGACGGAATTTCTATCGTCGCCTTGTCGGATTCCAGCGTGATGAGGGAGGCTTCTTTTTCCACCCGGTCGCCGGGCTTCACCAGGACTTCGATGATTTCGACATCCTTGAAATCGCCGATGTCCGGCACCTTGACTTCGATCATCTGCGTCACGCCGTCCTCACAAAAGGGCGCGGCGGAAGTCGGAAAGAACCGAGGCCAGATAAGTCGTGAAGCGTGCCCCCGCGGCGCCGTCGATGACGCGGTGGTCGTAGGCGAGCGACAGCGGCAGCATCAGCCGCGGAACGAAGACGCCATCCCTATACACAGGACGCATCTGCGACTTCGCCACGCCTAGGATCGCGACTTCGGGGGCATTGATGATCGGCGTGAACGCCGTTCCGCCGATGCCGCCGAGGCTGGAAATACTAAAGGTGCCGCCGCGCATGCCGTCGGGCTTGAGCTTCTTCTCCCGCGCAAGTTTGGAGATTTCCGCCAGCTCCCGGGCAAGGTCGAAGACGCCCTTGCGGTCGGCGTCGCGGATCACCGGCACCACCAGTCCATCCGGCGTGTCCACCGCAACGCCGATGTGGTAGTACTTCTTGACGATCAGGTTCTCGCCGGTTTTGTCGAGCGAAGCGTTGAAGTCCGGAAACTGCCGCAGCGCATTGACCGAAGCCTTGACCAGGAAGGCGAGCATGGTGAGCTTAAAACCTTCTTTTTCCGCCACCTGCGCGTTCTCCTTGCGGAAAGCCTCGAGCTCGGTGATGTCAGCCTCGTCGTGCTGGGTGACGTGCGGGATGGAGACCCAGTTGCGGTGCAGGAACCCGCCCGAGAGTTTCCTGATACGCGACAGGGGTTTCGTTTCGACCGGGCCGAATTTCGCGAAATCCACCTGCGGCCACTCGGGCAGGTCGAAGCCGAAGGCGCCTCGTGCGGCGGGTGCCGGCGCTGCCTGCGCGCCCTTCATCACCCCCTTGACGAATCCTTGCACGTCCTCCTGCGTGACTCGGGCCTTCGGGCCGGAGCCCTTCACTTTGGCGAGTTCGACACCCAGCTCGCGCGCGAACTTGCGCACCGAAGGGCTTGCGTGCGGCGTGAAACCTGGAGCGGGTGCAGGCTCGTACGGGACCGGGTCGGGCTTGCTGGCGAGCGGCACCGCAGGCGGCGGCGCTGCGCGGACCGAGGCGGAAGCAGGAGCCGGAGTAGCAACCGGTGCCGGCGCCGCGGCGGGCTTCGCCGCCGGCGCAGGCGTGCCCTCCGCCGCATCGAGCATCAGGAGCAAGCTGCCGGTGGACACCTTGTCGCCGACCTTGACGCGGAGTTCCTTCACCATGCCTGCCGCAGACGAGGGAATCTCCATCGTCGCCTTGTCCGACTCGACCGTGATCAGTGACTGCTCGGGCTGGATGGTGTCGCCCGGCTTCACCAATACCTCGATGACATCAACATCCTTGAAGTCACCGATGTCAGGAACGACGATCTCTTTTAGGGTTCCCATGCTTGTTTTCGTTTCGGATCGGGAGCCGGGCGCCCGCTCCCAGCGGGTTAAGCGGTCACCGGATCGGATTTTTCGGGATTGATACCGTATTTTTTGATCGCATCGGCCACCACCTTGGGCTTCACTTCGCCGAGATCGGCGAGCGCCTTGAGCGCCGCGATCGCAACGAAGTAGCGGTTCACCTCGAAGAAGTGGCGCAGCTTCGCGCGCGAATCCGAGCGGCCGAAACCGTCGGTCCCGAGCACGCGATAGGTGCGCTCTTTGGGTATGAACGGCCGGATCTGGTCGGCGAACGTTTTCATATAGTCGGTCGCAGCCACCACCGGGCCGGCGCGCTTTTCCAGACACTCGGTCACGTACGGCGTGCGCGGC
This sequence comes from Burkholderiales bacterium, assembly GCA_035317085.1. Lineage (GTDB taxonomy): Bacteria > Pseudomonadota > Gammaproteobacteria > Burkholderiales > SG8-39 > VBDM01. The sequence continues at coordinate 2,841 of DATHHS010000324.1, forward strand.
TTGCCCTCCGGGTGCAGCAGGTTCCGGCGTTCCACGGCGAGCCCTTCGCGGCGCAGTTCGGTGAAGCTGGTCGCGCTCCAGATGTCGGCCGCGACCTTCCAGTCCGCTTCGAGCAGTTCGCCCGCGGCGATGACTTCGCGCAGGATCGTGCCCGAGCCCATGAGCTGCACGCGGCTCTTGAATTTAGATTTCGACTCCCGCCACAAGTACATGCCCTTGAGAATGCCCTCCTCGGCGCCCGCCGGAATCGCCGGATGCTCGTAGTTCTCGTTCATCACGGTGATGTAGTAGAACACGTCCTCCTGGTCCGTCACCATGCGGCGCAGGCCATCCTGGATGATGACGGCAAGCTCGTAGCCGAACGTCGGATCGTAGGAAACGCAGTTGGGAATCGCCGAGGACAGCACGTGGCTGTGGCCGTCCTCGTGCTGCAGTCCTTCACCGTTCAGCGTGGTGCGCCCGGCCGTGCCGCCGAGCAGAAAACCGCGCGCGCGCTGGTCGCCCGCCGCCCAGGCAAGATCGCCGACCCTTTGCATGCCGAACATCGAATAAAAAATGTAGAACGGTACGGTGACGACGTTAGTGGTGCTGTAGGAGGTCGCCGCTGCGATCCACGAAGAGAAGGCTCCCGCCTCGTTGATGCCTTCCTCGAGGACCTGTCCGCCTTTGTCCTCGCGGTAGTACATCACCTGATCGCGGTCCACGGGTTCGTACTTCTGCCCTTCCGAGGAATAGATGCCGAGCTGCCGGAACATGCCTTCCATGCCGAAGGTGCGCGCCTCGTCCGGGACAATAGGTACGACGTGCTTGCCGATGTTCTTGTCGCGCACCAGCGCCGTGAGAATGCGCACGAACGCCATGGTGGTGGAGATCTCGCGTCCCTCGGAGCCTTTCAACACCGCCTCGAACGCCGAGAGCGGCGGCACCGTAGGCGCGCTTTCGGCCTTGCGCCGGCGTTGCGGCAGGTAGCCGCCGAGCGCTTTTCTGCGCTCCTGCAGGTACACCATCACCGGATCGTCGTCTTTAGGTTTATAGAAAGGGAGTTCCTCGAGCTTGTCATCGGGAATCGGCACGTTGAAGCGATCGCGCATCTCGCGGATCGTCGCAAGGTCCATCTTCTTCAACTGGTGAGTGGGGTTTTTCGCCTGGCCCTGCTTGCCCAGACCATAGCCCTTGATGGTCTTGGCGAGGATCACGGTGGGCTGGTCTTTGTGCTTCACCGCCGCCGCGTAAGCAGCGTAGATCTTGTGCGGGTCATGGCCGCCGCGGTTCAGGCGCCAGATGTCCTCGTCTGTCATGCGCGAGACCATCTCCAGAAGCTTCGGATCCTTGCCGAAGAAATTCTTGCGCACGAAGGCGCCGTCATTCGCCTTGTAGTTCTGGTATTCGCCGTCGACCGTCTCTTCCATTACGCGCAGCAACCGTCCTTCCTTGTCGCGCGCAAACAGCGGGTCCCAGTACGAGCCCCAGATCAGCTTGATGACGTTCCAGCCGGCGCCGCGAAAATCGGCTTCGAGCTCCTGGATGATCTTGCCGTTGCCGCGCACCGGCCCGTCGAGTCGCTGCAGGTTGCAGTTGACGACGAAAACGAGGTTGTCGAGCTTCTCGCGCACTGCCAGGCCGATCGCGCCGAGCGATTCGGGCTCGTCCATCTCACCGTCGCCGCAGAACACCCATACTTTGCGGTTTTCGGTATTGGCGAGGCCTCGTGCGTGAAGGTATTTCAGAAACCGCGCCATGTAGATGCCCTGGATCGGCCCCAGGCCCATAGAGACAGTCGGGAACTGCCAGAAATCGGGCATTAGCCACGGGTGTGGGTAAGAAGAAATTCCCTTGCCGTCGACCTCGCGGCGGAAGTTGAGCAGCTGCTCTTCGTTGAACCGGCCCTCGAGAAAGGCACGCGCATAGATGCCGGGCGAAGAATGTCCCTGGAAGTAAACGAGGTCTCCCCCGTGTCCTTCGTGCGGTGCGTGCCAGAAATGGTTGAAGCCGATGCCGAACAGCGTCCCGACCGAAGCGAAACTCGCGATGTGTCCGCCGAGCTCGTCGTCGGACTTGTTCGCCTTCACCACCATGACCATCGCGTTCCAGCGGCAAAAAGAACGGATGCGTTCCTCGAGCGCATGATCCCCGGGCGAGCGTTCCTCCAGGTGCGGGGGAATGGTATTCAGGTACGCCGTGTTGAGCGAAAAAGGAATGTAAGCGCCTGAGCGGCGCGCCTTGTCGACCAGCTTCTCGAGCAGGTAGTGGGCGCGCTGCGGACCTTCGCGATCCAGCACCGCATCCAGCGCGTCCAGCCATTCCTGCGTCTCAAGGCTGTCCGGGTCGTTGGCGGCGGAGAACTCGGGCAGCGCGGACATGACGTTTTCCTCTCGGTGCGCGGGTGGGCAGGAGTGTCGGGGATTTACGGAGAACCGCTTGAAGCTTACCCTGCAAGTCCTGCAGGATCAATTGCACCTTGTTCCATGGCATGGAATAGTATTTCGCATTATACGAAAACCGGGCCGTACAACAGCGGGCCGGTGGATTTGGGATCGGGCGGAAAAAGCCTGGATGCTAGAATGCGCGCCTTCCGTGCTCGCCTCGCTGATTTCTCCACGTGCAGACCCGCACCATTGACGGCAACGCCATCGCGCGCGAGTTACGCGTAGGGCTGATCCGGCGTGTCGCAGCCCTTGCTGCCAGAGGTGTGCGCCCCGGCCTCGCAGCAGTACAGATCGGGAATCATCCGGCCTCGAGAGTCTATGTACGGAAAAAGATCAAGGCCTGCGAAGAAACGGGGCTCTATTCGGAGCATATCGAATTGCCGGCCGACGCGGATGAGTCGGCGCTGCTCGCGCGCATACGGATCCTCAACAACGACACCCGCATCCACGGCATCCTGGTGCAACTCCCGTTGCCGCCGGGATTTTCGGCAGAACGGGTGCACGAAACCCTGGCCCCGGCAAAGGATGTTGACGGCTTTCATCCCACCAACGTGGGCCTGCTTACCATCGGCAGTCCGCGCTTCGTGCCCTGCACTCCGCTTGGAGTGATGAAGCTGTTCGAGTACGAGGGAATCAGGGTGGAGGGCCGACATGCCGTCGTAGTCGGCCGCAGCAACATCGTCGGCAAACCGATGGCCTTACTGCTCTTGCAAAAAGGCGCCACGGTCACCATCTGCAATTCCAGAACCCCCGATCTTGGCGCGATGACCAAGCAAGCGGACATTCTCGTGGTCGCTGCGGGTAAACCCAGACTCGTCACGGCCGGGATGGTAAAGGCCGGCGCCATCGTCGTCGATGTCGGCATCAACCGGCTTGCGGATGGAAAACTCGCCGGCGACGTGGATTTTCAAGGCTTGCTGGGAGTCGCTTCGCGCATCACGCCGGTACCCGG
>DATHHS010000325.1:0-10861 GCA_035317085.1 Burkholderiales bacterium
AACACCATATTCGCATCGTTCCTCGACAACGGCAGCGTCTCCTGGCTCTACTACGCGGACCGGTTGATGGAGTTCCCGACTGCCCTTCTGGGGGTGGCGCTCGGGACAGTTCTGCTGCCGAGCTTGTCGAAGTATCACTCCGCCTCGGACGAGGGCGAATATTCGAAGCTGCTCGACTGGGGCCTGCGTTTGACTTTCATCTTCGCGGCGCCGGCTGCCGTGGCGCTCGCCCTGCTTTCGGTGCCGCTGGTGACGACCTTGTTTCACTACGGGCAATTCGGCGAGCACGACGTGTGGATGACGCGCCAGGCGCTCATGGCTTACAGCGCGGGATTGCTGGGACTCATTCTCGTCAAAGTGCTGGCGCCCGGCTTTTATGCGCGGCAGAATATTGCCACGCCGGTTCGAATCGCCATTGTGACCTTGATCGCGACTCAGCTCATGAACGCCGTGTTCGTAGGTTCCCTGAAGCCGGGGGGACTGGAGCAAGTCACGGGCGTTGGCCCGCACACCGGGCTCGCGCTGGCGATCGGCGTGGGGGCCTGCCTGAACGCAGGCCTGCTCTACCGAAAGCTGCGTGAGCACGGGATCTATCGTCCGCAGCCGGGCTGGGGACTCTTTGCCCTCAAGGTCGTCGCGGCCCTGGCGGCCATGGCGGTCGTGTTGTGGCTTGCGATGGGCCCGGCCCTGTGGTGGTTCGGCGCGTCCGGGATGACGAAGGCGACCGCGGTCACGGGACTGGTCCTCCTCGGCGGGGCCGCGTACTTCGCGAGCCTGTGGCTGCTGGGCTTCCGGCTGGGCGACTTCTCGAGACGCGCCGCGTGAACGCCCAGCTCGAGCGGTTCGCCGAATTTGTTTCGCGGGAGCAGTTCAATCTTGCCGAAGCGAGCCTGATGCTCGCCCAGGACATTTATCCGCAGGTCGATATCCCGGCCTACCTCGCCCGGCTGGACGAGATCGCCTTCGCGATCAAGAAGCGCATCGCCAGCGACGCTTTCGCGGAGCAGAAGGTGCGCGCGCTGAACTATTACCTGTTCAACGAAATGCGCTTCTCGGGAAACATCGACGACTACTACGATCCGCGCAACAACTACCTGAACGAGGTCATGGAGCGCCGCGTCGGGATTCCGATCACGCTGTCGATCCTCTATCTGGAAATCGGAAAGCGCCTCGGGCTCAACCTGAAGGGCATATCCTTCCCCGGGCATTTCCTCGTCAAGCTCGCGGTGAAGCGCGGCCAGCTCGTGCTCGACCCGTTCACCGGCGGCGAGGCCCAGTCGGAATCGGATCTGCGCCAGCGCCTTGCGCAGGTTCTGCCTTCCGAGAAAGCGGAGCAGGTGCAGCTCGACCCGTATCTCGAGCCTGCGACCCCGCGGCAGATCGTCGCCCGGGTGCTGCGCAATCTGAAAAACATCTACATGCAGGCAGGAAAGCTGGAACAGACGCTCGCCGTAATGCACCGGATGCTGCTGGTGATACCGGAATCCGCCGAAGAACTGCGCGACCGCGGACTCGTCTACCAGCAGCTGGAGTGCTTCCGGCCGGCGCTCTCTGATCTGCAGAACTACCTGCGGCGGCAACCGCAGGCGCCGGATGCCGCGGATATCCACGGAAAAATCGTCGAACTCAAGCAGGCCGCTGCGCGCATGAACTAGGCGCAAAGGCGGACGCGCGGTGCGCGCCGCTTTACGTCCGCGGAAGGACGGCCGTCCAGCTTTGCTTCGATTTTTCTCAGAACGTCGCGCTTCATGTCCAGATCGGAAAAGATTTCCGCCGCGAGGAAGATCGGCGGGGGAAGCCGCTATAATTCAGGACATTGCGTTTACTTCAGAGTTTCATGCTGCTTACCCATGGTGCTTCCGACGCGGCGCTGCCCCCGGTCGCGCTGACGGTCGGTAATTTCGACGGCATTCACTGCGGACACCGGGCGATGCTCCAGCGCCTGGTCAGCGAGGCGAGCAAGCGCACCCTCGTCAGTTGCGTGCTGACTTTCGAACCTCATCCACTGGAGTTTTTCGAGCGGATGCGGCAACAGGCGGGGGAATCAGTACAGCGGCCGGCTCCGACCCGGCTGAGTTCGCTGCGCGAAAAACTCGAATTGCTCGCCGCGCATCAGGTCGGGCGGATTCATATCCAGCGCTTCGCCAAACCGTTCGCCGCGCTGGAGCCCGAAACTTTCGTGGAGCAGGTCCTGGCAAAACGCTTGAAGGCACGCTGGATCCTGATCGGCGAAGACTTTCGTTTCGGGGCGAAGCGTGCCGGCGATGTTCCGCTCCTGAAAAATCTCGGTCGTCGGTACGGGTACGAAGTGGAGACCCTGCCGGCGGTAACGCAGGCGGGCACGCGGGTGTCGAGTTCGGCGGTCCGCGCCGCACTCGCCGCCGGGGATCTCGCCTCGGCCGAAGCTCTTCTCGGCCGGCGCTACAGCATCAGCGGGCGCGTCGTCCACGGAAGAAAGCTCGGGCGCGAACTCGGTTTCGCCACGGCCAACGTGCAACTCAAGCACAACCGCCCGCCGCTCACCGGTATCTACGCGGTCAGGGTTCACGGGATCGGCGAGACCGCGCGCGCGGCGGTAGCGAGCCTGGGGGTCCGGCCCACGATCACGGCCAGCGGTCGCGCGGTGCTCGAGGTGCATCTGTTCGATTTTTCCGGCGATCTCTATGACGCGCATTTGCGCGTCGAGTTTCTGCACAAGATCCGCGACGAGGAGAAATACTCCGATCTCGAAACCTTGAAGGCCCAGATCGTCCGCGACTGCGAGGCCGCGAAAAGTTTTCTCCTGGAAAGCCGCAATGCCTGAGAAGAAGAACGACTACAAGAGCACGCTCAACCTGCCCGATACGCCTTTCCCGATGCGTGGGGATCTGGCCAAGCGCGAGCCGCAATGGGTTCGGGAATGGCAGGAGAACGGGATTTACGAAAAAATCCGCGAGAAGAGCCACGGCCGGCCGAAGTGGGTGCTCCACGACGGTCCGCCCTACGCCAACGGCGACATCCATATCGGCACCGCGGTCAACAAGATTCTGAAGGACATCATCGTCAAATCGCGCAACCTTGCCGGATTCGACGCGGTGTACGTGCCGGGCTGGGATTGTCACGGCATGCCGATCGAAGTTCAGATCGAGAAGACCTATGGCAAGAACATTCCGGTCGAGAAGACCCAGAGCCTCGCGCGCGCGTACGCCGGCGAGCAGATCGAGCGGCAGAAAAAGGACTTCCAGCGCCTGGGCGTCCTCGGCGACTGGAACCATGCCTACACGACCATGGCATTCAAGAACGAGGCGGACGAGATCCGCACGCTGGGAAAGCTGCTCGCGAAAGGCTACGTCTACCGGGGCCTGAAGCCGGTCAACTGGTGCTTCGACTGCGGATCGGCGCTCGCGGAGGCGGAGGTCGAGTACATGGATCGCACCGATTTTGCGATCGACGTCGGATTTCCGCTCCCGGACGACCAACGCGGGAAGGTGGCCCGGGCATTTGCTCTCGACGAATTACCCAAGGGGCCGGTCTACGCGGTCATCTGGACTACGACGCCCTGGACGATCCCGGCCAATCAGGCATTGAATGTCCACCCCGAGATTCTGTATTCGCTCGTGGAAACCGAAAAGGGCGCCTTGATTCTCGCCAATGATCTCAAGGAAGCCTGTTTGTCGCGCTTCGGTTTGACACGAAAAGATTCGGCAAACGCTCTCGACCACAACTGTACTGGAAAGAATCTCGAGCTCATCAAGTTCAAGCATCCCTTCTACGATCGTCTTTCGCCGGTCTATCTCGGCGAATACGTGACGCTCGAGCAGGGCACGGGCATCGTCCATAGCGCGCCCGCTTACGGCGTCGAGGACTTTATTTCCTGTCGGCGCCATGGCATGAAGGACGACGAGATTCTCACCCCTGTGCTGGGCGACGGGAAATACGCCGCGACGCTGCCGTTTTTCGGGGGCATGAACATCTGGAAGGCGAATCCGGAGATCGTCGAGAAAATCCGCGAGGCGGGCGCGCTTTTTCACTCGGAGAAACACCAGCACAGCTATATGCACTGCTGGAGGCACAAGACGCCGATCATCTACCGTGCCACCACCCAGTGGTTCGCCGGCATGGAAGAAGTGCCGGGCTTCAACGGCAAAAAGCCTCCCGAATTCCTGCGCGCGACCGCGTTGCGCGCGATCGAAGCGACGCGCTTCTACCCCGACTGGGGCAAGGCGCGGCTGCACGGGATGATTGCAAACCGTCCCGACTGGACGCTGTCGCGCCAACGCCAATGGGGCGTGCCCATGCCTTTTTTCATCCACAAGGAGACCGGCGCGCTGCACCCGCGCACGCTCGATCTGCTCGAAGCCGTGGCGAAGAAGGTCGAGCGGGGCGGCATCGAGGCCTGGCAGCGCGTCGAGGCGAAGGAATTGCTCGGCCCCGAGGCCGAGCAATTCGAGAAGATCAAGGACACGCTCGACGTCTGGTTCGACTCCGGTTCCACGCACGAGACGGTGCTGCGCGGCTCGCACGCGAAGGATTTGAAATTCCCGGCGGACCTCTATCTGGAAGGCTCGGACCAGCACCGCGGCTGGTTCCACAGCTCGCTTCTGGTCTCCTGCATGCTGAACGGCCGCGCGCCCTACGATGCGCTCCTGACCCACGGATTCGTGGTCGACGGCCAGGGCCGCAAGATGTCCAAGTCGCTCGGCAACGTGATCGCCCCGCAGAAAATCTCCGAGACGCTCGGCGCGGAAATCCTGCGCCTGTGGGTGGCGAGCACCGACTACTCCGGGGAGCTGTTCATTTCCGACGAGATCCTGAAGCGGGTGGTGGAATCCTACCGCCGCATCCGCAACACGCTCAGGTTCCTCCTCGCCAACACCTCGGACTTCGATCCGAAGCGGCACGCGATGCCGGTGGAGGATTGGGTGGAGATCGACCGGTACGCGGTCGCGCTGACGAATGAGCTGCAGAAGAGCGTAGTCGAAGACTACGAGCGCTATGAATTTCACCCGGCCGCCGCAAAACTCCAGAATTTCTGCTCTGAGGGGCTCGGAGCATTCTACCTGGACGTCCTCAAGGATCGTCTGTATACGTGCCGCAAGGATTCGCCCGCGCGCCGCTCGGCGCAGAACGCTCTGCACCATATCACTCAGAGCCTTCTGAGGCTGATGGCGCCGATCCTGAGCTTCACGGCCGAGGAAGCGTGGAGGATTTTCCAACCGGGCGACGAGACGATTTTCGCGCACACGTACTGTCGCCTGCCGGAAATACCCGGCGCGGAGGCACTGCTGGCGAAGTGGCGGGCTCTGCGCGAGATCCGTTCGGAGGTGCAGAAGCTTATCGAGAATCACCGCGCCGCCGGCGAGATCGGGTCGTCGCTACAGGCCGAGGTCGAGATCGCCGCAGGCGGCGAGAAGCTGAAACTGCTGCAGACCCTGGGGGACGATTTGCGCTTCGTGCTCATCACCTCACGCGCAACGGTGATCCCGGGTGACGGCGAATCCGGTGAAGCGATTCGAGTCTTCCCGAGCAAGCACAGGAAGTGCGAACGCTGCTGGCACTACCGCGCCGACGCCGACGCCGATCCCGAACACCCCGAGATCTGCGGGCGCTGCGTGCAGAATCTCTACGGTTCCGGAGAACCGAGGCGTTTCGCATGACGCCGGCGAACCTGAAACGCATCGCGCCCTGGCTCGCGATCGCACTCGTGATTGCAGCCGCGGACCAGGCGAGCAAATATGCGATCGGTGCGGCCCTCCGCCTCGGCGAGGTGCGCGAGATCGCCCCATTCTTCAATCTGGTGCTCGCGTACAACCGCGGCGCGGCTTTCAGCTTTCTCTCCGATGCCTCCGGCTGGCAGCGCGGCTTGTTCACCGGGATCGCGGTCCTTGCCGTCGGGGTGATCGTCACTTTGCTGGCGAGGCATTCAAGCGAGCGGCTTTTTTGCGCGGGGCTCGCCCTCGTGCTCGGCGGAGCGCTCGGCAACGTCTGGGACCGGGTCACGCTCGGCCACGTGGTGGACTTCCTGGATTTTCACGCCTTCGGCTGGCATTTCTGGGCGTTCAATATCGCGGACTCGGCGATCACCGTCGGAGCGGGTTTGCTGATTCTCGACGGATTGCGCTCGCACTCAGCCGAACGAAAGCTCTAGATTCGCAGCAGAAGCTCTAGAATAGGGCGCTATGGAAGTCCTTCTCGCCAATCCCCGCGGTTTTTGCGCCGGCGTCGAGCGCGCGATCGCCATCGTCGAGCGTTCGCTCGCCCTCCACGGCGCGCCGATCTACGTACGCCACGAAGTCGTGCACAACAAATACGTCGTCGAGGACTTGAAGAGCAAGGGTGCGGTGTTCGTCGAGACGCTGGCCGAGGTCCCTTCGGGGAGCACCGTGATCTTCAGCGCCCACGGCGTCTCGAAAGCCGTGCGCAGCGAAGCCGACGCGCGCGGTTTGCGCGTATTCGATGCGACCTGCCCGCTCGTCACCAAGGTGCACGTCGAAGTGGCGAAGATGCGCGGGGCGGGCCGCGAAATCGTGATGATCGGCCACCGTGGGCATCCCGAAGTCGAGGGCACGATGGGTCAGGCCGCCGAGGGCATGTATCTCGTGGAAACCGCGGCGGACGTCGCGCACCTGCAGATTCGCGATCCGGCGAAACTCTCCTACGTGACGCAGACAACGTTGTCGGTGGATGACGCCGCGGCGATCGTAAGGGCGCTCAAGGCGCGGTTCCCCGCGATTACCGGACCGAAGAAGGACGACATCTGCTATGCGACGCAGAACCGGCAGGACGCGGTGAAGTTCCTCGCGCCGCAATGCGATGTCGTCATCGTGGTCGGTTCGCCGAGCAGTTCGAATTCGAACCGGCTGCGTGAGGTCGCGCAAGGCCGCGGCATCGAGGCCTATATGGTGGACCGCGCCGACCAGTTGAAGGCCGAGTGGGTTGCGGGAAAGCGCCGCGTCGGCGTGACGGCCGGCGCTTCCGCTCCGGAAGTGCTGGTGAATGAACTGATCGCCCGGCTGAAGGCGCTCGGCGCCGGCAGCGTGCGCCAGCTTGAGGGCGTGAACGAAAGCGTGGTGTTCACCCTGCCGCGCGAACTGGCGGTGCGCGCAGCGCCGCGCTCAGGCGCCGACCGCACCTGAAGCGCGCGGGCCCCGCGGCAGCCCTCGCCGTAGGCCCCTCGCGGCAGGCTTTAGCGCTCGCGGTAGGAGAAGCGCTTGATGTACGCCGTCGCGGCGCCGATATTCACTGGTGGCGACACCTTCCTGGTATCGGCCGTGGTGACGATATCCTTGATGGTTCCCGACGGCAGTTGGACGATCGCCATCCCCACCGTGAGCCCGCCCAGCAGTTGCCCGGCCACGTTGTTCAGCGAGGTCAGGACATACTGCCCGGTCTTGAAGTCGAACTGGTAGAGAAAGCTGTTCCCTCCGACCGTGCAGGCGGCGCTCGTCGTGGGTATGTTGGAGGCGATCACCAGAGTGCCGATGATCAACTCGGGATCCACATTGATGCGCTCACCCGGTGAGGTGTTCCCCGGATTGAGGTCGATCATCCAGCCGTCCTTGGTGTTCCAATCCACTGGCAAGGTCGAGGTGGTACGGGTCGTGCTCGACGCATTGGTGAGGGTCTGGACCACAAGATTCCCGCCGGTGCGAATGTTGCCGTAGTCCGTGGCCGCGTTGATGACCTTGTCCTTGATCGCGTAGATGGACTGCTGAAAGGCGATGCCGCTGGCCGCGCCGGGGTCGGAAAGATCGCTCGCGCCCAGGTACCGACCGGTTCCCTGGTAGAGGACGCGGTTTGCGCCGATGTGGGTCAGCGCCATCCGGGTGGTGATCGGCTGCGCGCGTGCCGCTGCGTCCTTGAGGGCGGCGATGTGCAGCACGGTCGGCGGGCTCACGGTCATGTCCATGCGCCAGATATTGCCGAGCTGGTCGCCGCCGTACACGTAGGTGAAAGTCGCGTCCTCGAGAGCGTTGTCGTAGTAGCCGGCAATTTTCATGAGGCCCGACGGCGTGCCGAGCGTGCCCACATTGGCGCCGGACAACTGCGTGGGAATCTTGTTCAGCACCGAACCGGTGATCGCGTCCAGCACGAAGAAAAATCCTCCGCCAGTGCCGGAGTTGACGTTGTTGTTGAGTCCCGAGGAGAGTACCACCACCCATTTGCCGTCGGATGCGCGCTTGCCGATCACCGGATTGCCGTAGCTCAAGCCCAGGTCGGGGTCGTTGCGGGTGCACAGCGTGGAATCGGCGCAGAATTCCCACAACAGCAAGGGATTAGTCTCGCTGGTGACATTGAGCGCATAGAAGCCGCGTCCGCCGGCACCCGCGCCGCCGACGAGTATGGTCTTCCATGCGCCCGCGCTGACGTCGAACACGTCTCCGGTCTCGGGCGAGCCGTCCACATAAAAGCGGTGGTTGGCCGAATACGCCGTGTCGGCGAGCTGGTAGAGCCCAGGCAGCAGGAAGCGCGGCGCGTACGCCCAGACTTCATCTCCGGTGTTGGCGTTGAAACTGTGCAGATAGCCGTCGTTGGCGCCAACGTACAGGCGCGGCGCGCGGCTGGCCATGCTCGTCTGGAACGACGCGTAAGTCGGAGTGACCGCGTCGGCATAGTCGAAAATCGCCCCTCTCACGAAGGCCGGCTTCGCATTGATGGTGTCTCCGAACACGGTCTGGGTGACGGCGTTGGTGACCGGATCCAGTTCCTGGCGGTCGCGGTACGCGCAGATGAGACATCCGGGTCCGGACTCGTTGGCGCTCTGGCCGCGCAGGAATCCGACCATGTTGGCGCCGCTGTCGGCAATGGCTTTGGTCACCGTCGTGAGCGAGCCGCACTGGGTCATGGCGGCGTTCGGCGCGGGAGAAGAGCATTTGTTCTGGAAGAAATTTTTCTCGGTACCGGCGACCGTATTCGCCTGGATGTTCGCCCAGGTGAAATCCATGAGGCCGTTCGTTAAGGGGTTCAGCATAAGAATCCTGCGCGTGTCACTGCTCGGTCCGGTTTGCGAGAGAATCCGGTCATCCGCCTGCCACTGAATCGCCGGATTGACGTTGCCGGTTACCGGATCGATGGTCTGCGCGAATACTTTGCCCGACCAAGTGTTGGTCTGGTAGGTGGTGCTGAAGATCTGGTTATCGGTCTGGGTGATGTTCGGGCTGGATGTCGCCGACGCCGCTGCCGCCGCGGTCTGCGCGTTCAGGTTGCCGAGCGTGTTGGACAGGCTCTGGGCGAGCGCGTTCGCGTTGAGCGCCTGATAGAAGGTGCCGCGTCCGTTGACCGCCGCGTGCCACAGGTCGTCCAGCGCCGACGGGTTGTCGGCCGCCGGCACGGGCCAGTTGCACACGAGGCCCGGCGCCCAGAAGCAGGCGTTCGAGGTCGCCCCTGCGATATTGAAGAAATCGCCTGAGCTCGCGGTTTCGTAGTTGGGGTCATAGCGCATCAGCCCGTCGGCGAGGCCCAGGGTGAAGGTCACCATGTGCTGGGTCGTGAGGAAGTCCTTGTTGCCCGCTTGGGCAGGCACGTCGTTGGTCGAAACATCGCCGCCGGCCGGTGTGGTGCTGGGGCTGGTCAAGGGGCCTGCGCCCGCGCCACGCAGGTCGGTCTGAAAGTAGTACTGCGCCACGTCGGCGAGCGTGCCCGTGGCCCCCAGGGAAGAGCCCCCGTCGTAGACCCCGCCCTCGCGGCTCACCAGCCGGTCGGTGCCTGCGGCAGAAAGTGTGCTGTCCAGGTTGCCTATCGTGGCGCCCGACAGGGTCTGCCCTGCGTTTCCGTTCCAGAAACCATCGGTCGTGAGTATCGAGAAATTCCGCTGGCAGGAGGCCTGCATCGGGTCATCGGCCGCCGGAATCCCCGAGGTGAGACCGGTATTCATCTTGCCGGCAAAGATCCAGCCGGCGCGCGACAAGGCCTCGCGGAGCGGCGTGCCGCCGCCGGGATTGGTGTTGTAGAGGACGTTGTACCAGCTCGCCGCCTGGGTCGCGTTGAAGTTGGTGATTCTCAGGTAATTGCTTGTCGGCGAATTGATGGTGATAAAGCCGACGCGCAGCGTATCGGGCCGGGGCGGTGTGGCACTCGGATTGGAGACGAAAGTCTGGAACGCTCGCCCGGCGGCGGTCTTCATCATTTGCATGCGCGTGCGGTAGTAGGTGTACCAGCGCGAGAAGTTCTCCATCTCCTCCGCGTAGCTGCAGACCGGCACGGCCGCGCAGTCGGTCCGGGCCGGCCGGTTGCCGAAATTCGGGGTGAGCGCTGCGCTGATGATCGATTCCCGGTTGAACCGGCCGTAGCGGGCAAACTGGTATAAGGGCAGGCCGCTCGTGTTCGTGTACTTGGCCTGGCAGCGCGCCGTCGCAGGGGAGCCGCTGCTGCCGCTGATCGCGCCCGGCGCGATCGCGTCGACCTGCGTCTTGCAGAAACGCACATAGGCCGGATTGAACCCGGCGGGCGGGGCGGCGGGCGGAATCACCTCGACGCAGGTGGTGAGGTTGACGTCCGAACAGTATTCGATCGGGGTGATCGTGTAGGCGGTCGGCGAAACGGGGGAGGGAGCCGCGGTCAGCACGTTGTACAGACCGGTACGAACCCAGACAAGGCTGCCGAGCAGGGTCCCGTTGTTGGAGCCGGTGTACGTGAAAGTGTTGCCCGAAACGGTGACTGCGACCGCGCTGGTCTTGTCCTGGTTGTTGTTGTCGGAGTCGATGATCAGCTGGTCGTTGGTTTGCAGTCCGTCACCGCTGGTGATCGTGACCGTAATGGTCGTGCCGTTGTTGGGGCGCGTCCAGGTGCCGGTGCCGCACTTGCGATAGACGCCGGCGGTGGCTGCCACGGTGCCGGAACTGCCCGTCAAATAGGTGAATGAATTGGCGCCCACCGTTTTGAC
>DATHHS010000326.1:0-2680 GCA_035317085.1 Burkholderiales bacterium
ATCCCGGCATCGGGCCGGATCGGCACGCCCTCGTACATGATAGTCGTCATGCCCGCGATCAGCGGGCCGTAGATGATGTAGGAATGTCCCACCACCCAGCCGATGTCCGAGGTGGTGAACATCGTCTCCCCCGTGTTGCCGCAGTAGATGTGCTTCATGGACGCCGCAAGCGCGACCGCGTGGCCGCCGACATCGCGCTGCACGCCTTTCGGCTTTCCTGTGGTACCCGAGGTATACAGGATGTAGGACGGCTCGTTCGATTCGAGCCAGGTGACCGGCACCTTTGCGTCCATGTGCTCGGCGCGCAGCCCGGCGTAGTCGAGATCCCGGCCGGGTACCGATTGCATCGCCTCGTCCAGCCCGCGCCGCAAGATGAGGACCTTTTCCGGCGGATGCCTGGCGAGCTTCAGGGACTCGTCCACCAGTGCCTTGTAGGTGACCACCTTCCCCATGCGGCTGCCGCCGTCGGCGGTGACCATGAGTTTGGGCCGCGCGTCGTCGATGCGCGCCGCGAGGCTCGCCGCGGCGAAACCGCCGAACACCACCGAATGGATCGCGCCTATCCTCGCGCAGGCGAGAATGACGAAAGCCGCCTCGGGGATCATCGGCATGTAGACGATGACCCGGTCGCCTTTGCCGACTCCGAGCGACCGCATGATGGCCGCCGCGCGCTGCACCTCGGCATGCAATTCGCGGTAGCTGAAGCTCCGTTCCTCGCCGGTCTCCGTGGAGACATAGACCAGCGCCTTCTGATCGCCGCGCGCTTCGAGATGCCGGTCGACCGCGTTGTGGCAGAGATTTGTTTCCCCGCCCACGAACCAGCGGGCGAAGGGCGGCCGGCTGTAGTCGAGCACTTGAGCGTGCGGCCGGTGCCAGTGAACGAGCCTCGCCTGCTCCGCCCAGAAACCCTCTTTGTCCTCGATGGAGCGCCGATGGAATTCGCGGTAAGTCGTCATCGGGCACGCCTTGCTGCGGCGCTACTTCTTGTGGTTCCTGAGCGCCTGGGTGATCTTGTCCAGCGGAAGCTCGACGTTGAGGCGCCGGCACACCGCCAGAAGGAAAGGCAGCATCCGCCGCAGCACTTCGCTGGACGCGTCGCCCAGCTGCTGCGCATCGGCGTGTTCGAGCACCTGCACCGCCCGGTCGATGTCGCTCGGCAAGGTCACGGGCTTCAGCGGGCTCGGTTCGTCCGGGGTGGCCGCGCGCTGGGCCTTGCGGGCGGCTGCATCGTGCAGGCGCTGCTGCGCCATCTTCATGAGTTCCTCGATCGAGGCAACGGTGTCCACGTCGAGCGCCGCAAGGCCTATGCTCGTGGGGACCTTGAGCACCTGGTCGCGGTAGGTGACTTGCGCTTTCTCCAGTTGTTCGTGCATGCGGCGCGCAAAAGTAAGGGCCTGCTGGGAGGAACTCCCGGGAAAGATCACCGTAAATGTCGACTCGGCGGTGCGCCCCATCGAATCGTCCGCGCGCAGCGTGCCCATCACCAGCTTGGCGACTCTCGCCAGCAGCTGGTCGGCCACGGTCTTCCCGACTTTCCCGGTGATTTCCTCGTAGGAGTCCATCCGGAAGACCAGCACCGAAAGCAGCCCGCCGTGCCGCCTCGCGTGGGAGAAATGCTTGCCGCCTTCGGTGACGAGGTAGTGCGAGGTGAAAGCGCCCGTGACCGGATCGCGGGTGGCGGTCTGGTCGACCGCCTCCTTGTTGACGACCAGTTGCTGCTTCGCCTCGACCAGGTGCAGCAGATTGTCGATGCGCGAAAGGATCTCCGTGCCGTCGGTGGTCTTGGTGATGAAGTCGTTCGCTCCGGCCGCGCGCGCGCGCGCCTTGGTGGCGTCGTCCTCGTTCCCGGAGATCATGATCACCGGCAAGCCGCGAATGCGCGAGTCCTCCGACTGCCGGATGCGCTCCAGAAGCGCGAAACCGTCCATCACCGGCATCTGGATGTCGGAGAACACCACCATGATGGAGGGATCGGTCGAAATCGCCTGCCAGCCGGCCTCGCCGTTCACCTCCTCGCGGACGTCGAAACTCTTGCGTATCAGGCGCCCGATGGTCGTGCGGACGATCTTCGAATCGTCGACCAGCAGGACGCGCTGCTTCGGGAGCTGGGAAAGCGGGGGAGCGGCGGGAGTCGAGCTCATCAGGCCGCCAGGTCGACGACGATGCGTCCCTTCGCCGCGCCCTTGAGCAGGCCCTCGAAGGCCTGCGGGAGCTCGTCGATAGTGATGGTCCGTGTCATGTCCTTGAGGTGGGCGGGCCGCATGTCGCCCGCCAGCCGCCGCCACACCTCCCGGCGCAGCGGCGCCGGCGTGGTGCCGGAGTCGATCCCCAGCAGGCTCACGCCGCGCAGGATGAAGGGCGCGACGGTGGTATTGAGACTCATGCTCGCCGCCAGGCCGATCGCGGCGATGGTTCCGCCCTGCACCATGGTGCTCGCCATCCAGGCGAGCACTTCTCCTCCCAGATTGTCTACCGCTCCGGCCCAGGTCGCGCGGTCGAGCGGCTTGATCTTCGAGAAATCGAGGCTTTTTCTCGACATCACTTCCTTCGCCCCCAGTCCCTTGAGGTATTCGGCTTCGCCGTCCTTGCCGGTGAGCGCCACCACCTGATAGCCCAGGCGCGAAAGGATGTCTATGGATATCGACCCGACGCCGCCCGTGGCGCCGCTCACGACCACCGG
>DATHHS010000327.1:0-3797 GCA_035317085.1 Burkholderiales bacterium
CACCGGCATTCGCAGGCACCAGCAAGGCGCGTCTTCCGGCGACCAGCTGACCGCTGCTCGTCAGCGCCTTGTGCACCGGATCGCCGAGGGATCGCCGATCATTCTCATCCAGCAACGAGGCAACCTCCGGAAAGGTCTTGCCCAACACTTGGGTGACTTGCTGTCCCAGCAACGCTTCCGCGGAGTGATTGATGTAGTCGATGCGCCCTTCCGCATCGACGGTGATCACGCTCTCGCCCATGGCATCGAGCGTTGCCATCGCGCGCGGCTTCTGCGAGACCACTTCCGGGATCGCGCCGGGCATCATTTCAAGCGCCGTGAGCAGCAGTGCAGGCTCCCCCGAACTGTCGATCACGGTGCTCGAGAGTTCCACGCGCGTGACCTGGCCCTGCGGGTCCATCAGCTCTATCTCGTAGCGCTCCGCCGCAGACTCGCCATCCAGGCGCCGCCGCAGATTATTGCTTACCAGGTCGACATATTCCGGAGCGACGAATTCGGTCAGCGGCTTACCGACGACATCCGCGGCCTTCATGCCGAGCAGCGACAAGAAGCGCGCATTGGCGAAGAGAATCACTTTGCGATGTACGAGCACCGCGTCATGCACGGTCTCGACCAGACGCTGGAACAAATGTTCGCGATCCTGAAGCTGCGCGCCGCGCAGTTCGAGATCTTCCAGCAATTTATTCACCGCGGCGCCGAGCCTGCCTAACGCTCCGGGCTCGGCGCTGAGCGCGATGCGCCCGGATGCACCGCCTTGGTTGATGAGATATTGAATCTGGCTCGAGAAAGCGTTGACCGCACGCTCCTGCAGGCGCTTCCAAGCAATGAGCATGGCTGCGCCCACCGCCAGGATGGCCGCGGTTATCAACCACAACGCGAGGGAAGACAGGATCAACGCTGACCTCAATAACGACGGGTCTCAGCGGCGCTTGATATTTGGACGCCCTTCATGAGCTGGACACGCCGCGAACCATCGTGATGTGGAGAATAGCGCAAGGGACTCGCGTAGCCTGTCGAAATTGACCATAATCAGCGGCCTTAATCGCGCACGAGAAATCATGGATAACCTGACCGCTCGCCAACAAATGGTGGATCAGCAGATTCGCACGTGGGAAGTACTCGATCCTAGAGTGCTGGAGGTGTTTTCGCTGGTGCCGCGCGAGGCATTCGTGCCTCCGGAGTACCATGAGCTGGCATTTGCGGACGTACCGATTCCCATCGGATTGGGTGAATCCATGCTGGCCCCGAAAATTCAGGGCCGCATTTTGCAAGCCTTGGGAGTAAACGCCTCCGACAGCGTGCTCGAAGTCGGCAGCGGTTTGGGCTATCTCGCCGCTTGTCTGAGTTTGCTCGGATCCAAGACCCGCTCCATCGATATTCATCCCCAATTCACCGCCGCGGCGACGGCGAACTTGCGCGCGGTGCCGCAGGCGCGCGTGGAGTTCGAGACTCGAGATGCGTTTGCCACTGCACCCTTGGGCGAGTACGACGCGATCGCGGTCACCGGCTCCCTGCCGGTGTACGACGCACGATTCGAGCGATCGCTGCGCATCGGCGGACGGCTGTTCGCCGTCGTGGGCGAAACGCCCGTCATGGACGCGATTTTGGTGCGTCGGGTCGATACCGCCGAATGGATCCGGGAAAGCCTGTTTGAAACCGTTATTGATCCTTTGATCAATGCAACCGCGGCCCAAAGGTTTGTGTTTTAGGCATGATTCGCGAACTCAGCCCGCGAGAATTCGTCGAGCGGCGCGCGAGCGGCGCGGACATGACGCTGCTCGATGTGCGCGAGGATTGGGAGATCGCCCTGGCGCCGGTGCCGACGAACACCGTGCACATCCCCATGGGCGAAATTTCCGACCGATTAGGCGAGCTGGATCCGAAGAGGGAGACAGTGGTGATCTGTCGCTCCGGCGGCCGCAGCGCGCAAGTGGCTCACTATCTCGAGCGCCAGGGGTTCGGAAAAGTATTTAATCTGTCGGGCGGAATTTTGGCCTGGTCCCGGGTTATAGACCCTAGTATTCCGGAGTATTGACCCGCCTTGAGTTAGTGATATAGTAGTATATAACACTATACTACCGGCCTGGGGATGTGCCAAATGGGTAATTCATGAAGCGACTTCTGACGGTATTTTCACTGTGCCTGCTCACGATTCCTGCTTCGGCGGCGGACCTGCTGGCCGTCTACCAGCGCGCCCTGCAAAACGACCCGCAGCTCCGGGAAGCGGAGGCGACCCGGCTTGCGGCTCTGGAGGCCAAGCCCCAGGCCCTTTCAGCGCTTTTGCCGCAGCTCGCTGGTAACGGCGTGATCTCCCGCGAACGCGACTCGGGGTCGATCAACCAGACCCAGTCGCTCGCCCTACCCGTGTGCAGTCCCTCATTACCGGCCGGCGCGCCGTGTGCTCCACCGGGTACCCCCACGACGGTTACCGAATCCTTCCCCTTCAGCGGCAAGGTGGATACCACCGTTCACCACTACACCGTCGATTTGAAGCAGAACCTGTTTCGTTGGGAGAATTGGGAGGCACTGAAGCGCGCGGACTCGCAAGTGGCGCAGGCCGAAGCGGACTATCAGGCCGCGCAGCAGGACCTGATGGAACGGGTCGCACAGCGGTATTTCGACGTACTTGGCGCGCAGGACGATCTCGAGGCGCAGCAGGTTGCGCTGATTTCGGTCACCCGCCAGCTCGACCAGGCAGAGGCACGCTACCAAATCGGCCTCATCGCCGTGACGGATGTCGAGGAGGCGCGCGCCTCCCATGACAGCACGGCGGCGGCGGTCATTGCGGCCAAACGCGCCCTCGCCTCGACGCTGGAACTGCTTCGGGAAATCATCGGCGATCCGTTCGATTCTCTGGCGCGCCCGATCGAACCCTTCGAGACTGCAAATCCCGATCCCATCAGCGAGGACCGCTGGGTCGAAATGGCGCTGCAGCAGAATTTATCGCTGGTCTCGAGCCGCCTCGCCGCGGACATCGCGCGCGAAAACGTCTCGGTCGCCCGCGGCGGGCATCTGCCGTCGCTGGATTTGGTGGGCAGTGCCGGCAAGCTCACGAACAACCAGCTCGACGTGTACCCCGATGGCAGTCCCGCGGGCGGCACGTTCCTGAACGAACGGCAGCGCTCGATCGGTATCCAGTTGACGTTTCCGATTTACTCGGGAGGCTTGGTTTCTTCGCAAGTTCGCCAGTCTGTCTACCAGCATCGGGCAGCCAAGGAGCGCCTCGAGCGGGTGGCGCGTCAGACCGAGCACGATGCGCGCGACGCCTATCTCGGCGTGCTCTCGGAGATATCGCGCGTCAAAGCGCTGCATCGCGCCGTGGATTCCAACCTGATCGCGCTGCGCGCCACCGAATCCGGTTATGAAGCCGGAACGCGCACCGCCGTCGATGTTTTGCAATCGCGGCAACAGTGGATTCAGGCGCAGACCGACTATGCCCACAGCCGCTACGACTACATGCTGGATGTGATCAAGCTGCAGCAGGCGGCCGGCACGCTGTCTGAACACAGTCTGCAGAGAATCAACGCGCTGCTGACGGATGCGCCACCGCCGCCGCCTAAGACTGATGTGCCTCCGGCAGCAAAGGTTCAATAAGAGCCAGTAGCCGCTCAACGCTGCCGCGATTCGCCTCGACGATGCTCGTTCCGATGCCGCCGATGCGTCGGCGGTCAGCGGGCTCGTCGAACAGCCGCTGCAAGACTGCCGCCAGTTCTTTGGGATCTGCCACCTGCAACGCCGCGCCACGGCGCAATAGCAGCAGTGCAATTTCCTGGCTGTTGAAATGAGACGGCCCGGTC
>DATHHS010000328.1:0-10842 GCA_035317085.1 Burkholderiales bacterium
CCATCATCCGGCTCGCGGCCGATGCCGGCATCGTGGGCGGCTCGATCGAAGACGCCTCGGGCGATCCCGCCAAGCCCATCTACGACTTCAAGCTCGCCGTCGAGCGCGTCGCCGCCGCGGCCGAAGTGGCGCACGCCCTGCCCTTCCCGTTCACCTTTACCGCGAGGGCCGAGAATTTCCTGCACGGGCGCCGCGATCTCGACGACACCGTCCGCCGCCTGCAGGCGTTCGCCGCCGCGGGCGCCGACGTGCTCTACGCGCCGGGCTTGCGCGATCTGGAAACCATCCGCCAGGTGGCCGCGGCGGTGGGAAAGCCGCTCAACGTGGTGATGAGCGCGGCCGACCCCGACCTCACCGCGCAACATTTGGCCGGCGCGGGCGTGAAGCGCATCAGCGTGGGAGGCGCGCTGTCGCGCCTCGCCTTCGGCGCGGTGCGCGACGCCGCGATCGCGATGCGCGAAGGCAGGTTCCAGTGGGTGCGCGATACCATGCCGACCCAGGACCTCAAGGCGATATTTCTGCCATGATTGCGGGGAGGCGACGCTTTGGAGCTAAGCTGGATCGCACGCGAAAGGAAGAGTCATGACCCATGGAATTGCCTTCTTGCTCCTTCTTGGCTCATTGTCCCTGGCAGCACACGGCGCCGACATCTTCCGCTGGGTCGATGAAGACGAGAAGATCCACTACGGCGATACCATTCCCGATCGATACAAGGCGAAGAAACTCGACCCCAAAAATCCCGAAGTCACAGAGGCCCAGCGTGGGGAGGCGGCAGCGCGACTGGCCAAAGAGAAGGCAAGAGTTGACGCCCTGGAAAAGGCGCGCGAAGCCAAGTCGGATGCGGCGCAATCCGGCTCCTCAAGATCCCCAGATGTCCCTCCCGCGGGCGACAATGCAAATGAATGCCAGGAACAGTTGAAAAAATATTTGGACAGTCAAACCTGCTTCGCCCCGTATATGATCAGAGGTGGCGGGATCAAGCCGGAAGCGTTTCAGAACTGTACGGAAGTGAAGCAACCAAAGGGGTGTTGGACGAGCTCCGGGCCTTCCGATCGGACCTACGACATACCCGCAGTGCCGGGACCTTCCGATCGAAACTACGACATACCCACATTGCCGAGATAAGGTCCCGAAAGCTTCCCCAAAGAACGGACATCCCGAATTCAGGAACGGAAATCTACCGCTCCTCCGGCGCCTTGAGCTTGCGGAAAGAAAAATATAGCAGCACGTCATAGGCGACTTTCAGCCCCGCCGCGGCCATGATGGGCGCGCCGAGGGCGACCGTCTGCATGGCGGCGCCCGCAAAAAACGGGGCGATGGCGCGCGCGCACATGCGCGCGAGGTTGGTCACGCCGCCCGCGAAGGTGCGCTCCTCGGGCCGCACCACCGCCATGAGGTAGGACTGGCGCGTCGGCACGTCCATTTCGGACAGCCCTTCGCGCAGCAAGAACAGGATCGCCGCGATCTCGAAGCTGCCGGTGAAAGGGATGGTGAAAGTGAGCAGGCTCGAAGGCGTGTGCGTGAACACCATGGTGTTCACCAGGCCGATGCGTGCGGCGAGCCAGGCGGCGCCCAGATGCGAGGCCGCGTTCATGAGGCGTGCGCCGACGAAGAGCATGCCGATGGTCGCCTCGGACGCGCCGAACTGCTGATGGAAGAAAAAGGCAAAGAGCGCGCTTCCCTGAAAGCCGCCGGCGAAACTGTCGAGCGCGAACAGGAACGACATCTTCGTCAGGATGGCGCGGCTCTCCGGCGCGACGCGCAGATCCAGCGCCGCCGTCGGCGCCTCCGCGTGCTTCGACAGGTTGAGATAGAGAATCGCCGTCGCCGCGTAGAGCACCGCATAGACGATCACCGCGGCACGCAGGGAATGCAGGTGGTCGAACCCGGCGGAGTCGCGCAGCACGGTCGGGAGCACCGCGAGCCCGGCGCCCAGGCCGTGGCCGATGTCCTGGACGACGTTGTACCAGGCGAAAGCGCGCGTGCGTCCGGCGTCGTCCCCGGTGGTCGGCAGGATCGCCTGCTCGAGCGCGAGCGCCGCGGCGCGGTCCTTGCCGAGCGAATTGAGCATGCCGAGGAACGCGGCGGCCCCGAGCACGACCGCCTGCGAGGCGAACGCGAACACGGCGCCGCCCGCCGCGGCGATGACCCCCAGCATGATGAGCCAGCGGCGGCGGCCGATGCGATCGCCCCAGAACATCACGCCCGCCGCGCCGACGGCGGTGCCGGCGACGCCCGCGCCGAGGATGGCGCCCCAGGTCACCGGTTCGAATCCGAGCTCCGCGAGATAGATGCCGGCGATGACGCCGATCAAGCCGTTCGCGACCGCGCGCATGAAACCGGCCGTGAACACGATTCCGCGGTCGCTGAACGTCCTGTTGGCAGTCCCGTGCACGCCGGCGCTACTCCCCGAAGAGCTTGACCGAGCCCCGCCCGCGGATTTTGGCGAGCTCGAGCGCCGTGAGGCCCGCGTTGTTGCGCAGGTCGGTGCGCACGTTCTTGTTGGAGATCAGGTAGTGGATCATCACGATGTCGTCGTGCGAAACCGCGGCGTGCAGCGCGGTGTTGCCCAGTCTCGTGTCCTGAACGTTGAGGTCGGCGCCCGCGTCGGCGAGCGCTTTCACGGCGAGAAACGTACCGGTCATGGCTGCCCAATGGAGCGGAGTCTCGCCGTCGCGGTTGGCGAGATCCTTCTGGGCGCCCGCCTCGATCAGAACCGTCATGAGCGCCGTGCTCTCTATCATGGCGGCCGCGTGCAGCACGCTCTCGCCGTTCGGCGTCAGCGCGCGCGCGTCGGCACCTATGGAGATCAGGAGCTTCGCCATATCGACCTGACCCTTCTCGGCGGCCACATAGAGGGGCGTTTCGCCCAGCTTGTTCTTCACCGAGAGAGGCATGCCGGTTTCCACCAGACGGGAGAACTCGGCAAAATCGCCGTTCTCGATGGAACGGAACAGCGCCTCCTCCTCAGTCTGTGCCGACGCGCAGCCCCAGGCGAGGACAAGCGCGGCCGCAAAGAAACGCGTGGTGCTTTTCATTCGGGGCATTCGCGGGGACGGAAAGCAAAAGCCGCAAGCCTAGCAGAACTGGCTTCGCCGGGGCGGGAGTCTCGAATACGGGTAATATCCGTAGCGCGCGGTCCGCTGTGGCGCCTTCCGCGGCGCCTTCAAATCGGCGCCGAAAAATGTCAATATCGCGCCTCGCACACAGGAACCGGGTCGATCATGAACGGGCAGCTCAGAAAAAAATTGACCGCCATCGGCGAGGCGACCGAGGTCTGCCTTCGCGTCGTCTTCCCCGACGGCTCCTCGTACCAGAGTCGCGACCGCGCCCCGGACGCGACCGTCATCATCCGGAACTCGCGGGTCGCCTGGCGCGTGCTGCTGTTCGGCCACGTCGGCTTCCTCGAGGCCTATTTCGACGGCGACGTGGACGTAGAAGGCAGCCTCGCGCTTGCCTTCCGCGCGGCCATGGACGCCGGATTCGACGAGCGCCCGACTTTCCTCGTCTCGGTCCGCAACTGGTGGCACGAGCTCCTCTACAGCAATGCCTCCATCGCCCAGGCCAAGGCGAACGCGCGCTTCCACTACGGGCCCGGCCAGGATTTCTACCGGGAGTGGCTCGACCAGGTCGGCATGGCCTACACCTGCTCCTGGTTCATGGACGGCACGAAGACGCTGGAAGAAGCGCAGATCAGCAAGATGGACCACGTCTGCAAGAAGGTGCTGCTCAAGGCAGGGGACACCTTCGCCGACATCGGCAGCGGCTGGGGCAACCTGCTGTTCTACGCCTGGGAGAAGTACGGCGCGCACGGCACGGGCATCAACGCCACTACCGAACAGGTGCTCGAGTCGCGCGAGGAGATCAAGCGCCGCGGCCTGGAAGGCAAGGTCGAGGTCCTCGAGCGCGACTTCCGCGAGGTGCCGCGCCAGTTCGACAAGCTGCTCTCGATCGGCACGCTCGAGCACGCGGGGCGCGACCAGCTTGGGGAAGTCATACAGGCGCACGCAAATTATCTCAAGCCCGGCGGGCTGGGCGTGCTCCATTTCATCGGCCACGTCGGCGTCCGCGACACCGAATTCTGGATACGCAAGTACATCTTCCCCGGCGGCTGGATCCCGAGCCTCGCCGAGGCGATCGACTGGTGCGAGCGCTGCGGACTCGAGGTGGTGGACATCGAGAACCTGCGTCGCAACTACGCGCTGACGCTGGACGATTGGGCGCAGCGCTTCGACCGCAACTGGGACAAGGTCCGCCAGCTCGACCCGAAAAAGTACGACGAGAAATTCCGGCGCATCTGGCGCACCTATCTCTGGGCCTGCGCGGAGATGTTCCGTTCGCCCAAAGGCAAGACGCACCTCTTCCAGATCGTGGTGAGCAAGGGCAATATCGGCGACAACTACCCGATGAGCCGGGGGTTCCTGTACCGGTGAGCGGCTACGAGGACAAGCTCGCGCGCCTTCGCGGCCAGCTGAGCGGAGGCCCGGGCGGGATCGGCCTCGCGAAGAGCACCTCCAACCTGTTTCGCGACCGCGAGCGGCAGGCCCGCCCGCGCGTCGATCTCTCCGGCTTCAACGAAGTGGTCCGCATCGACGTCGCAGGCGGCAAGGTCGAAGCCGAGGGGATGACGACCTACGCCGATCTGGTGGACGCGACGCTTGCGCAAGGCCTTATGCCCTGCGTGGTGCCGCAGTTGAAGTCGATTACTCTCGGGGGCGCCGCGGCGGGCGTCGGCATCGAAGCCTCCTCGTTCAAGTACGGCCTGGTGCACGACACGCTGCTCGCGCTCGACGTCCTGCTCGCCGACGGCAGCATCGTCACCTGCACGCCCGAGAACGAGCACCGCGACCTCTTCTTCGGTTTCCCGAACTCCTACGGCACGCTCGGCTACGCGCTCAAGGTCACCGCGCGCACCGTGCCGGTGAAACCCTACGTGCGCCTCAAGCACGTGTGCCACACGGATGCCGGGCGCTATTTCGAGGACCTCAGCGCGCGCTGCCGGGCGGGGGACGCCGATTTCATCGACGGGACCGTATTCTCGGCCGGAGAGATGTACATCACCCTCGGCCACTTCGCGGACAGCGCCCCGCACACCAGCGACTACACCTTCGAGCACATCTACTACCGCTCGATCCAGGAGAAGCAGACCGACTGGCTCGCCACCAAAGATTTCATCTGGCGCTGGGACACCGACTGGTTCTGGTGTTCGAAGAACCTGTTCGCGCAGAATCCGCTGGTCCGCAAGCTCATGGGGCGCGAGCGCCTGAACTCGACGACCTACGCCAAGGTGATGCGCTGGAACAGCAAGTGGGGTTTCACCCGCGCCTTCTCCCGCCTCTCCGGAAAAACCCCCGAGTCCGTCATACAGGACGTGGACATTCCCATTGCCCGCGCGCCCGAGTTCCTCGCGTTTTTTCTGGAGGAGATCGGCATTCAGCCGGTCTGGGTCTGTCCCATCGGCGGCTACGACGCTCAAGCGAGATTTCCGCTCTATCCGGTCGATCCCGCAATCCTCTACGTGAATTTCGGATTCTGGGACGTGGTGCAGGACACGGTGCGGCGCGAGCCGGGTCACCACAATCGCAAGATCGAGCGCAAGGTCGAAGAGCTCGGAGGCGTGAAATCGCTCTACTCCGATTCCTTCTACCCGGAAGACGAATTCTGGCGCCTCTACAACAAGCCCGCGTACGACGCGCTGAAGGCGCGCTACGATCCGCAGGGAAAATTCAAGAATCTCTACCAGAAGTGCGTGCTGCGCCACTGAAGTACCGGTGCGTCACTCCGCCACAGTGCGTCACCCCCGCGAAGGCGGGGGTCCAGAATGAGATAATTCTCGAACCCCAATGACACTGGATTCCCGCTTACGCGGGAATGACGTCAAGAAACATGACCTGCTGCCACTACTACGCCATCACCGAAGGACACGAGTCCGCCTTCTCGGTGGACATTTCGAGCATCGTGTTCGGACCGGGCGTCCTGAAAGAAATCGGCGAACACGCGCGCTCGCTCGGTATGAAACGCGTCGCGCTTTTCACCGACAAGCGCGTCGGCGCGCTCGAGTGCGTTGCCGGCGCCCTCGCTTCGTTGCGCTCGGCGGGCCTGGACGTCGCGATTTACGACGAAGCGAAAGTCGAGCCGACCGACCAGTCCTTCCTCGCGGCGAGCCGGTTCGCCGCGGAGGGAAGATTCGACGGTTACGTGTCGGTGGGTGGCGGCTCGGTGATCGACACCTGCAAGGCCGCCAATCTTTATGCGACGTACCCCGCGGAGTTCCTCGACTACGTGAACGCGCCGATCGGCGCGGGCAGGCCCATTCCAGGTACGCTCAAGCCCCACATCGCCTGCCCCACGACTTGCGGCACGGGCTCCGAATGCACCGGCATCGCGGTGTTCGATCTCGTCTCGAAGCAGGTGAAAACCGGCATCGCTTCGAAGCGCCTCAAGCCCTCGCTCGCGCTGGTCGACCCGACGACGACCTACTCGCTGCCGAAGAACGTCGTCGCGGCGAGCGGATTCGACGTACTCTCGCACGCGCTCGAGTCCTATACCGCCCGACCCTACACCCTGCGCAAGAGCACGGCGGCGCGGCCGATGAGCCAGGGCGCAAATCCCTGGAGCGACGTCGGCTGCGAGGCGGCGCTGAAGAAGCTCGGAACCTATCTCGCTCGCGCGGTCAACGACTCCACGGACCGCGAGGCACGCGACGGCATGATGTTCGCGGCGACGCTCGCGGGAATCGCCTTCGGTAATTCCGGAGTGCATGTCCCGCACGGCATGTCGTATGCAGTGGCGGGCCTAGTGCGCGACTTCCGGCCCGAGGGCTATCCGCAGCACGAACCCATGGTGCCCCACGGCATGTCCGTGATCGTCAATGCGCCCTCGGTATTCCGTTTCACCGCCGAGGCCTGTCCCGAGCGCCACCTGGAAAGCGCAGCGTGGCTGGGCGCGGATGCGCGCGGAGCGTCCCCGAAAGACGCGGGCGAAGTGCTCGCGAAACATCTCGTCAAGCTCATGCGCTCGACCGGGATCCCGAACGGCATCTCAGGGGTGGGCTACGGTGAGCGCGACATCGATGCACTCTCCGAAGGCGCGTTCGCGCAGCAGCGCCTGCTCACCAACGCGCCGCGCGAAGTCGGCCGAGACGATCTGGGCCGCCTGTTCCGCGGAGCAATGAAATATTGGTAGTCGGGGTGGGGTCGGGACATATGTGCACCACATCCCTCCCCCTGCGTTATTGAAGTCACATCCCGCCAATAAAAAAGCGTGACCCAGGCTCTCTCAATTCTCGAATCGGTCTTCGGCTTCCCGTCGTTTCTCGGCGAGCAGCGCGAGATCATCGAGCACGTCGCGGACGGCGGCGATGCGCTGGTGCTGATGCCCACCGGTGGCGGCAAATCGCTGTGCTTCCAGATCCCGGCGCTGATGCGCGAGGGCTGCGGCATCGTCGTCTCGCCCCTGATCGCGCTGATGCACGACCAGGTTGCCGCACTGCGCGAAGCGGGCGTTAGCGCGGCCTGCCTCAACTCGACGCTAACCGCGGACGCGGCGGCGAAAGTCGAGCGCGATCTGCTCGCGGGCCGGCTCGACCTGCTCTATGTCGCGCCGGAACGGCTGACGACGCCGCGCTTCCTCGGTCTGCTCGAGCGCGCGCGGCTCGCGCTCTTCGCCATCGACGAGGCGCACTGCGTGTCGCAATGGGGGCACGATTTCCGGCCGGAATACATCGAGCTCGCGCTGCTCGCCGAGCGCCATCCTGCGGTTCCGCGCATCGCGCTCACCGCGACCGCCGACGAAGCCACGCGGCGCGAAATCGTCTCGCGCCTGCAGCTCGACGGCGCGCGCGTTTTCATTTCCAGCTTCGACCGGCCGAACATCCGCTACGAGATCGTCGAGAAGGAGAACGCGCGCTCGCAACTGCTCGATTTCATCCGCGCGCGGCACCCAGGCGAATCGGGCATCGTCTATTGCCTGTCGCGCACGAAAACGGAGGAGACCGCGGCCTGGCTCGCCGCTCACGATATCGCCGCGCTCCCCTACCACGCCGGCATGGAAAACGCCGCGCGCGCGGCGCACCAGGATCGCTTCATCAACGAGGACGGCGTGGTGATGGTGGCGACGATCGCATTCGGCATGGGCATCGACAAGCCGGACGTGCGCTTCGTGGCGCATCTCGATCTTCCGAAAACCATCGAGGCCTACTACCAGGAAACCGGCCGCGCCGGGCGCGACGGCAAGCCGGCCGAGGCCTGGATGAGCTACGGCCTCGCCGACATCGTGCAGCAGCGGCGCATGATCGACGAATCCGTCGCCGACGACGTGTTCAAGCGCGTGTCGGTGCGCAAACTCAATGCGCTGGTGGGACTGGCCGAAACCGCCGGCTGCCGCCGCGTCCAGATGCTCACCTACTTCGGCGAGGCGAGCGGGCCCTGCCGCAACTGCGACAACTGCCTGAATCCGCCGCGGGTATGGGACGGCACGGTGGCCGCGCAGCAGGCGCTGTCCTGCGTCTATCGCACCGGCCAGCGCTTCGGCGCGGGGCACGTGACCGACGTGCTGCTCGGCCGGGATACCGAGCGCGTCTCGCAACTCGGGCACGACCGGCTTTCCACTTTCGGCATCGGTAAAGATCGCGACGAAAGACAATGGCGCGCGGTGTTCCGGCAGCTGGTCGCGCTCGGCTACCTGTGGGCGGACGGCGAAGCCTTCGGCGCGCTGAAACTCACGCCCGCCTCGCGCCAGGTGCTGAAAGGCGAGACCAGCGTGATGCTGCGCGAGCAAACCGCCCGGCCTGTTCGCGTCAAGCGTGGCAAGAAAAGCGCCGCAAGAGAGACCGCCGGCGCAGCCGCTCCCGACTCGGCGTTGCTCAGGGCACTGCGCGCCTGGCGTCTGGGTATTGCTCGCGAGCACGGCGTGCCGGCGTTCGTGGTGTTCCACGACGCCACCCTCGAGACCATCGCCGCGTTGCGGCCGGGAACGCGCGAAGCGCTGCGCGGCGTATCCGGGGTGGGAGAGAAGAAACTCGAGCGCTACGGGGAGGCCTTGCTCGAAGTCGTGCGGTCGAATTCCGTATGACGGTGTTTGTCTCGTCGCGAACCGATGCAGTATTGGCAGCATGAGCGCCGTTGCAAAGGCCGCGGGATGCCCCGGCTTTGACATATCTTATATGATATAGGTACAATGTGGTATGTGGCGCATCGAGGAGCACCGCCGCGTCGATAAACAGCTCTCGGCAGCGCCCCGGGAGATCCTGAAGCGGTATGAGAAGTGGAAGGACATCGCTATGCTTTCTGGGCCGCCGGGCCTTCGACTGATCGGGGGGCTCAACGACGAGGCCTTGTCTGGAAAGTGGAATGGCTATCGGTCCTCACAACTCGGGTTGCAGTACCGGGTGTTTTACCGCACGGTGCCCGGCGAACAGCTTTTCCAGGTGGTCTCGATCACCGCTCATCACTATCGGAGGCCATAAATGAAGCAGTTTCGTCCCGCGAAGAAACGCATCACCGTCTCGGCCGGAGAATCGGTACGCATCATTCGCGAGTTGCAAGGCCTTAGCCAGAATCAACTCGCGCAGCGTACCGGCATTCCTCAGGCCACTCTTTCGGCGATCGAGAACGACCGCGTCCGCCTGGGCGTGGAGCGCGCAAAGGTGCTCGCGCGAGCTCTCAAGTGCCATCCCGCCGTGTTGATCTTCCCGGGATGGGAAGATCATCTTCAAACTGCGGCATAACCCGCCGCATCAAGTAAAAGTGAGGACGCGGTTTTGTAAGGCAACCTTACGCTCGGCCAGCAAGTGGGTGGCCGGGCGCATACGGTGGCGCGCGCGCGGCGAATGGCCCGAGGCGGTCCGGGCACTGGCGGGCGCGTGGCCCGACCTGCCCTCGGCCGAGCGGATCCGCAAATCGGAGGCGAAGGACATCGAACGATAGAAAATTCAAATCCACCCGTTGCCGGTGTAGTTTGCCGTCCGGTGCGAGTTTCGCTAAGATAGCTATCCAGATTACTATTTGGAGCCGACTGTGGAGAAGAAGTATTCGATCGCCGAAGCGCGCCAACAGTTGCCCGCGATCGTGCACGAAGCGGAGCGAGCGGGCACCGTGCGCATCACCCGCCGCGGGCAGGTGGTCGCACGGCTGGTCTCGGAGCACGAATACCAGCGCCTTGCGCGTCGCAAGCGTCGTATCGACTGGGGCACGACGCTGATCGATATGACGGGCTTCAAGTTCGACCGCGACGAAGCAAATGCCCGCTGAGCGGGTTGCCGCGCCGGCTTTCTTCCTCGATACCAACGTCGTCGTCTATTCGTTCTCGGAGCGGGATAGCATCAAGCGCGAGGCCGCCCGCGCCCTCGTAGAAGCCGGTGGCGCGTGGATAAGCACGCAGGTGCTCTCGGAACTCGCCAACGTGCTCACGCGCCGGCTCGGAGTCCCAGTGCCGGAAGCGAGGGAACGCATCATAAGCATCGCAACCGGCTGCGAGGTGGTGCTCGTATCGCCGCCGATCGTGTACGATGCATTGCGCATCAAGGAAAGATTCGGCTACAACTTCTACGACAGCCAGATCATCGCGGCGGCGCTGGCCTGCGGTGCATCGACCCTCTATTCCGAAGACCTGCACCACGGCCAGATGGTGGATGGAAAGCTCTCGATCCGCTCGCCGTTTCGCCTGCGCGCCGAGCAGCGTGCAAAACCTTACAGGGTCAGGAAGCGCCGCGCCGCCGCGCGAGCTTGAGAATCGGCAAGAGGGACGGAACCGCGACCTGTTTCCGCACTATGCTTCGATTTGTCAGCAAAGCCAGTTTAGTTGACATTTTGTCAACTAAAAAGTCAACTAATACTAGTTAGA
>DATHHS010000329.1:0-14174 GCA_035317085.1 Burkholderiales bacterium
GACCACAGGTCTCCCGAATTACGGGTTTTCATGCTCCTCCTCCAGAATCGCCCGGTTATTTTTTCCGGGATTTTTTCTTGTTCGCGGTCTTGTTCGCGGGCTTCTTCTTGTATCGTTGCTTCGGAACGATCTCGCAGACCGTGCCGCCCGGCGCCCGGAATTTCACGGGGATCACGCCCGGGTCGCTGATGATATTGCAACCGTGGGCCCGGACTTCCTTCTCGGCCTCCACCATGTCATCCACTTCGACCGCGAAGTGATGAATGCAAGGCCCCTCGCCGGCGGCCTTGGACTCGGCCGACTGGGTGTCGGAATCGTACTGCATGATCGACAGATCGATCACGCCGTCGGAGAGGTGGCGGGAAGTGTGGTCGCGCACCTTTCCGGTCTTCGTCTCCTTGAATCCAAAAACGTCTTCGTAGAATTTCGTCGTGCGCTCGAGGTTGTCGACCTTGAGCGCGATATGCACGATGCGGTTCATAGGATCTCCGAAAAAAAGTAATTGATCAAGCGCGCAGCAGCGCCCTGAGCGACCGGACGTCGCGGATTTTCTCCGCGTTCCAGACGGCGGCGCAGAGCTTGCGCGAGCGCGTGCGCCCGAGGACGGGGGCCATCAGGTCGAAACTCTTCGCCTCGACCTCGGCGCGCGTCATGGGATTCTCCGGCGTTCCGCGTACGGCCTTCGTATGGTGCCTCAGCTCGCGTCCGTCTTTCAACTTGATTTCGACGATGCCTTCCCGGCGCGGCATGGCGCGGGTCAGCGCTTCGTCGCTCTTCAGCTCGATCCGGGCGCGCAGATCGAGCAGCTTTCGGTCGCGCATGCGCTTCTCGTCGTGGGAGGAGCGGAAGCTCACGCTGCCGTCCATCAGCATCACGGCGCACAGGTGCTGCATGCAGATATCGGGCATGCTGCGGTTGTCCGTGGTGTTCGCGCCGGGAGACCCGACGCGCACCACGAGCCGCTCGACCTGGTCGGCGCGGACACGATGCTCGCCGATCAATCCCAGCAAAGAATCCAGCGGCGCCTGGATCGGCGAGCCCACCGCCCAGCGCTTGATGTCGGCGTTCATGATCTCGTAGCGTTGGCCCAACTCTCTTGTGAGCTCGTCCGCGTCCGGCGCGCGGCCGTAGGCGACGAAGAAGTTTCTTTCGCCTGCGAAAACGTCTTCGACGCCGGTAAACCCATGCGCGACCATGGTCGCCGCGGCGACGCCGTTGCGCGCGGGCATGCCGCCGAAGTCGAAGGCTTTCTCGATATGGTCCTCGTCGCGCATCCAGCAGGAGATTCCCGAGGCCTGCTGCGCGGCGTAGGAGAGCAGGTGGCGCACCGCGCGCGTATCGAGTCCCGCCAGCGCGCCCGCGGCCGCGGCTGCGCCGAACGTCGGTCCGAAACTGTGGGTCGAGTGTCCGTCGCCGCGAAACTGGATCGCGTTGAGCGACTGGGTCAGCCGGCAGCAGATGTCGTAACCGAGCGCAACGGCGCGCAACAGCGCTGTGCCGTTCCTCCGCTCGCGTTCGGCCATGGCGAGCGCGGCCGCGACCACGCCGCAACCCGGATGCGTTTGCGAGGGCGAATGCGAATCGTCGGTTTCGTCGGCGTGAGCCAGCATGCCGTTCGCGAGCGCCGCGTGGGTAGCGTGGGTGAGGAGCCGGCTGCCGACGACGCAGGCTTCCCTGGGGCCGCCCAGCGTCTTCGCGAACGAGAGGACTTTTTTTCCCGGCGGCAGCCGCGAACCGGAAACCATCGCGGCAATCGTATCGAGCAGGTGATGCTTGGTCTTCTCGCTTACGGCGGGCGGAAGTGGCCGGCGCAGCGCTTGAGCGATATAGGCGCTCAGGCCTTGCATGACCGGGGAAATCTGTGGAGCGGCTTTCAAGTTTTTCGTCTCGGTCTTTGAGAGTCCGTTTCAACAGAGTCCGTTTCAACAAGCTCCACGTCATCCCCGCGAAAGCGGGGATCCAGTGACTTTGACCTTGCTGGATTCCCGCTTTCGCGGGAATGACACCATTTGGCCTCGCTCATTTTGAAACCGGCTCTAAGTCTTTTTGTCTCGATGCTTTTCGCCGCGCTCGCTATTTTATTCGATCCGCTTTCGTTGCACGTCCTGAAATGAGTATCATGCCCGCGATGAGGAGCCTATGAGACGCGCCCTATCCGCGCTGATTTGCGGCATCGGCGTTGCGTACGCCGCCGGCGCTATCGCGCAGACCTGGCCGGAAAAACCCGTCCGCTTTATCGTCGGCTTCACCCCCGGAGGCCCGAGCGATATCCTCGCGCGCGCCCTGGGACAGAAGCTCGCCGATCTCTGGTCCCAGCAGGTGGTGATCGAGAATCGTCCCGGCGCGGGCGGCAATATCGCGGCCGAGATCGCGGCCAAGAGCGCGCCCGACGGAACCACCTGGCTCCTCGGCAACAACAGCATCCTCGCGACCAACCAGAGCCTGTACGGCAAGCTCGCCTACGATCCGGTGAAGGATTTCGCGCCGGTCGCGCTGGTGGCGATCCAGCCCAACATCCTCGTCGTGAATCCGGACGTGCCGGCCCGCTCCGTGAAGGAATTGATCGCGCTCGCCAAAGCCGAGCCGAACAAGCTCAACTACGCTTCTTCGGGCAGCGGCGCGGCGGCGCACCTCGCCGCTGAGCTGTTCAAGACGATGGCCGGCGTCCAGATCGTGCACATCCCCTACAAGGGCGCGCAGCCGGCGCTCACCGACGTGGTCGCCGGGCGCGCCCAGCTGATGTTCGCGACTTCCGCTTCGGTGATCCCCTATATCAAATCAGGACGACTGCGGGCGCTCGCCATCACGACGGCGCGGCGCTCAGGCATAGTGCCCGAGTTGCCGACCCTGTCCGAGGCCGGCGTCCCGGGCTTCGAGGCGACGACCTGGCACGGCGTGGTCGTGCCCGCGGCTACACCCGCGTCTCTGGTCGTGCGGCTCAACGCCGATATCGTCAAGGTCTTGGCTATGCCGGATCTGCGCGAGCGGCTGGAATCGCTGGGCGCGGAGCTCGCGCCGGGCACGCCGCAGGACTTCGCCGATTACATCGCGCGCGAGATTCCGAAATGGGCGAAAGTGGTCAAGGACTCGGGCGCCCGCGCCGAGTAAGCTTGTGGTAATTTGCTGCGATTCCGAGGAGAGCAGACATGAAAAATGTTGCGGCATGGTGTGCGCTGTGTGCGTTTCTGTGTACGTTTACTGCGGGCGCGGCCATGGCGGCTGAGATCAGGGTGCTGAGCGCCGGGGCGGTCGAACCGGGCTTGAGAGCGGCCGCCGCCGCCTTCAAGAAGCAGTCCGGCCACGACGTGAATCTCGCCTTCAACACCGCTCCCGAGATCCGCAAGCGCATCGGCGGGGGCGAGGCCTTTGACGTGGTGATCGCGCCTCCGGGCGCGCTCGATGAATTCGCGGGCAAAGTCGGGACGGACCGCGTCAACCTCGGACGGGTCGGACTGGGGGTGGCGGTACGGCCCGGCGCGCCGGTGCCGGATATCTCGAGCAGCGATGCGCTCAAGCGCTCGGTGCTCGAGGCCGATTCGATCGTGTTCAACCGCGCCTCAACGGGTATCTATTTGGAGAACCTGCTGAAGAAGATGGGCATCTACGAGAAGATAGAATCCAAGACGACGCGCTATCCCGATGCCGCCGCAGTGATGGAGCACTTGCTCAAGGGCAAAGGCCGGGAGTTCGGTTTCGGTCCGATCACCGAAATTCTTCTGCAGCGCGACAAGGGGCTGAAACTCGTGGGGCCGCTGCCTGCCGACGTGCAAAACTACACTTCGTATTCCGCGGTGCCCATGACGGCCGCGGCGAATGCCGAGCCCGCGCGGGCCTTCGTGCGTTATCTGGGCAGCGCCGAAGCCAAGGCCTTGCTGGTGGCGGCAGGCGTCGACTAACACCGCAGATCCGGGGACTCCAGGAAAATGAAACGCGCTGCGGCTCTGTTGTTTTGCCTGGTGTCCTCCACGGGCTGGGCGGCCGGCGATATCAGGGTCCTCAGCATCAACGCTGTCGAGCCGGGCCTCGCGAAAGTCCTCGAGCAGTACCGGCGCGAGACGGGCAACCGGGTCAGGATCGTGTACGGCACTCAACCGCAACTCGAGCGGCGGCTGTCCCTGGGAGATCCTCCGGTGGACGTCCTGATTGCTGCGCCGGGGTTGATGAGCGATCAGATAAGAAGGAACAAGGTCGAAGCGGAAGGGAATTCCATGCTTGGGCGGATCGGGATCGGGGTCGCGGTGCGCGCCGGCTCGTTCGAACCCGATATCGCTTCCCTCGACCGCCTCAAGCAGTCGCTGCTCGGCGCCGATTCAATCGTGTTCAGCCAAATGGGCTCCGGGCTGCATATGGAAAAGCTGCTCGACCTGCTCGGCATCGGCGAGCAGTTGAAGACGAAGACCACGCGCTACGTCAGCACCGCGCTGGTGCTGGAAGATATCGCCGGCGGAAAGGGTATCGGCTTCGCGCCCATCACCGAGATCAAGCTCTTCGAATCGAAAGGCGTGAAGCTCGTCGGGCCGCTCCCCGCCCAGGTGCAGAGCTCCACCGCCTACTCGGCCGGAGTTTTGACGGACGCGCCCGACGTGGAGACCGCCAGGGACTTCGTGAAATATCTCGCGACGCCGTCGTCAAAGGCGATGTTCCTCGCCGCCGGTATCGAATAGCCGCCATGGCTTCGATACTGGACAAGGTCGACGTGCACGATGCCGGCGACAAAATCATCTTGTCCTGCCAGGACGAAGTCACGCTCAAGTATGCGGTCGAGGAAATGAGGAAAGAAGGTGCGCAGGGAATTCAAGTGCCCGTGAAAGTCGGCAGCAAGTGGATCGCCAGCTTCGAGCATCCGCACCTGCGCCAGTGCAAGATCGAAAAAATCGGGTTCGAGATCATCATCGCGGGACCGAGCGCAGAAATCGTCTTCGCGCGATCCGAGGGATTCAGGGATCGCGGCGCGCTGATCGTGCGCGGGCCGGAGAAGGATGGCGAGCTCTGGAAGCTCTACATGGACGACGTCGGCAAGCGCACCGGTAACACCATCACCAGCTAGCGCGAGTGGCGCCGGAGTCCTGACAAATGGGAGGTGAACCGTGACTCGATCCCTCGCGCTGCTCGCACTTGTCTCCGGGCTCCTCGCGTCGCTCATTTCGCCTGCGTGGGCGCAATACCCGGCTCGGCCGATCCGCCTCGTCGTGCCGGCCGCCCCGGGCGGGGGCACCGACATCGTCACGCGCAGCGTCGTGCCGGCGCTGTCGGAGAATCTCGGGCAGAACGTGCTGATTGAGAACCGCGGCGGTGCGGGCGGCATCATCGGGAGCGACCTGGTGGCAAAGGCCGCGCCCGACGGCTACACGCTGCTCATGGTCTATGTCAGCCATGCCACCAATCCGACGCTGAACAAGACGCTGCCTTACGACACGCTGCGCGACTTCGCGCCGATCACGCTGATGTCGCACGAGCCGACGCTCTTGGTGACGCACCCTTCGGTGCCGGCCAACACGCTCGCCGAGTTCATCGCCTGGGCGAAAGAAGGCGCGGCGAAGGGCAAGCTCTCCTACGCGACCGATCCGGGTAGCGCGGGCTTCCTTGCCGGGGAGCTCTTCAAGCAGGCGACCGGACTGAAGTCGATCGAATACATTCCCTACAAGGGCAGCGGCCCGGCCGCCGCGGACGTCGTCGCCGGCCACGTGCCGTACATGTGGTCGGTGATTTCGATTGCGACGCCGTTCGTGAAGCAGGGCCGCATGAAGGGGATCGCGATCGCCGCCGAGCATCGCGCGCCGGGCCTGCCGGATGTTCCCACCACCGCCGAAGGCGGCCTTGCCGACTTCGTGGTGAGCGGCTGGTACATACTCGTCGCGCCCGCGAAGACACCGCAAGCTGTGATCGAGCGCGTGAACGATGCCGCGCAGAAGGCGCTGAAGAACGAGGCCGTGCTTGCGCGCCTCGCCGCCTCGGGCACCCAGCCGATCGGCGCCGGGCCGGTCGAGGCCGCTGCCCACATCCGCGCCGAGATGGCGCGCTGGGACCGGGTTCTTAAGGCGGCCGGGGTGCAGCCGAACTGATCCGGCCAAACCGAGGTCAGACGAGCCCCTTGTCTCAGAACTGCCCGCGTCCACCACCGCGGCGAACACGCGCATTCCGGTGAGCTGCGCGGCTGGCCGCCCTGAGCTGGAATGGTTCCATTCTGGTACCAAGCTTTTTTCAAGGATGCCGATGCTCAACCTGACCCTCAAGAACATCCCGAAAGAACTGCACGCCCGGCTCAAGGAAAGCGCCGAGAAGAACCGGCGCAGCCTCAACAGCGAGATCCTCACTCGCCTCGAGGCTGAATTCAGCGCGCCGGTCATCAATATCGCAGCGCAGGAACGGGCGCTGCGCGAATTCGTCGCCAGGCTGCCGCAGGTCGATCACCGCATCGGCGATCGGGCCAAGCGCAAGGGCCTGAAGTGATCGTCGTCGACACCAACGTCATCCATTACTGCTGGGTATTGGGACAGAACTACGGAACTTGCCAGGCATATGCCTTGATATATACCAGCGGGCGGCTTAGAATGCGGCATCGCTCTCCGGAGGACCGCCCATGGACCGTCCCGCCACCGCAAAACTGTTCCGCAACGGCCGCAGCCAGGCCGTGCGCCTGCCCGCGAAGTTCCGTTTCGAAGGCGCCGACGAAGTGTTCGTGTCCAAGGTCGGCGACAAGGTCGTGCTCTCCGCCAAGCCGTCTTCCTGGGACGACTTCTTCGACGCGAAACCCGAAGACGTGCAAGGCTTCCTCGGCAACCGCAAGGATCGGCCGCCGCAGAAGCGCAGGCTCTTCAAGTGAAACGCTACATGCTCGACACGGACATCTCGAGCTATGTCATCCGCAAGCGCCCGGAGTCCGTGCGGGCGCGCTTCGGGGAACTGGACAGCGATCAGTTGTGCCTCTCCGTGGTGTCCGAGGCCGAACTGCTCTATGGGGTGAAGGCGAAGGGCTCGCCGCGCGCGCTGGCATCGACGGTCGCCGATTTCCTGCGCCGGCTTACGGTGCTCGACTGGTCGCGCGCCGCCGCCCAGCACTACGCCGACATCCGGGCGAAGCTGGAGTCGGCGGGAACGCCGATCGGCAACATGGACCTCATGATCGCGGCTCATGCACGCAGCGCCGGCGCGGTGCTGGTGACGAACAACGAGAAGCACTTCCGCCGCGTCGAAGGATTGAAGGTCGAGAACTGGGCGCGAGCGGATAAGGCCTAGCGGCTGAGCTCGAGCACGTCGAATCCCGCATAGCGGTCGACGATGTAAATCAGCCCGCGTGGATCGACGTCGACGTCGTTGGTCTGCGGTGCGGCTTTTCCCGGGGCGGGCTCGGGGATGAAGTAGCCGACTTCCTGCGGCGCCTGCGGGTCGGCGACGTCCACGATTCTCAGGCCTCCCGCGAACCAGCAGCAGTACACCAGCGTGTCTTTCATGTGTTCCTGGAACTGGTGCGCGCCGAAGCGTCCGGGCGTGGCGCGGCTCCAGGGCGAATCCAGTTCGCTGACTTCGTAGATCGAAAGCGGCTTGATGTGCGCGAGGTCGGTGACGTCGAGCACCCACAGGCAGCCGTGCGGCCGGCCGCGGCGCCGCTCCACTTCCTTCTCGTCGTGCGCGTGGTCCTCTTCGTCGATCGCGAGCGCAATGCGCCGGCCTTCGATTTCGAACGGCACCGGCATGAAGGTGTGCGAAGGCTCCGGAAACGGCGGGTGGTAGTTGTATTCGCCGATTGTTTTCGGCGCGCGAATGTCGGAGACGTCGATCACGCGCACGCCCGCGTGCCAGCATCCGGCCCACAATTTATCCCCGAAGCGCAGCGCGTGGTGCAGCCGGTGGCGCTTTCCCGCCCAGGAAGGTTTTTCTCCGGCGGCAAGGTTCTGTCCCGGCATCCACCAGCGCGACACTTCCTGCGGCTTCTCCGGCTTGCGGATGTCATAGATGACGAGGATGTTTCCCAGGTAGCCTTCCATCTCGGTCGAGATGTAGGCGTAGTTCTCGTCCATGTCGAAGCGGTGCACGCCGATGCCGCCGGTCTTCTGAAAGGCGAGGAGCTTCGGTTTCGTCCGATCCGCAACGTCGTAAATGCGGAATCCGCCTTGAGCGTAGGGATTGCGCTCGGCCGCCTCGACCATGGGGATGTCGGATTCCTTGATGCCGAGTTTTTCCGCGAGCTCTTTGTGACTGGCTTCCCGCGCAAGCGTCTCCCGCAATCTTGCGCGCAGCCGCGGCAGCTCCTCGGCGCGGCGCCCGATCGGCGTCATGTTGCGCTCGCTGTTCACGATCATGATGTCGCCCGCGACCCGCGCCTTGTGGCTGTGCGAATCCGGGTCGTCGAGGGAAATCTGCGAGACCACCCGCGGATTCTTCGGATCGCGCACATCGAGAATCGAAGTGCCGAGCCGCTGCTTGTTCGGAATGTGGCCGACGTAGGCGTAATCCCCCGCCACGGTCACCTGTCCCGCGCCGGGTAAATCCAGGTGAGAGAGGCGGGTTACGTTGCGGGCGAGGGGTTGGGGGGAGCGGTCCATTCGAGCTCGGCGGGTTCAGTGGCGGGATTCTACCAAGGCTCCTTGCCTGCCCCTGCGCGCCCCCGCGAACATCGTCTTACCTGCGCGACTTGCTTTTCGAGGGGCGGCCGCCTAGGAGAACACCCGGGTATCGAGCAAGGGCTAGATGGTCATCCCCAAGCGGATGCCGGATGTGCTCGGCATTTTCTATTTGACTTCCTCCAAGGTTCTGTGTACATTCGACACACCATCATTCTTATGTACACAAGCCGTGTATGGATGAACAGAACTTGATGGGCGTACAGGAAGTTGCTGCGTTTGCGAAGGTGTCGCGAGCCGCAGTCACCAACTGGCGCTCGCGGTTTCCGGATTTTCCGAAGCCGATTGCGGTACTCGGTGCAGGACCGGTATTTGGGCGAGACCAAATTATTGATTGGCTGAAACGACGGAGGATTCCCATGGCAAATGTGATTTCGATGATCAATTTAAAAGGGGGCGTTGCGAAAACCACAACGACCATAGCTGTTGCCCAAGTGTTGGATGTTGAGTTTCGGAAGAAGGTCTTGGTGATCGATCTCGATCCTCAGACCAACGCAACCGTCATGCTTATTGGAGACAAGCGGTGGAGGGAAGTAAACGAAGCGAAGCAAACAGTTGCTCATATGTTCCGTGACGGGATTTCCGGAGAACGCAAGTTCGATATAGACAAGAGCATTCAGAAAAAAGTCGGAAATGTGGCGGATGTGAGGCGGGTAGATTTGCTGCCGTCTAGCTTGGAACTAATCGACGTCCAGGATGAGCTGGCGACCATGAATCCGGGCCGATTCCATGCGTCGAGTCCTATTGATGTTCTGCGCAGGGCAATTCGACCGGTTCTTGAAAGTGATCGTTATGACTTCGTCCTGATAGATTGCCCGCCGAGCATGGGCTTGATTACCCTAAATGGTCTTCGAATATCAGATTTCTTTATCATTCCCACGATTCCGGATTTTCTCTCTACCTATGGAATTCCGCAGATCATCGCTAGAGTGAAGGATTTCTCCGATACTATTGCTCATACAGTTACGCCGCTCGGTATTCTCGCGACCAAATATCGTAGTCAAAGCGGCGTTCACAACGATCAGCTTCGCGTGCTCAAGCAAGAGAAGGACGCGCCACTCTTCAAAACTGTGGTACCCGAAAACAATGACATTGCAGGGGCTGCGGAATACAAGCCAGTATCTACGTTGCGCCAAAAGTGGGGGTATCGTGGCCAATTCGACATTTACCGCGCGCTGACGAAGGAAATCTTGGATTCAATTCAGGTGCCCGTTGCCGTATGAAGCACGTGATTTCAAGTCTTTTTGAAGTGATTCTCAAGGAGTACTTGGAGAATCCGGTGTTTCGCAAGAACATTGAGGACGTGATCAAAGGGGCTCCCGCCGCGACGAAAATAGCGAATAGCGGAAAGCAGCGAAACCGCAGAACACGGGCGATCGTGGACCCCTACGAGGTAAACAGGATTGGCGAAACGGCTCTACGACATGCCCTCGCGCCCTTGACCATTGATCAGCTCAAGGATGTGATATCTGAATTTGCAATAGATTCATCAAAGCTAGCGCTCAAGTGGAAAGATCGGGACAGGTTGATTAATCTGATTGTAGTGACGACGAAAGCTCGCATCGAAAAAGGTGATGCGTTTCGCAGCTAGTGCGGCTCGAATTTGGCGGCGATATACGCACAGGAGATCGACCGGCGGCGCGACCGGCCGCACGCTTGCCTGCGGGTACTGGATGTGAGCGACCTCGCGCAGGTCAAGCGGCTTTCGATCTACGAAGTCAGCGAGCTCGTCAGATTGACTGCCGGAATTCTACCAAGCTTCGTCGTATTTCCCACCCAAGCGCAAAGTCGGCGCCCAAACGTTCGGCCTAGCCTCCGAAAAGCCCGCACCTCTCGTCCGCATAGTGGGTGTGGTGCCGATTGCGAAAGAAATAGGCAGGGCCCCCGCCCGTGATCGTGTTTCCCTCCGCTATGATTCTCGATTGTGAGCGGTAGACAACTGTATGGACGTGCGCTCGCTTTTCGCTATCGAAAAAATCGTGAGTCAAAATCTGAAGGCCGTTTGGGCCTGCAGGGCTATGAGAGTCTTGGTCGGCAATGTTTTCCAATTGGTCAGCGGTGAGGTCTTGAAATTGAACTGAGATAACTCCGGGCCGTGTTTTGGTGAATTGCTCCGCCTTGTCCCGAAGCTGCCGCGCGACGCCTTTCAACACTTCATCGGGTTTTGCGCTTTCAACGAGTGCAACGACCGCACGCTTCTTGGGCGAAAAGAAAACCATCATTTCCTTATTTGGTCGTGCAAACTTTCCTTGGGCGAATCGATCTAGAGTAGCCCTATCGATATCTTTGGGACTGCTCACGTTAAAGGGACTGTTTTCGATGGCGAAGTCCACCACTTCTATTTCACAATCCGGTGTCTTCGTAGTCTGATTGCCTGCGAGGAGACCTGCCGACAGCGCTTGACCAATTCCTGCAAGCTGTGCAGGGCTGCAAGTAAGTCGGCTTGGAAGTGTGACTCTCACGAAGAGCCCTCGCGTCGCGCTCTGGAACGCGCGGGCTACCGTCTCTGAAACATGCTTGTGGAGCATCAACACTTTGCGCCGGTGGAGCTGTCTGCCAAGGTCGCCTGTGAACATTCTGCATTCGACCTCGACTTCTATGCCGTCCCGACTCGCAATGAAGTCCACACCCGAGCCGCGCTCCAGATCATTGCACTCAATCTCATAACCCCGCAGAACAAGGTGTACTGCTGTCGTGATTTCGTGTTGAAGGGACAGGAGGTTGTTGTCTGGTTTTAGGCCGTCAAGCAACATTCCCCTTAAGCGACGTTGTGCTGCTGGTGAAAGCCTCTCGTGAATTCGCACTATGCCTGCCGCAAAACCATAAAGATCGTAGTGGCGTTCGTCTTCCGGCAGGATCGGGAAGCGTCCCTCGGACTCTTGTCGCGCTAGCAAATGTCCAAGCTTCATTTCGATGCCCGCACGCTCTAACTGCCATTGCTTGAGAAATGGGTTCTCGATCCCCTGCTGCTGCAATACCCTGAACTTCCGCACCCAGGGACCTTCGCCTGTGATCGCTATGAAGCGGCTCACAAGAGAAATGACTTCTGTGTCCTTTACGTTGATATCGAACCGCATCGTTCGCTGGATTCGC
The DNA here is from genome assembly GCA_035317085.1 of Burkholderiales bacterium. Taxonomy (GTDB): domain Bacteria; phylum Pseudomonadota; class Gammaproteobacteria; order Burkholderiales; family SG8-39; genus VBDM01. Next base: position 11,715 of record DATHHS010000329.1, read on the forward strand.
GTGGTGCGTAGATAGCCCATTCACACTATAATGCGCCCTCGCATATAGACTCAATCCAAAGCTGGCCGCGGCCAGCTTTTTAATTTCCGGAACCTCAAGTGATCGTCGCCTCCGGTATCGCCATGCAGTTCTGGGCCAAGCCCTTTTTTCGGATGTGTCCGCGAAGTTCGGCGGCGGGAATCGCTATGGGCTGATAGCGCGAACGGCTGCGGCAAGTCGACGTTCATGAAGATTCTGGACGGCGATGCGGGAGGGCGACGCGATTTACGCGGATCCGTAGGTGTGATCCGCAGCGTTTGGTGGGGAAGCCTCGCGCGAAGGCGCGACGAAGCAAGGCGAGGTAGCGAGCTACGAGATCCTACGTAGAGAATTCCGCAAACCTAACCTTGCTCGCCTCAAGATATTCGGCGCTCATGTCCATAGCGATCCAGCGTCGCGCAAGCTGCTCGGATACCACGCCAGCAGTATTAGAGCCCGCAAATGGGTCAACTACTAAGTCGTCTTCGTCCGTCAGAAGCTTGATGAAGAATTCCGGTAGGCTCGTGGGAAAACGTGCCGGGTGCATCTTGATTCCCAATTCTTTGCAGCGTTTAGTAAATTGATCGTTGGAGGCGTTGTTTCCGAACTTAAGCATGCTTTCAGCGTGGGCCTCTTCGACTACGTTGCCCGGTATGGCGCCACCCGAATCAATTTTGATGAACGATGAATTGATGTGGTGTCCGGAGGGACGCACTGTCTCTCGTACACCACGTTGATTCAATCGCAGCATGTCCTTGCTATAAGGTCGAAGGACATTTCGATTGTTCGCCTTGGGCCACGGAGTTTTCGAGAACCACCATACGTATTCGACGGAATCCTTGACGCGCATTCTCCTTACCGTAACCCATTCGGCTGGCACTGGCATTTTCGCAGGGTTGTACCAAAAGCATTCCTGCGCCAAATGGAACCCTAACTCTTCGACGAGAGCTATCAGAAGTTTGAAATGGTAGAGGGAGCGGGTAGGCGTGCCAGCGTTATAGCTACCTCCGACATTGAGTACAAAGCTGCCGTCGTCTGTAAGAACACGCTTTATCTCTTTCGCAAATTGCAAGAACCATTCAACGTACTCTGCCTTGGCTACATTTCCGTACTCTTTCTTGAAATGCAATGCATACGGTGGCGATGTAAAAACAAGATTTACAGAAGAGTCAGGGAGCTTTGCGAGTAGGTCGGAGGAATCGCCTGCGAAGGCTGCTCCTAGAGAAGTCCTGTAGTAGGGCTCCGCCCCTATTAACGTCTCGGGTCTGGCCTCCTTGGAGAACACCAGGCCACTCTGAACACTGGTCTTTGCAACAGTCATAACTCGAACAGTAGCCCCAATTGCGAATGTGCGATTATCCACGCGTCTGACACTAACCCAATAGATTGACAGTGTCAACCTATTCAAAAAACACGCAACCCAATCTGGAAGGGTGGATATCGCTGGCCGACGCCGCGCGGCTGCGAGGCGTAAGTCGACAAGCAATGTCCAGGCTTGTAAAAAACGGCCGCTTTCGCACAGTGAACGCTGGGGGGCGGCAATTGGTGCACAAGGATGAGGTTGTGGCCTACAAACCTTTGACGCCGGGTCGGCCCCCAAGGAAGAGTGAGAATGACTAAGGACACGTTGCAGGCAATACGCGCGGCATTGGCCGCGGTCTCATCCGACGACCGCAGACGAGTTTTTCAAGACCTTCGTAAGGAATTTCCCATCCACGATCTCGAGCGTAAATGGAACGCGCCATCGGAAGTTGTTCTGGAGGCAATTGCCCGCGCCACCGACTTGACTCAGCGTGGCTTGCGGGGTGTCATCGCTGAGGCGGCTTTCGCTCAGACCGTAGTAGTACCGTTGCTGCCCGCTGGTTGGACCGATGACACTCCTGCCGGAGACATTCCTTTTGATTTCCGGTTGAACGACAAGCTCGGGACGGTGAAGGTCCAGGTAAAGAATCAGCGCAATGAAAAGCAAGCGCCTAAACTTTGGAAAAAACAACCTGGCGTGTATGTTGCTGAAACTCAGAAGACTCGTAGCGGCAAAGACAAGGCCGGAAACGAAACCAGACCATATAGATTCGGAGAATTCGACATTCTGGCTGTGTGCCTGCACCCCTCGACAAATGACTGGAGTAGGTTCGTCTATACCGTGGGTGACTGGCTGCTCCCACGAGAGAAGGACAATAAATTGATTTCCGTTTTTCAACCCGTCGATCCGAAGGCGGGCGCAGACTGGACAACCAATTTTATCACTGCGGTTTCCTGGTATCGGAGCGGAAGAAAAAGGACGATTGCAATTCCAGCCACCAAGGTGACGCCGTTATAATGCGCCCTCGCAGTTAGTCCCATCCAAGCTGGCCACGGCCAGCTTTTCTAATTCCCGGAACCTCAGAGTGATCGTCGCCTCCGGCATCGCCATGCAGTTCGGGGCCAAGCCCCTTTTCTCGG
>DATHHS010000330.1:0-4495 GCA_035317085.1 Burkholderiales bacterium
TTCGGTCAGCATGAGAAAATCTCTTTAACCGGAAGCGTGCCTCGCATGAACCTCACCATCAGCGGGCATCATATGGCGATCACGCCCGCGATCCGCACCTATGTCGAGAGCAAACTTTCCAGGATCCGCCGGCATTTCGATCACGTCATCGATGTCAACGTGGTTCTGGTCGCCGATCATCTCGCGAAAAAAGCGGAAGTGCGCTGTCACGTCGCCGGCAAAGATTTATTCGTCGAAAGCAACGACCCGGACCTGTACGCCGCGATCGACGCGATGGCGGATAAACTCGACCGCCAGATCATCAAGTACAAAGACCGTTTGCATGCACATCCGCACGACGCGCTCAAACACCGCTCTCCCCCGGATTGATCCCTTAGTGTAGAATTCCACGCCTTTCGGGTCCGACCCGGCACAGGTCTGCATGGCTCATCGCCGGGGTCCGATTTGCAAGGTTTTTCGATGAATCTAATTGCGAAGCTTTTGCCCCCCTCGAACATCCTCCTCGACTTGGATGTCACGAGCAAGAAACGCATGTTTGAACAGGCTGGCCTGCTGTTCGAGAACAATCAGGGCGTCGCAAGAAGCCTGGTATTCGACAGCCTGTTTGCCCGTGAACGCCTCGGCTCCACAGGTTTGGGCCTGGGCGTCGCCATTCCCCACGGCAGGATCAAGGGTCTGAAAGAAGCGGTCGGCGCCTTCGTGCGCCTCGCGCAACCGGTGCCGTTCGACGCCCCCGATGGCAAGCCGGTGAGTCTCGTATTTCTCCTGCTCGTGCCCGAACAGGCGACCGAACAACACCTGCGCGTCCTGTCTGAACTGGCGCAGATGCTGAGCGACCGGGAGCTGCGTGACAAACTCTCCACCGATACCGACGCCGGTACGCTTCATCAGCACATCACCGCATGGCAACCTCATGTTGCAGATCAGCGTCGCGCAGCTGTATGAAGACAATCGCAACAAGCTCGGGTTCGCCTGGATCGGCGGAAAGGCGGGCGGCGCGACCAAGCTTTGGCGCGACAGCACCGGTGTCGCGGCACTCGTAGGGCACCTCAATCTCATCCACCCGAACCGCATCCAGGTCCTCGGCAACCACGAGATAGCTCATCTGGCTGCATTCGAGGAAGCCGAGCTCTTCCAGATGCTCGGCAATCTCCTCTCAGTCCATCCTGCTGCCATAGTCGTCGCCGACGGAGCCCCCGCGGACGTGCGCATGTTGAAAGCAGCGGAAGCCTCGGGCACGTCGGTGTTCGCCACCGACGCGCCCGGTGCGCAAGTCATCGACCAGCTGCGCCGCTATCTCGGCAAGGCGCTTGCGGAAACCACCCAGCGCCATGGCGTGTGCATGGATGTTCTCGGGCTCGGAGTCCTCATCACGGGCGAGTCGGGTGCGGGGAAAAGCGAGCTCGCGCTCGAGTTGGTCAGCCGTGGCCATGGCCTGGTCGCGGACGATGTGGTCGATGTGTCGCGCATTGCAGTCTCCACGCTCGAATGCCGGTGCCCGCCGGTATTGAAAGATTTTCTGGAGGTGCGCGGCCTGGGCGTGCTCGACATCCGCACGATCTTCGGAGAGACCGCGGTGCGGCCAAAAATGAATTTGCGATTGATCGTGCATCTGGATCGTCCCGGAACGAGCGAGTCGGAGCGGCTCCCGCTGAACGAACAGTCGGAGGACATCCTGGGCGTAACCGTACGCAAAGTCGTCATCCCGGTCGCGGCAGGCCGCAATCTCGCGGTGCTCCTCGAGGCTGCAGTGCGCAATCATATTCTGCAGCTCCGCGGCATCCACTCGACCGCCGAATTCATGCAGCGGCAGCAGGCGGAGATGAAGAAGAGCTAAAACGGACGACATGCGTCGCCGTTTTGACTTCGCGCGTTCGAGCCGACCTATCGGCGGCTCAACGCGCGACAGCTCAAGAGAGGCGGAAACCGGGTTTTGCACTGCTTTCGCCGTTCCGTTAAGGTATCGAAATGCAACTCGTCCTCATCAGCGGGCTTTCGGGTTCCGGCAAAAGCATCGCCCTCAATGCCCTTGAGGATAGCGGCTACTACTGCGTCGACAATCTTCCGGGGCCTCTGCTCCAGCAGTCGGCGGAACTGCTCCGCCGCGCGGGCCACAACCGGGTCGCGATGAGCATCGACGCCCGCATGGGCGATTCGCTCGAGCTCGTCCCGGAATACGTTGCCGGGTTGAAAAAGCAGGGGGTGGACCTGCGGCTGCTGTTCCTGGATGCAAAAAACGAGACGCTGATCAGGCGCTTCTCCGAGACGCGTCGGCGCCACCCGCTGGCGACCGGGAAGCTGACTCTCGAGGAATGCATGACGCGCGAGCGCGAGCTCCTCGCCTCCATAGGCGAGATCGGGTATCGCATCGACACGACTGACTTGCTGCCGAACACGCTCCGCAACTGGATCAAGGAATGGCTCGACATCCGAACCGAATCGACGATGCTCCTGTTCGAGTCCTTCAGCTACAAGCAGGGCGTTCCTCTGGAAGCGGATCTCGTGTTCGACGTGCGCTGCCTGCCCAATCCGCACTACGACACGCGCCTGAGGCCGCTCACGGGTCTGGACGCCGAGGTGGTCGCTTTTCTTGAAAGAGAACCGAAAGTCGGAACGATGCTGGAGGACATTCGCCGTTTCGTCGAGACCTGGCTGCCCGCTTACGGCCAGGACAGCCGCAGCTCGCTCACGGTCGCCGTCGGATGCACCGGCGGCCGGCATCGCTCTGTGTACCTGGTCGAGCGCCTCGGCGCATACTTTCGCAGCCGCACGCCGGTGCTGGTTCGCCACCGGCATCTTGTCCCCGCCGTATGAAGCCGACTGTCGCTGTCGCGCTGACCGGGGCTTCGGGAATGCCCTACGGCCTCAGATTGGTCGAATCCCTGATACGCGCCAAAGCGCGGGTCTACCTTCTGTATTCGCAGGCCGCCCACGTGGTTGCCAAGCAGGAGCTGGGGATCGTGTTGCCGCCACGCGCCTCCGACGCGGAGCGCATGTTCAGCGAGCGCTACTCGGCGAAACGCGGTCAACTCCAGGTCTTTGGCCGCGAGGACTGGTTTGCGCCCGTCGCGTCCGGCTCGAATCCCGCCGACGCGATGGTCATCTGTCCCTGCACCATGGGCACGCTCGCCGCGGTCGCCGCAGGTCTCTCCGACAATCTGATCGAGCGCGCGGCCGACGTCACCTTGAAAGAAGGCCGCAAGCTGATCCTCGTCCCGCGCGAGACGCCGTTTTCGGCGCTGCATCTCGAGAACATGCTCAAGCTCGCGCGCTCAGGCGCCGTGATCCTTCCTGCAAATCCCGGCTTCTATCATCACCCGAAGCGCGTCGAAGACCTCGTCGATTTCATCGTCGCGCGCATACTCGATCACCTGGGGATCCGTCACGACCTGATGCGCCGCTGGGGCGAAGAGCGCTAGCCCTGTCGATCTTGAAACCGCTGCGTGTCCCGATTTTCCCGCTCAACACGGTGCTCTTCCCGGGAGGCCTGCTTCCGCTGAGGGTGTTCGAAGCGCGCTACATGGACATGACCCGCGAATGCCTGAAACACGACGCGCCGTTCGGAGTGTGTCTCATCCACCAGGGTTCCGAAGTCGGCGCGCCTGCAATCCCTGAAGGAGTCGGGTGTCTCGCGAAAATCCGCGAATGTGACATGCAGCAACAGGGCATCCTCAACCTGAAGACGCTCGGCAGCCAGCGGTTTCGCATTCTCGAACGCGAAACCAATACTCAAGGCTTGATTTCGGCCGATGTGGAGCTGATTCCTCCCGACGCAAGCGTCGCAGTGCCCGAGAAGTTTGCCGCCTGCTCGAAACTTCTGGAAATGGTCGTCGCCGACCAAGGCAAGCCCGTATTCGCCGAACCGCACGCCTTCGACGACGCCACGTGGGTCGGTTACCGGCTGACTGAAATTCTTCCCGTGCCTATGGTGGCCAAACAGAAGCTGCTCGAGCTGTCCGACAGCCTCGGGCGGCTGGCCATCCTGCAGCGTTTCCTGGAAAGCCGGGGTCTCGCCGCTACCTAGGCGCTCCGCAGCGCGACGAGCAGCTTCCTGACCGGCGCGGGGAGCGCCGCCTTGTCCGCTTCTTCCAGCGGGAGCCAGACTTGCCCCGGCTCCGCGGCGCAATGCGATGACGAGTCCAATCGACAGACCAGCGGCGCAATCTTCAGGGTGAAATGGGTGAATTCGTGCAGCAGGAGCGGGAGGCTCTCCGCTCCGGCGAGCTTCGCGCCGAAACGACGACCGCAGTATTCGCTCGGATCGGCATCCGAAGACATCTCGGGCAGGCACCACAAGCCGCCCCACACTCCCACCGGTGGACGTTTTTCCAGAAGCACCTCCCCGGCGCGAAGAAGCAGCAGCATCGAGGTTTTCCTCTCGGGCCGCAGCTTGCGCGGCCGCGGCTGAGGGTAGGCCTCGGCTCGTCCCCGTGCGTGAGCCTGGCAACTTTTCTTCAGAGGGCAACTCGCGCAAGCGGGCCGCTTGCGGGTACAC
>DATHHS010000331.1:0-5378 GCA_035317085.1 Burkholderiales bacterium
GCCGGTGGCCACCAGGCAAAGCGCCCGCGTGGTGGGCACGCCCAGGTGATGCATCGCTTCGCTGCACAGAAACTCGCGGACCGAGGAGCGCAGCACCGCGCGGCCGTCGGCGGTGCGCGAATACGGCGTCAGGCCCGCGCCCTTCAGCTGCAGCTCCCAGCGCTCGCCCGCGGCGTTGACGGTTTCGCCCAGGGTAATCGCGCGGCCGTCGCCGAGCTGCCCGGCCCAGTGTCCGAACTGGTGCCCGCCGTAATTGGCCGAGTAAGGCTGCATGCCCTCGATCAGCGCATTGCCTGCGAAAACCCGGGCGAACTCGGGCGAGGCGATATCCGCTTCGGCGATGCCGAGCAGCGACGCGACTTCGCGCGAATGCGCGATCAGCCGCGGCGCGGCCACCGGCGTGGGCTCCATCAGCGAGTACAGCGCCTTGTGAACCTGGCGCCGCCGCGGCCCGGCCTGCGGATCGGCGGGCAGGTCACGCACGAAGCTGTTGTCGAAACGCAGGGATTGCATTGATTCGGTGCTCGAAAGGGACGGGACGGGGCCCGGTGCCGGAGGGATGGCCTATGGTAATGCAGATCGCCGGCCGGTCAGGGACTTACAGTCGAGCCGGGGACGCCGCCCACCGGTCCGGCGGACCTCGCGCGACGTTTTCCGCAGGAATGAGATAATGCCGGCATGGAAGACATACCCCAGCAACCGATTTCCCCGCGCCAGCGCATGCAGGAGCTCCTCGCGATACCGGAGGGGCAGCGCACCGAAGCCCAATGGGATGAGCTGAACGAGCTCGAGATCAAGCTCGCTTCGGGCAACCGGCAGGACGCTCCGCAACAACAGGGCGCGCGGCGGAACGGCCCCCCTCCTCCCAACGCGGGCCATCCCCGGCCCGGCGGCCACCCCCAGGGCAAGAAGCCGTTCAGGAAATTCCACAAGAGGCGGCACAACGGAGGGACTCCGTGACGGGACCGCAGGCGATCATCTCCGTCACCAACCTCTCCAAAACCTACGCCTCCGGCCTCAAAGCTCTCAAGAACATCAATCTCGAGATTCGCCGCGGAGAAATCTTCGCGCTCCTCGGCCCCAACGGCGCGGGCAAGACGACCCTGATCGCCATCGCCTGCGGGATCGTCAATCCGAGCGAAGGCAGCATCCGGGTGGACGGTCACGACATCGTCGCCGACTACCGCGCCGCCCGCTCCACCATCGGCCTGGTGCCGCAGGAGCTCACCACCGATGCGTTCGAAACGGTGTGGAACACCGTGTCCTTCAGCCGGGGCCTCTTCGGCAAACCCGCCAACCCGGCGCACATCGAAAAGGTGCTGAAGGAACTGTCCCTGTGGGCGAGGAAAGACAGCAAGGTCATGACCCTTTCGGGGGGAATGAAGCGGCGCCTCTTGATCGCCAAGGCCTTGTCGCACGAGCCGCGCGTCCTGTTTCTCGACGAGCCGACCGCGGGCGTCGACGTGGAGCTCCGGCGCGACATGTGGAAGCTGGTGCGCTCGCTCCAGGTTTCGGGCGTGACCATCATCCTCACCACCCACTACATCGACGAGGCCCAGGAAATGGCCGACCGGATCGGCGTGATCAACAAGGGCGAGATCATCCTGGTGGAAGACAAGGCCGAGCTGATGCGCAAGCTCGGGAAGAAACAATTGACGCTGCAACTGGAGGAGCCGCTCGCGCGCATCCCGCAGGAGCTCTCGGCCTACAAGCTGGAGCTCGCGGGCAACGGGAGCGAGCTGGTCTATACCTACGACGCGCAAAGCGATCGGGCCGGCATCGCCGCGCTCCTGAAGGACCTGACCGGGGCGGGGATACGGTTCAAGGACCTGCATACCACACAGAGCTCGCTCGAGGATATTTTCGTCACGCTGGTGCGAGACAGGAAATGAGCATCGTGAACGTCTACGCGATACGCGCGATCTACAAGTTCGAGATGTCGCGCACCCGGCGCACTCTGATGCAGAGCATCATCGCCCCGGTGATTTCGACGGCCCTGTACTTCGTGGTGTTCGGCGCGGCGATCGGCGGGCGCATCCCCCAGGTCGAGGGCGTCAGCTACGGCGCCTTCATCGTACCGGGCCTGGTCATGCTGTCGCTCCTGACGCAGAGCATCTCCAATGCGTCCTTCGGCATCTACTTTCCGAAATTCACCGGAACGATCTACGAGCTGCTGTCGGCGCCGGTGTCGTATCTGGAGATCGTCGTGAGCTACGTCGGGGCGGCCGCGACCAAGTCGATCGTTCTCGGCCTCATCATCCTCGGGACCGCGGCGCTGCTGGTGCCGCTGCGGATCGAGCATCCCTTCTGGATGATGCTATTTTTGGTGCTGACCTCGGTGACCTTCAGCCTCGTCGGCTTCATCATCGGCATCTGGGCCGACGGTTTCGAGAAGCTGCAGGCCATACCGCTCCTCATCATCACCCCGCTCACCTTTCTCGGCGGCAGCTTCTACTCCATCGGCATGCTGCCGCCGTTCTGGCAGAAGGTGTCCCTGTTCAACCCCGTGGTCTACCTGGTCAGCGGATTCCGCTGGAGCTTCTTCGGCCTGGCCGACGTGAGCGTCGGCCTGAGCCTCGCCATGACCGGCGCGTTCCTCGCGATCTCGCTCGCGGTCGTGGCGTGGATCTTCAAGACCGGATACCGGCTGAAGACTTAGCCGCTCGTTAAAAGACGCTTCCCGATCGCGGACTCATGGGAAGCGGATCCGGCGACCGCCGGGTCGCGATCAATCGCGGCTCGGCGGGCCCTCGTTGCGGAGCATCCAGTACACCCCGAGCTCCGTTACCGCATTGACAAAGGACGACATTTCCACCGGTTTGCGCACGTAGCTGTTCGCACCCGATTGATAGCTTTTCAGCATGTCCTCTTCCTCGCTCGAGGAAGTGAGCACGACCACCGGAACTAGTTTAGTGCGCGGGTCCGCCCGTATCCGGCTCAGCACCTCCAGGCCGTTCAGCTTCCCGAGCTTGAGATCGAGGAGCACGACGGCGGGCATGATGGACACCTCGCGTCCGGCGTGCTTTCCCGTGCCGAACAGGAAATCGAGCGCTTCTATCCCGTCTCGGGCGACGAAAACCTGGTTGGCGATCTTGGCCTTGCGCAGGGCGCGCAACGTCAACTCTTCGTCGTCCGGATTGTCCTCGACGAGCACGATCAACTTTTCCATAGTCGTTTCCTTGTCTTTTGAACTTCAGTCAAGTACGGCAGATCCTATCGATCGGCCTTCTCTTCGACCGGCGAGCTCTCGCCGGCCTGTCCTTCGGATGAACCCAGAGTGAAAAAGAACACGGCTCCCTTGCCCACCTCCGCCTCGGCCCAGATGCGTCCGCCATGCCGGTGCACGATGCGCTGCACCGTCGCGAGGCCGATACCGGTGCCGGCGTATTCGTTTGCGGAATGCAGCCGCTGAAAGGCCCCGAAAAGCTTGTCGGCGTAAGTCATGTCGAAGCCCGCCCCGTTGTCGCGCACGAAGAAAGTCGCACGCCCGTGATCGCGCAACGCGCCGATCTCGATGTGCGCTTTCTCCGCTTTGGAAGTGAACTTCCAGGCATTCCCGATGAGGTTCTCGAAGGCGGCCCGCAGCAGTCGATGGTCGGCCTCAGCGCGCATCCCGTCCCAGACGGAGACCTCCACCTTCCGGTCGGGTTCGCGTTGCCGCAATTCGCCCGCGACCTGCTTCGCGATCTGGCTCACGTCCACGCTCCGGCGCTCGAGCGTGCCGCGCGAGACGCGGGCCAGATTGAGCAGATCCTCGATCAGTTGCGCCATGCGCTGCGCGGAACTGCGGATCCTCGCGAGGTAGCCGCGGGCTTCCTCCGGCAGATGCTCCGGAAAATCCTCGACCAGCGCCTGGCTGAACCCGTCGATCGCGCGCAAGGGCGCGCGCAGATCGTGGGAAACGGAATACGAGAACGACTCGAGCTCGCGGTTGGCCGTCTCGAGCTGCGCGGTGCGTTCGCGCACTCTCGCCTCGAGCTCCGCGTTGAGGCGCAGGATTTCCTGTTCCGCCCGGCCGCGCTCCTGGGCTTCCCGCTCGAGCTTCCGATTGGAGGCCTCCAGCTCCTGGGTGCGGCGCTCGATCTCCGCGAGCATGTCGTTGAACGACTCGACCAGCGTGCCCACCTCGTCCGTGCTCATCTTCGCCGCGCGGCGCGAATAGTCGCGGCGTTCCACCACCTCGCGTGCGATCTGGGTGATCGCGAGAATCGGCCCGGTAACGATGTTCTGCATCCACGACGAAAGGAAAAACGCGACCAGCATCGCGGCAATGAGGACCAGGGTGGCGATCCCGAGGTAATCGAGGACCCGCTCGAACAGCTCGTAGTCGGCGCGCAGGTATATCGTGCCGAGAATCTCCCTGTCGTCGGTGATGCGCTTGAACAGGATCAGGTCCCGGTTCTCGATGCGCGTGCCGTCGGATTCCGGCAATTTCGGAAACGCGCTGCTTTCGTCCGATCGCCGATAGGTCGCGAAAAGCACGCCACGCGCGTTATAGACGGCGGCGGCGCTCACCAGCGGGCGAAACTTCAGCAGACCGAGATTCTCGCTGGCCACCTTGGGATCGTCGAAGGCCAGTGCCGGCGCCGTCGCGCGGCCCAGGAGCTCCGCCTGGGTGGTCATGTCCGATACCAGGGCCTTGTAGTAGTTACGCAGGTCGTAAGCGACTATGGTACCCAGGGCCACGATCAAGGCCACGAGCGTGGTGACGAGCACCATGCCGAGTAGCTTTTGGCGCAAGCTCGTGCGCGGCGACGGGGGCTTCATGAGGGCTTGGCCACCACTTTGCGCGCCACGGCGAGCAGGCGCGCACTGATTTTCAGATTGCCCGATTCCGCCGGAGGAGGCGCGACGTCGAAACGCACCTTGTCGTCGACCACCACAAAATTGATCGTGCTGCCGAGTTCCAGGGCGTCGTCGGACTCCGTAACCGTGAGCAGCGCCCGGCTCTTCGCCGCGGCCAGGATGCCGGCCAGCCTGCGGGACTCCGCGCGGCCGACGAAAAGGACATGCAAGCCCGCGATCGAATCACCGGGTCGCAACTTGCGCACCGTCACCGGCCGCCCGGCGACACTTCGGCCGGCAACGAGCTGCGCCAGTTCGTCGGCCAGAGCGTCGGCGCCCATCACGCCGATGGCGAGCGGGCTGTCCGCGCTCGCGAAGACCTGGCCGGGCCATTCGATATAGCCGCCGAATTTGTAGAGAAACGCCGCCTTGACGCGGTACTCGGCGTCCTCCGCCCCGGACTGCGCATTGCACACCTGCGCGGCGCAAACCGCGAAGAGCACCGCCATTGCGCATGCGCGCATCGTCTCACGCAACGCTCCGACTGCTTTCTGAAATCCCGCCGTGCGCGCCGTTCCCAAAGCTTCCACCTA
>DATHHS010000332.1:0-2027 GCA_035317085.1 Burkholderiales bacterium
CCAGGAAACGCGTTCATACAAATCCACCAGGTGGCTTTTATTAATGCGCGTCGGCGTGGAATTGATGATGACGAACATCTCGGTGGCGAAGTCCTCGCTCCTGCCGTCGAAAATTACGCACGGCACATTGATGGTTTTGGCGTCGTCCGGATGTTCGTCCAGATAGAAGCGCAGCGCGGCGAGCCGGTGCTGGCCGTCGATAATAAGAAATTTCGCCTGCGGCTCGGACAGATGGCCCGTGCCCTCGGCGCCAGCGACGGGCTGAAAGCGCAGCTTCTCGGAGGTGAACAGCAGCACCGTCCCGGGGATCGGCGGCTGGGTGATTGCGGTCTCGTAGAAGTTCTTGAGCTGGCGTACTTTGGCGCGCGACAGCGTGCGCTGGAAAGCACGATCGGTGCGTTCGATCTTGGCGATGAACTGCGCGATCTCGTCGTCCTGGGAGATCCTCGCGGGGGTGATCTCCTCACCCTCGCCGTAGAAACGGCTGATGAAGCGGACCTTGGCGAGCAGCTCGGGAGCGCGGACGCTGCCGAAATAGAAGATGCCATCCTTCTGGCGAATCTGCGTGGCAAGCACGGGGTCCTCCCTTGTAGGTATCGCTCAGCCGCTGGCGCAGACCGGAAATATAGCTGAAACCGGGCGCTCGCTGCGAAAAACCGGATTCAGGGCCCCGTCCTAGGCCAGGTTCCGAAGGAGCGGCTTCCCGCACGGTTTTCGTGCGTTCGGTGGGCCGACGGACGTTCCACGTTCCAAAGAGCCAGAACAAGGTCAACGCGCGGCCCCGTCTGGGCTCCGCCTAGGGTGCCCGTACGCAATGCCTTCCCGGAAGGAAGTCGCCTCAGAAGCATCTGGTAAAGTAGAACGATTCTCCGGAGGGTCAATGCCTAGAAGCACCAAAATCGTCGCAACACTCGGTCCCGCCTCGAATGATCCCCAAACACTAGAGCGCATGTTCCTCGCGGGCGTGGACATCGTGCGCATGAATTTCTCGCACGGCACCGCCGCAGACCACGAGCGCCGCGCGGAGCTGGTCCGCGAAGCCTGCCGTAAGACCGGGCGCACGGTCGGCATCATGGGCGACCTGCAGGGTCCGAAAATCCGGGTCGGAAAGTTCAAGGAAGGCCAGGTCACTCTGAGTCCGGGCGATGCCTTCGTCCTCGATGCCGATTGCGCGATTGGAGATCACGGGCGCGTGGGCCTTGACTACAAGGAGCTCCCGCGCGACGTGCACGCGGACGACGTGCTGCTTCTTGACGACGGCAAGATCGTGTTCGAAGTCGAAAAGGTGGTGGGCAACGAGGTGCACTGCCGCGTGCGTCACGGGGGAGTGCTCTCCAACAACAAAGGCATCAACCGCCTCGGAGGCGGCCTTACCGCTCCTGCGCTACCGCCTAAGGACATGGACGACATCCGCACCGCGGCGAAGATCAAGGTGGATTACCTCGCCGTTTCCTTCCCCAAGTCGAGCGCCGACATGTACATGGCAAGGCAGCTTTTGCGCGCCGCGGGCGGAGACGCTTTTCTCATCGCCAAGATCGAGCGGGCAGAAGCGGTCGAACCCAAAGCGCTCACCGACATCATGTCGGCCTGCGAAGGCATCATGGTGGCGCGCGGCGATCTCGCCGTGGAGGTCGGGGACGCCTCGGTTCCGGCAATGCAGAAGCGCATGATTCGCCATGCACGCGAACAGAACAAGCTCACCATCACCGCCACGCAGATGATGGAGTCGATGATTTCTAGCCCGGTACCCACGCGCGCCGAAGTGTCGGACGTCGCCAATGCCGTGCTGGATGGGACCGACGCGGTGATGTTGTCCGCGGAAACCGCAAGCGGCAAGTACCCGGTCGAGACGATTGCCTCCATGAGTCGCATCTGCGAAGTCGCGGAAAGTTCGGCCGAGGTGACGCTCGACCGCGACTTCCTCGATCGCGTCTTCACCCGCGTGGACCAATCGATCGCCATGGCGGCGCTTTTCACCGCCTATCATCTGAAGGTGAAGGCGATCGCCGCGCTGACCGAGTCGGGGT
>DATHHS010000333.1:0-9950 GCA_035317085.1 Burkholderiales bacterium
TTCGGGCCGATCAAGGACTACGAATGCTTGTGCGGCAAGTACAAGCGCATGAAATACAAGGGTATTATCTGCGAGAAGTGCGGCGTCGAGGTGACCTTGCACGACGGCCGGACGGGCGACGCCTTCGACCGGCAGGTGACCGTGGGCTTCATGCACATGCTGAAGCTGCACCACCTGGTGGACGACAAAATGCACGCGCGCTCGACGGGGCCCTACAGCCTGGTCACGCAGCAGCCGCTGGGGGGCAAGGCCCAGTTCGGCGGGCAGCGTTTCGGCGAGATGGAGGTGTGGGCGCTCGAAGCTTATGGGGCGGCCTACACGCTGCAGGAGATGCTCACGGTCAAGTCCGACGACATCAACGGCCGCACCAAGGTCTACGAGAACATCGTCAAGGGCGACCACAAGATCGATGCGGGGATGCCGGAGTCCTTCAACGTTCTGGTGAAGGAAATCCGGTCGCTTGGGATCGACATCGACTTGGAGCGGTTCTGAACAAGATTGGACTTTCGACACTCGGCGCGGGCGCGCCGAGTGTCGGGTAAAAGTATCGTCAGGGATTCGCGCACAGGAGCAACACATGAAAGCACTGCTCGATTTGTTCAAGCAGGTGACGCAGGAAGAAGAGTTCGACGCGATCAAGATCGGGATTGCCTCGCCCGAGAAGATCCGTTCGTGGTCCTACGGCGAAGTGAAGAAGCCCGAAACGATCAACTACCGCACCTTCAAGCCGGAGCGGGACGGTCTCTTCTGCGCCAAGATCTTCGGGCCGATCAAGGACTACGAATGCCTGTGCGGCAAGTACAAGCGCCTGAAGCACCGCGGAGTGATCTGCGAGAAGTGCGGCGTCGAAGTGACGCTCGCCAAGGTCCGCCGCGAGCGCATGGGTCACATCGAGCTCGCGAGCCCGGTCGCCCACATCTGGTTCCTGAAGAGCCTGCCCTCGCGCCTGGGCCTCGTGCTCGACATGACGCTGCGCGACATCGAGCGGGTGCTCTATTTCGAAGCCTATGTCATCACCGACGCGGGCATGGTCACCGATGAGAAGATCAAGCGCGCGAAGCTTCTCTCCGAGGAGGACTACCTCGCGAAGATCGAAGAGCACGGAGACGATTTCAAGGCCCTGATGGGCGCCGAGGGGATCCGCGAGCTGCTGCGCGCGCTCGACATGAACCGGGAAATCGACACCATCAGGAAGGACCTCGAGACCACCGGTTCGGATACCAAGATCAAGAAGCTCGCCAAGCGCCTCAAGGTGCTGGAAGGCTTCCAGAAATCCGGGATCAAGCCTGACTGGATGGTGATGGAAGTATTGCCGGTGCTGCCGCCCGAGTTGCGGCCGCTGGTGCCGCTCGACGGCGGCCGCTTCGCGACTTCCGACCTGAACGACCTGTACCGCCGCGTCATCAACCGCAACAACCGGCTGAAGCGCCTGCTCGAGCTCAAGGCGCCGGAAATCATCGTGCGCAACGAGAAGCGCATGCTGCAGGAAGCGGTCGATTCGCTCCTCGACAACGGCCGCCGCGGCAAGGCCATGACCGGTGCCAACAAGCGTCCGCTCAAGTCGCTCGCCGACATGATCAAGGGCAAGGGCGGACGTTTCCGCCAGAACCTGCTCGGCAAGCGCGTCGACTACTCGGGCCGTTCGGTCATCGTGGTCGGACCGCAGCTGAAGCTCCATCAGTGCGGCCTGCCGAAGAAGATGGCGCTCGAACTGTTCAAGCCGTTCATCTTCAACAAGCTCGAGATGCAGGGCATCGCCACGACCATCAAGGCCGCGAAACGCGAGGTCGAGGCCGAAACGCCGGTGGTGTGGGACATTCTGGAAGACGTGATCCGCGAGCACCCGATCATGCTGAACCGCGCCCCGACGCTGCACCGCCTGGGTATCCAGGCGTTCGAGCCCGTACTGATCGAAGGCAAGGCGATCCAGCTGCATCCGCTCGTGTGCGCGGCGTTCAACGCCGACTTCGACGGCGACCAGATGGCGGTGCACATACCGCTGTCGCTGGAAGCGCAGATGGAGGCGCGCACGCTGATGCTTGCGTCGAACAATATCCTGTCGCCGGCGAACGGCGATCCGATCATCGTGCCTTCGCAGGACATCGTGCTGGGGCTTTACTACGCCACGCGCGAGCGCATCAACGCCCGGGGCGAAGCTATGGTCTTCGCCGACGTGACCGAAGTCTTGCGCGCGTACGACTCCGGGCAGGTCGAGCTGCACGCCGGGATCACGGTGCGCATCCGCGAGGCCAACTTCGGCCCGAGCGGAGAGAAGGTGGAAAAACTGGTTCGTCACCGCACTACGGTCGGGCGCTCCCTGCTCTCGGAGATTCTGCCGGTGGGTCTGCCTTTCGAGCTCATCAACAAGGCGCTCAAAAAGAAGGAGATCTCCAAGCTCATCAACGCGTCTTTCCGCCGCTGCGGATTGCGCGAAACGGTGATTTTCGCCGATAAGCTCATGCAGGCCGGCTTCACCATTGCGACGCGGGCGGGTATTTCGATCTGCGTCGACGATATGCTGGTACCCCTCCAGAAACACGACCTCATTACCTCGGCCGAAGGCGAGGTGAAGGAAATCGAGACCCAGTACACCTCGGGCCTGGTGACCGTGGGCGAGCGTTACAACAAGGTCGTGGACATCTGGGGTCGCGCCGGAGACCAGGTCGGCAAAGCGATGATGGATCAGCTCTCCACCCAGGACGTGACCGACCGCCACGGCAAGCAGGTCAAGCAGGAGTCGTTCAACTCCATCTACATGATGGCCGACTCCGGCGCTCGCGGCTCCGCGGCGCAGATCCGGCAGCTCGCCGGCATGCGCGGCCTGATGGCCAAGCCCGACGGCTCGATCATCGAGACGCCGATCACGGCCAATTTCCGCGAAGGCCTCAACGTGCTGCAATACTTCATCTCGACGCACGGCGCGCGCAAGGGCCTTGCCGACACCGCCTTGAAGACGGCGAACTCGGGTTATCTCACGCGGCGCCTGGTGGACGTGACGCAGGATCTCGTGGTCACCGAAGACGACTGCAAGACCACGAACGGCGTTGCCATGAAGGCGCTGGTCGAAGGCGGCGAGGTGGTCGAAGCTCTTCGCGAGCGCATTCTCGGCCGTGTCACCGCGTCCGACGTGCTGCACCCGGAAACCCAGGAAGTGCTCTACAACGCCGCCACGTTGCTGAACGAGGACGAGGTCGAGAACATCGAGGCGCTGGGCATCGACGAGGTGCGGGTGCGCACGCCGCTCACCTGCGATACGCGCTTCGGCCTGTGCGCCGCCTGCTATGGACGCGATCTTGCGCGCGGTTCGTCCGTCAACGTCGGCGAGGCGATCGGCGTGATCGCCGCGCAGTCGATCGGCGAGCCGGGCACCCAGCTCACCATGCGCACCTTCCACATCGGCGGGGCGGCTTCGCGCGCCGCGGTCGCGAGCCAGGTCGAGGCGAAGTCGAACGGCACCGTGCGCTTTACCCCGCAAATACGCTACGTCACCAACCCCAAGGGCGAGAAAGTAGTCATCTCCCGGACCGGGGAAGTGCTGGTTACGGACGACAATGGCCGCGAGCGCGAGCGTCACAAGATCCCCTACGGCGCCACGCTGCTTGCCGCCGACGGCAAGCCCGTCAAAGCCGGACAGACGCTCGCTTCGTGGGATCCGCACACCCGCCCGATCATCACCGAGTACGGCGGCATCGTGCGCTTCGAGCACGTGGAGGAAGGCGTGACCGTCGCCAAGCAGATCGACGACGTGACGGGGCTCTCGACCCTGGTGGTCATCGATCCCAAGCGCCGCGCAGCGGCAGGCAAGGGCCTGCGTCCGCAGGTGAAGCTGCTGCACGAATCGGGCGAGGAGATCAAGATCGCCGGTACCGACCACCCCATTACCATCACCTTCCAGGTCGGGTCGCTCATCACCGTGAAAGTCGGCCAGCAGGTGGCGGTCGGTGAAGTGCTTGCGCGCGTTCCCCAGGAAACCTCGAAGACCCGCGACATCACGGGCGGTTTGCCGCGCGTGGCGGAGCTCTTCGAAGCGCGCTCGCCCAAGGACGCGGGCCTGCTCGCCGAGATCACCGGCACGGTCTCCTTCGGCAAGGACACCAAGGGCAAGCAGCGTCTGGTCATCACGGACCTGGACAGCGTCGCGCACGAGTACCTGATCCCGAAGGACAAGCACGTGATGGCGCACGACGGA
The DNA here is from genome assembly GCA_035317085.1 of Burkholderiales bacterium. Classification (GTDB taxonomy): domain Bacteria; phylum Pseudomonadota; class Gammaproteobacteria; order Burkholderiales; family SG8-39; genus VBDM01. The sequence continues at coordinate 4,190 of DATHHS010000333.1, forward strand.
CAGGTCGTCAACAAGGGCGAGTTTATCGTCGACGGCCCGGCCGACCCGCACGACATCCTGCGCCTGCAGGGCGTCGAGGCGCTCGCCCGCTATATCACGGACGAAGTGCAGGACGTGTACCGCCTGCAGGGCGTGCGGATCAACGACAAGCACATCGAGGTCATCGTGCGGCAGATGCTGCGGCGCGTGCAGGTCGACGATCCGGGCGAGACCCGCTTCATTCCGGGCGAGCAGGTCGAGCGCGCGGACGTGCTGGAGGAAAACGAGAAGGTAGTAGCCGAGGGCAAGAAACCGGCAACCTACAGCTACATGCTGCTCGGAATCACCAAGGCATCGCTGTCGACCGACTCGTTCATTTCGGCCGCCTCGTTCCAGGAGACGACGCGCGTGCTCACCGAGGCCGCGATCATGGGCAAGAAGGACGACCTGCGCGGACTCAAGGAAAACGTCATCGTCGGCCGGCTCATTCCGGCGGGAACGGGCATGGCGTACCACAACGCGCGCAAGAACGCGCCGCCCGCGACGCTCTTCGAGGAAGGCACGCCTGCCGCCGAAGCCGAAGCAGCAGCGGCACCGACGACGGCGGAGAACGCCTGAAGGTCTGCTGGTGCAGAAAAAAGGCCGCGCAAGCGGCCTTTTTTTTCGATGTGGCCCGCCGGCGGGGGCGCGCATCCGGGACCCGGTGGCCTACTGCGGCGATTTGATGCGCTGGCGCAGCAGCTCGGCGAACTGATCGCTCGGAATGGGCTTGCTGAAAAGGAAGCCCTGCATTTCGTCGCAGGCGTGGTCTTGCAGGAAGGTCTGCTGCTCGAGGGTCTCGACCCCTTCGGCGATCACCGTCAGGTTGAGGCTCTTGCCCATGGCGATGATCGCCTCGCAGATCGCCCTGTCCTCGGGGTCCTGCGGCAGATCGCGGATGAAGGAGCGGTCCACCTTGAGCGTGTCGATCGGAAAGCGCTTGAGGTGCGTGAGCGAGGAGTAACCGACTCCGAAGTCGTCGATGGCGAGCCGCACGCCCATCTTGTGGATTTCGGCGAGCACTTTCCCCGCCCGCTCGGGGCTCTGGATCACCATGCTCTCGGTCAGCTCGAGCTCGAGCAACGCCGGCTGCAGCCCCGTGTTATGCAGCACATCGGCGATGTCCTTGACGAGCTCTTCATCGGCAAACTGGCGCGCCGACAGATTGACCGCCATGCACAGGGGCGGCAGGCCCTCTTGCTGCCAGGCGACGTTCTGCGCGCAGGCGGTGTTCAGCACCCATTTTCCGATCGGCACGATCAGCCCGGTTTCCTCGGCAAGCGGGATGAACTGCAGGGGCGATACCATGCCGAGCTCGGGGTGCTGCCAGCGCAGCAGCGCCTCGACGCCCGTGATTCTCTTCGTGTGAAGATCGAGCTTGGCCTGGTAGTGGAGGAAAAACTCGTTGCGTTCCAGGCCCCGGCGCAGGCTCGTCTCCAGCGCCAGCCGCTCGAAGGTGTGGATATTGATCTCCTCCGAGTAGAACTTGTAATTGTTCTTGCCGTCCTCCTTGGCGCGGTACATGGCGATGTCCGCGTTTTTCATCAGGGTCTTTTCGTCCTGCGCCTCCGACGGGTACATGCAGACGCCGATGCTCGCCGTCACCCGGCATTCCTGGCCCTGCATGAACATCGGCTGGACGAGCGTGGAGAGAATCTTGCGCGCAACGGCCGCGACCTGCTTCGGATCGGCCACCTCCTGCACCAGGACCACGAACTCGTCGCCGCCCAGGCGCGCCACCACGTCGCTGGAGCGCACGGTCTGGACCAGACGCGTGCCCATTTCCTGCAGCAGCTTGTCCCCCGCGTCGTGACCGAGCGTGTCGTTGATGTTCTTGAAGCGGTCCAGGTCGATGAACAGCACCGCGAAATTGCGGTTGTAGCGGCGCGCGTTCTGTATCGCGATGTTCAACACCTCGCTGAACATCGCCCGGTTCGGCAGCGAGGTCAGCGCGTCGTGATTGGCGAGGAACTGGATGCGCTCCTCGTCCTGCTTGCGCTCGGAGATGTCCTTGCCGACGCCGCGATAGCCGCGGAAGGTGCCGGGCGGGTCGAACACGGGCTCGCCGCTGATGCTGACCCAGAGTTTCTTGCCGGTATCGTCGAGCCTGCACAGCTCCATGTCGCGGAACGGCTTGTGCGCCTCGAGCGCCGCGATATGCTCGGCCCACTGGTCCGCGGTCATGTTGATGTAGTTCTGCTCCCAGCGTTTCTTGCCGATCGATAGAAAGCTTCGCGTGTTGACGCGCGCCGAGCCGGTGCCGCCCATCGAGGTGAAGCGAAACTGATCGTCCTGCTCCCAGTACATGTCGGAGGAAAGCTCGGTCAGGCTGCGGAAACGCTCCTCGTTTTCGCGCACCACATCTTCGGCCTTCTTCCGCTGTAGGAACTGTCCCATCTGAGCGCCGATGACGCGCACCGCCTGAAGCAGCCGCGCGTCGGGCTCCCGAATTTTGCGGCTGGTGAAGGAAAGGACTCCCAGGGCCTTGCCGTCCGACATGACCGGAAACATGAAGGCGCCGCGCATGCCGTGGCCGCTCGCCATGAAGGGGTTGACGACCCGCGGATCAGCGGCAAGGTTGGCGACCCATTGCGGTTCGCCGGCGCCGGCCTTCCCGACGACCCCGACCCCGGGGACGAACGTCTTATCAATCGAATACTTGATGAAACTGTCCAACTCGGGGTTCGGGACGTACCAGCTCTCCGCGTAGCGGAACACGCCCGCCGCGTCGTCCATGCGGAAATACCTGCCGCATTCCCAGCCCAGGGTTTCGCACACCACGCGCATCGCCGCCTTGAGCGCCTCGGCGACGCCGTCGGTTTCGGCGAGGGCGCGAGTCACCGCGTGCTCGAGCGCCTGCAGCTCCTCTGCGCGCTTGCGCTCGGTGATGTTCTTGCTGAGACCGCGGTAGCCGATGAACACACCGGAATCGTCGAACACCGGCGCTCCGCTGACGCTGACCCAGAACGTTTCCCCTGCCTCGCTTCTTCTTCCCAGCTCGATGTCGCGGAAGGGCTGGTGCGCGTTCATGGTCGCCTTGTGAGCCGTCCAGTCCGCCTCCGTCATGTTGAACGACTCCTCATCCCAGCGGTGCTTGCCGATCAGGCGCAGCGGGAGCGTCTTGTTGCTTCCTGAAAACGTGACGAAACGGTGCTCGCTGTCCTGCGTCCAGTACATGTCCGAAGACAGCTCGGTCAGGGCGCGGAAGCTCTCCTCGCTTTCGCGCAGTACCTTCTCCGCCTGCTTGCGCTGCACGAACTGGCCGATCTGGCTGCCGATCACGCTGATGGCCTGCAGCAGCAGGTCTTCCGGTTCGCGCACTTCCCGGCTGTTGAAGGTGAGCACGCCGATCACCTTCCTCTCCGACATCACCGGGAAGACAAAGGCTCCGTGCATGCCGGTCTCGCGTGCAAGCGTCACCTGGGCCACGCGGCCGTCCTTGGCGATGTCAGCGACCCACACCGGCTGTCCGGTCTGCCACGCCCGGCCGGCGAGGCCGGCACCCGGCGCGTAGGTCAGTTCGTGCGACCCCGCGATGAAACGTTCTGTTGCATCGCCGGGAACGCTCCAGGCTTCGGCAAAGCGCAGCAATCCGGCCTTCTCGTCGACGCGGAAATACCGTCCGCACTCCCAGTCCTCGGTTTCGCACAGGGCGCGGATCGCCGCCTCGAGCGCCGCCGGAGCGCTGTCCGCCTCGGCGAGGGCGCGGGTCACCGTGTGTTCGAGCTTGCGCAACTGCTCCGCGCGCCTGCGCTCGCCGACGTCGCGCGCAACGGCCACGATGATATTTCCCTTCGCGGAGGGCACAACACCGCGGGACGATTCGACCACGAACCGCGATCCGTCCTTGCGGCGGAAAAAGACCTCCGCCGCGGTTTCGCCCGGGTCGCCGGCGATCAAGCGTTCGTAGATGCGGGCCAGTTCTTCGCGCGACAAGGACAGGATGTCCGGCGGGCCCATCGCCAGCAACTCCTCCCGGCTGTAACCCAGCGCCCGGCATGCCGCGTCGTTGACGTCGACGTAGCGCATGTTTTCGGGATCGACCAGCAGGACCAGGTCCGCCGACACGTCGATGGCGGCGCGGAACCGGCGCTGCTCTTCTTCCGCGCGCTTGCGTTGCATGAACTGGCCGATCTGGCTGCCGACGTAAGTCATGCATTCGAGCAGCTCCACGTCGGGCTGATGAATCTCCTGGCTGAAGAATTCCATGACGCCGATGACTTCGGCGCCCACGTTGATCGGAAAGGCGAAGGCGCTGTGCAAGCCGGCCTTTATCGCGTCGGGCGCGCGGCGAAAGGTCGCTTCCTGGGTGACGTCGCGAATCCACACCGGCTTGCGCTCCGACCAGATACGCCGGTTCAGGCCGCCGGGTTGCGTCGACGGCGATTGCCGCCGCGTGACCTCGAGAAACGCGTCGATGCCGGCCGAGGTAACGCCCCAGGTCTCGGCGCAGCGGATCGCCTGATCCCGCTCGAGCTCCCAGCGCGAACCGCAGGCCCACTCCAGAGTCTCGCAGATCACTTGAATGATTTGCGGCGCCGCCTCGGCGAGGCTGTTCGACTCCTCCAGCACGCGTGTCACGGCGTGCTCGATTATCAGCCGCAAATCCATCTGCACGCGCTGGCTGATGTCCCTGGCGCTGCCGCGGTAACCCGTGAATCGCTTTTTCTCGTCGAACGTCGGCTGCCCGTTCGTGTTGATGTAATGCAACTCCCCTTTTTCGTCGAGGCGCTTGAAGACGAAGTCGGTGAAAGGCTGCCTCGCTTCCAGGACGGCCTTGTGCGAGTCCCAGCTGCCGCCATCGCTGACGGGAACCGTGCCGCGGTCCCAGCGGTAGGTGCCGACGAATTTCTCCGGACCGATCCCGCTGTGCCCCTCGGTGCTGCCCGTGACCAGGGTGAAGCGGTAGTCCTCGTCCTGCTCCCAATACCATTCAGAAGAGAGCGCGACGAGGCTCTGGAAGCGCTGCTTCCACTCGCCCTGCGCCTCGTCCGCGTCGCTCGGCTGCTTGGGGTTTTTCGGAGTTTTTCGGGCGTCCATTACGTACCTTAAATGCCGTCGGACAAAGCTCCGGCGCGACAATATTGCGAACCTACGACGGGCTCGCGGTCCAGAGCCTCTGGAGAGCAACAGAAGAGCGGGGCCCAAAAGACGTTGGGCCAGACCTTCCGCTATCCGATGACGAGCATGTGCTACATCGAGCAATCTGTATGTGCGCTACCAAGCACAAGGCACCGGCTCGACTACCCCCGTGATTCACTTCCGCGCGTGCTGGCGCTCACCGAAGACATCCGCACGGGCTGCGGGACGCGCGCGCAGGTATTGCGGCGGCATGTGAGGGGTGACGCCCAGCTCGATTGCGGCGTGCCAGGCCCAGCGCGGGTCCCATAGAAAGCCGCGCGCGAGCGCGACCATGTCACTTCTGCCTTCGGCGACGATTTTCTCGGCTTGTCGCGCTTCGGTGATCAGGCCGATCGCGATCGTGGCAATGCCCACGTCCGCGCGAATGCGCTCGGCGAACTGCACCTGGTAGCCGGGCGAGACGGGGATGACCTGGTTTTTCACCAGGCCGCCGCTCGAGGCGTCGATCCAGTCGCAGCCGAGCTTCTTCAGCTCGCGGGCGAAGGCCACGGTTTGCTCGATATCCCAGCCGCCTTCCGCCCAATCGGTACACGAAACGCGAACTCCGATCGGCTTGTGGTCGGGCCACGCTGCGCGCACCGCGGCAAAGACTTCCAGCGGG
>DATHHS010000334.1:0-3900 GCA_035317085.1 Burkholderiales bacterium
ATGCGGGCCCCGAGAGTGAACTGCAGCAGCGTACTCACTAATAACATGAGTACCATCGCGGCGAGGCCCGGCCGCCCGAAAGCGAGCACCGCCAGCGGCAGGCCCATGTTGCCGCAGTTGTTGAACATCATCGGCGGCACGAAGGTGCGCGGGCTGACGTGCGCCAGCCGCGCGACCGGCCAGGCGATCAGCCCCGAGACCAGGATCACCGTCACGCCGCCCGCGATGAAGCCGGCGTTCCCCTGCAACTGGAAATCCTCCCCGGCGAGCGAAGTAAAAACCAGCAGCGGCCCCAGCACGTGGAGCGAGACGTGGTTGAAGGTCTTGAGGTCCGGCCGGTTGCGGCGCCCGTAGCCGTAGCCGATCGCAATGATCAGGAATACCGGTCCGATGACGGCGATGATGCGCTCGAGGGCGAGCACCGGGTTCCTCCCCGCGGATGCGAAAGTTCAGCCCGCAGCGTCCGCGGTCAGCCCCGCCGCCTGGATTCCCGCGATGCAGGCCTCCTCGTCCTCGTCGCCCGTTCCGCCGCTCGCGCCCGCGGCGCCGAGGATTTCGCCCTTCTCGTTCTTGATCAGCACGCCGCCCGTCTGCGGCAGGAACTTGCCCTTGGCGGTCGCGGCGAGCGTGATGAAGAAGTTGGGATTGTCTTTCGCGCGCTTGAGCAGCGCGCGGCTGGAGACGCCCATCGCGACCGACGCCCAGGCCTTCCCCAGCGCGACGTCGAAACGGAACATGCTCGCGCTGTCTTCGCGCTGCGCCGACTTCAAGTGCCCGGCGTCATCGAGCACGACCACGGCGACCGGCTTGATTTTCATGGTGCGCGCCTTCTCCAGCGCCTTCTCGACGATGGTGTTGGCCTGCTTCAGGGTGAGTCTGGACATGCGTCCTCCGGTTCTACGTAGATGTAAGGGCGGCATTATAAATGCGCCCGGCCCGGCGCTTGGCTACAATCTCCTTTCCCGTAAAGGAGTGTCGAAGATGCGCTGCAGATTGTTTGTTCTCGCGATCGCGCTGGCCGCCTCCGGCGCCTGGGCCCAGGCCCCTTTGACAGGCTCAGGACAAGGCTACCCCAACAAACCGGTGCGCATCATCGTTCCCTTCGGCCCCGGCGGCCCCGACGCCCTCGCGCGGCTGCTCGGCGCGCAACTCACGCTCCAGATGGGACAGCCCTTCATCGTGGAAAACAAACCCGGAGCGAACGGCGTCATCGGCGCGGAGTTCGTCGCCAAGGCGGCGCCGGACGGCTACACCCTGATGGTGACCTCGTCGGGCTTCGTCACCGCCCCGAGCATGTACAAGAAACTTCCCTACGACACCGAGCGCGACTTCGCGCCGCTCACCAACCTCGTCGAGAACCCCGGCATCTTCGTCGCGGTGAATCCCGATCTGCCGGTGCGCACGCTCCAGGAGCTGATCGACCTCGCGCGCAAGCCCGACAGCAAGCTCTCCTACGGCACGCCCGGCATCGGCAACACCCTGCATCTCGCCGGCGAACTCTTCAACGACCGCGCCGGCACCCACCTGCTGCACATACCCTACAAAGGCGCCGGCCCCGCCGTCGCGGCGGCTATCGCGGGCGAAACCCAGGTGATGTTCTCGACGCCGCCCGCGATTCTCGCGCAGCTGAAGGGGGGCAGGCTGCGCGCGCTCGCCTACACCGACAAGAAGCGCCATCCGCAAATGCCCGACGTTCCCACGGCGGCCGAAGCCGGGCTGCCGAGCTTCCAGCACCACGGCGGCTGGTTCGGAATGTTCGCGCCGGCCAATACGCCCGCCGAGATCCTCAACCGCGTGCACGGCGAGATACGCACCGCGTTCGCCAACACCACGTTCCGCGAGCGTCTAGACACCCTGGGCTCGGACCCGGTCGCGAATCCGCCTGCGGAATTCAAACTGTTCGTCTCCGCCGAGATCCGCAGGTACGCGGAGCTCGTGCGCCTTGCGCATATCCAGCCGGAGTAGATTTCCGGTCTGCCCGTTCGCCCTGAGCCCTGAGCTTGCCGAAGGGTCGAAGGGCGTTTTGCCCGGAGCAATACTCGTTCGTGGTTCGACAAGCTCACCACGAACGGCGGGAGTTAAACGCGGGAGGTATTCAGAGCTTCGCTATTCGAGCCGCAGGGCGCGGATCCGGAAGCGCAGCGTGAGCAGGTCCTGCACCTGGATCGCGCCGCCGAGGATCGAATACGGCACGATGCCGAAGTCGGTCTGCTTCAACTCCAGGCGCCCGCTCGCCGCGACCTCCCGGATGTTCGCTTCGATCTCCGCCGGAATTTTCAGCTCGCGCGTGGTCCCGTGCAAGGTGATCGCCACATCGAGCCGTCCCGCGCCTGAATCGCTCCTCCTCACGCGAATCAGGGCGAAAGGAAACTGCTCCGCCTCGAGCACCTTCTCCAGCATGTTGCGGCGCGTGCCTTCGATGTCCGAGTCCGTCGGCTGCGACTCGAACTTCGATTCCGCGCGCAACCCGGGTTCGTCCACCACCAGGCGCTCGAGCGGAACGTAGAGGTCCGCCCGGCCTTCGTCCGACGCGACGTATCCGCTCAGGTGGTGGCTCGCGACGACGTGATCGTGTCCGATGCGCGCGAGCGATCCGCCGCGGCGCACTTCCACCACCAACAGCGACTGCGCGGGATCGATGCGGAACACGGCCTTGCCCTGCGCCTGAGCCTGCCGGTAATACGCTTCGGGAAAGTCCGCCGGCGCCTGTCTCTGGACGGGCTCGGGCAGCGGAAGCTGCACGCACGCCGAGGCGAGCGCGGCGAGCAGAACGGGAGCGACGCGGAGCTTCATCTCATCCCGCCTTGCGCAACTTGACCTTGAACCTGATTTTCACGTCCGCGCCTATGGTGTTGGTCGCCGCCCATTCGCCGGTGCCTATGCCGAAGGCGCCGCGCTTGACCGTCAGCTCGCCTTCCATCGTGGCGCCGTCGGCCGAACCGCGCCAGGCGAAAGGAACTTCCACCGCCTGCTGCAGGCCTTTGACGCTCAGCGTGCCGCGCGCCACATAGCGGCCGCCCTCGGCGCGGCGAATCTCGGTGGAGTGGAATTCGGCCTGGGGATGGCCCGCGAAATCGAACCATTCCGGCGCGCGGATCGCCTTGTTCACGTCGCTCGAGTCCATGTCGGCGCTCGTGATCTGGATGCTGACGTCGAGCTTGCTGCCCTCGGGCTTGTCCGGATCGAAGCGCATGCGCGTATCGAAGGTCTTGAAGATCCCGGGCGCCGGGGCCTTTTCGAAGCTGGCGATGAATTCGAGCTTGCTCTCCTTCGCATCCATGCTCCAGTCCGCGGCGCAGGCCGCGGAGGAAGCGGCGAGCAGCACCAGGAAACCGGCCAGACTTTTAATTTCTTTCTTCACGTTATTTCCTTCTTCCCGTTTCTCCCCGTCATTTCTTTCTCCGTGTTTCAGGCAGCATCCGCAGCAGGACATCGTCGTGTTTCACGAAGTGATGGCGCAGCGCCGCGCTTATGTGCGCGATCAGCACCGCCGCCAGCAGGACGAAAAGCGAAAAGTGCGCGAGCGCCGCGGCATCGGCCGTCCCCTTGTCCGGGCTGACGATCGCCGGCAGCGGAACGGTCCAGAAGATCTGAAACGGAACCTTGGCCGCCGAATTGATGACCCATCCGGTCAGAGGCATGGCGATCGCGACGGCATAGAGCAGGAAATGGCTCGCTTGCGCCGCGCGGCGCTCCAGGGCGGACATTCCGGCCGGCAGGGCCGGCGCGGGATTCCCGAGCCGCCACAGAAGGCGGAGAACGACCAGCGCGAGGATCAGCATTCCGATCGACTTGTGCCACACGAAAAGGTTGAGCTTGGTGGGCGACAGATGCCAGCCCGCCGCCGTCAGCCCGAGCGCGATCTGCGAGAGGATCAGCGCCGCGATGAGCCAGTGAAAA
>DATHHS010000335.1:0-7376 GCA_035317085.1 Burkholderiales bacterium
GCTCCGCTTCCTTCGCTGTGATGATTTCACAGGCATGCATAAGGAGCGGCCGCACTTCTTTCCAGCGCCAGAGGGCCGGTACTGCGGCCGTGCCCGGTTTCAGCCGCATCACCCGCTCCCACAGCGGCTTCATGTTGAGCGCTGCGATCTCCTTCGAGAATCGCGCCCGGTCCGGATTCAACAGGGCGGTAGCGGACACTTCACTCCACCTTGGCGCCGGAGATCTTGACGGCCTTGGCGTAGCGCTCCGCGTCGGCTTTCAGCATGGGAGCCCAGTCTTCTCCCGAGATACCGAGGGGATCGATGCCGAGATTTTTCATGCGCTCGATGACGTCGGGGACCTTCACCACCTGCGCCACGTCTGCGCCGACCTTGACGATGATGTCCTTGGGCGTCCCGACGGGCGCGAACAGGCCGAAGGTCGGCGCAAAATCGAATCCGGGAATCGTTTCGGCGATCGCCGGCACATCCGGGGCGAGGTCCGAGCGCTTGAGCGAATTGATCGCGAGCAGCTTCACCCGCCCTTCCTTCGCCTGGGCGGCGAGCGTCGGATATCCGGAAAACACCATCGGCACCTGCCCGCCCACGAGAGCGGGCACGCTCTGCCCCGTGCCCTTGTAAGGCACGTGGACCATGTCGAGGTTCAGCGACGCCGCCAGGTAGGCCATGCACAGGTGATGCGTGCTGCCTATCCCGGAGGAACCGTAGCTGTATTTGCCCGGCGAGGCCTTGATGAGCGCGATCAGCTCCTTGAAGGAATTGGCCTTGACCGACGGGTGCACGGCGAGAAACAGCGGCGCGCGCGCGGTGAGCGAAACTGGAATGAGATCCTTGTCCGCGTCGTAGGGAAGCTTGGTGAACAGGAACGGAACGATCGCGTGGGTCGAATTGTCCGTCATCAGCAGCGTATAGCCGTCCGGCGCCGCCTTCGCGACGAAATCCGCGCCCAGGATGCCGTTCGCCCCGGGCTTGTTCTCCACGATGAACTGCTGGCCCCAGCGCTCGGAGAGCTTCTGGCCGATGACGCGCGCGATCGTATCGGGCAGGCCGCCGGGCGAATAGCCCACGACGACGCGCACCGGCTTGTCCGGATAGTTCTTCGCGCCCTGCGCCAAAGCGGTCTGCGCGACGCACAGCGCGGCAACTCCCAGCAGCCGGATGAATCGGTCGAGTCTCGAATGCATGGACGCTCCTGCGAAAGTCCGAATTGTACTATTCCCCTAGTTTCCTTCGGCAGTTTTGGGCGCCGCCCCAGGGTTCCACTGGCCTCTGCGCATGCGCGAGATCTTCACCGTGTGGAATAGTCCGGCTTTCCGAAACGGCTCGTTCGCGGAAAAGGCCTCGGCGGCCTTGCGATCCGGCACGTTGATGATGAGCACGCTGCCGGTGCGTGTCGCCCCGTCCTCGGCGAGCAGGCCGCCGCCGAGCACGAGGATATCCTTGTGCTTGTCGAGATAAGCGAGATGCGTGTCGCGCGTGGCGTTGCGGACCGCAAGGCCGTCGGGCCGGTCTTCCTGATAGATGATGTAGAGCATGTCTCTCCCTCGACCTCAAACCATCTTGTCCGGACGCACCCAGGCATCGAACTGCTCGGCCGTGACGTAGCCCAGGGCGAGCGCGGCGGCCTTGAGGGTGGTGCCCTCCTTGTGCGCCTTCTTCGCGATCTGCGCCGCCTTGTCGTAGCCGATGTGCGGATTGAGCGCGGTGACGAGCATCAGCGAGTTTTTGACCAGCTGTGCGATGCGCTCGCGCCGCGGCTCGATGCCCGCGGCGCAATGCTCGTTGAAGCCCGCCGCTCCGTCCGCGAGCAGCCGCACGCTCTGCAGGAAATTGTGGATGATGAGCGGCTTGAATACGTTCAGCTCGAAGTTGCCCGACGCGCCGCCGATGTTGATGGCGACATCGTTCCCCAGCACCTGGGCGCACAGCATGGTCATCGCCTCCGACTGCGTGGGGTTGACCTTGCCCGGCATGATGGAGCTGCCGGGCTCGTTCTCGGGAATCGCAATCTCGCCGATGCCGCTGCGCGGGCCGCTAGCGAGCCAGCGCACGTCGTTCGCGATCTTCATGAGCGAAGCGGCGAGCGTCTTCAGCGCGCCGTGGGAATTCACCAGCGCGTCGTTCGCGGCGAGCGCCTCGAACTTGTTGCGCGCCGGAACGAAGGGCAGACCGGTCGATTTTCCCAGCTCTTTCGCCACCCGAGCGCCGAATTCCGGATGCGCATTGAGGCCCGTGCCCACGGCCGTTCCGCCCAGAGCGAGCTCGCACAGGTGCGTGAGCGAGGCCCGCACATGCGCGACGCCGTGTTCGAGCTGCGACACCCAGCCGGAGATCTCCTGCCCGAGCGTCAGCGGCGTGGCGTCCTGAAGGTGAGTGCGCCCGATCTTGACGATGTCCTTGAAGGCTTCGGACTTCGCCGCCAGCGTATCGCGCAGTCTGGAAACCGCGGGTATAAGGCGCTCGTGAATCGCCTGGACCGCGGCGACGCTCATGGCCGTGGGAAACACGTCGTTCGAAGACTGCCCGCAGTTCACCTCGTCGTTCGGATGCACGCCGCGCCTGTCGCCGCGCTCCCCGCCCAGCAGCTCGCTGGCGCGATTGGCGAGCACCTCGTTCATGTTCATGTTGGTCTGCGTGCCCGAGCCGGTCTGCCAGACCACGAGGGGAAATTCGACGTCGTGCCGGCCCGCGAGCACCTCCTCGGCGGCCGAGGCAATCGCCTTCGCCTTGTCCGCGGGCAGCGCCTTCAACTCCAGGTTGACCATCGCGCAGGCACGCTTCACCTGCGCCAGGGCGCGTATCAGCTCCAGGGGCATGCGTTCGCCCGAGATCCGGAAATTTTCCAGCGAGCGCTGCGTCTGCGCGCCCCACAACCTGTCCGCGGGGACGCGAATTTCTCCGAAGGTATCGTGCTCGATGCGGGTGTCCGCCATGGTCTGCTCCAGTCGCCGGGAAACTATGCTACGCTAAATTTTACTTCCCACGATTCCCTTCGGCCGTTCAAAAGACATGAAAATCGACATCTACAATCACGTGATGCCCGCGCGGTATCTCGAGATGCTGAAAACGCACTCGAAGGACGCGGGCATCGTCAAGCGCATGAGCAACCTGCGCATGCTCTGGGACATCGAGGCGCGGGTGCAGATGCTGGACGCGAAGTTCCCCGACGTGCAGCAGGTGCTGACGCTCGGCCTGCCCTCTCCGGAGCTGCTCGGAGGCCCGGGCCTGTCGCCGGAACTGGCGCGCATCGCCAACGACGGCATGGCGGACATGACGGCGAAATGGCCGAAGAAATTTCCCGCCTTCGTCGCCTCGCTGCCCATGAACAACGTGCCCGCGGCGCTCGACGAAATGGACCGTGCCATAGGCAAGCTGGGCGCGCGCGGCGTGCAGATCTGCACCAATGTCAACGGCCGGCCGCTCGACGAGCCGGAGCTCTTTCCGGTGTTCGAGCGCGTCACCCGAAAACACGATCTTCCGATCTGGATGCATCCGGCGCGGCCGGGAACGCGCGCGGATTACGTCAGCGAGCAGAAATCGAAATACGAAATCTGGCAGGTGCTGGGCTGGCCGTTCGAGACCAGCGTCGCCATGGCGCGCATGGTGTTCTCGGGATTCTTCGACAAGCTCCCGGAGCTGCGCCTCATCACCCATCACTGCGGCGGCATGATTCCCTACTTCGCGGGCCGCGCCGACACCCTGTGGGCCCAGCTGGGCAGCCGCAGCGCGGACGAGAACTACGAAGACGTGCTTAAGCGCATGTCGAAAAAGCCGATCGAATATTTCCGCATGTTCTACGGCGACACCGTGCTCGGCGGCTCGGCCTCCGCCTTGCGCTGCGGGCTGGATTTTTTCGGCGTGGACCGCGTGGTATTCGCGAGCGACTGCCCGTTCGATCCCGAGGGCGGGCCGATGTTCATCCGCGAGGGGATACGCTCGGTGGAAGACCTCAAGCTGCCGGAGGCCGACAAGCGCAAGATCTATTTCGGCAATGCCATGAAACTGCTGCGCCTGCCGGCGGGCCGCGGAAACTGACCCGGCCGGGCCGTCAAGGCCGCGATCGGACGATCCGCCTGATGCGTTCGACCGGTTTGTCGACGCCTTGGTAGAAAAGAACGGAACAGGCGAGGACCGCGGCAAACATAGTCAGGAAATAGATGGCGCCGTCCAGGAAGGTCACGGCGTCGTAGCTCGCCCGACCGTCGAAGAAAAGGCCGCTCACGAAAACGCACACGGTCCAGTGCGTGAGAAACATGGGGTAGGAAAGCTTTCCCAGGACATTGGCGAAATTCGCGAACCGCTCGTTTTTGAAATCGTTCTGCACTAGGTAGACGACGATCAGCGAGAAGGACGCGAGGCTTCCCGTGATATCGGCGTTGCTCAGATCGTAGTCGCCCAGCAGGGGAATGGCGTAGGTGTGCAGCAGGTATGCCGCACACGCGATCACGAAAATCGGGCGGCTGACGCGGTAGGAGTAGCGATAAAAATAGGTCAGCGACCCGAAAGCGAAGACGAACCCGTTTCCGATTGGGTGCCCGTAAAAATCGAACGGCAGGACATGCAGCGCGCAAAGCGCGCCGACCGGCAGGCTGACGAGAAACAGCGCGACCGTTAGCTTTCTCGAGTGCCCCGTTGCGAGGCCTATCAGCAGGTAATAGTAGAGCTCGGTGCTCAGCGACCAGGTCGCCGGCAGGAGGCGCAGGTCGCTGCCGTACAGGCCGAAGATCGCAAATTGCGGAACCCATTCCGCCCAGCCTTCCGGCCAGCTCATATAGTCGTTGATATGCTCGGCCACGTCCGGATACGAGTAGACCGCCGCCAGGCTGAACAGCACGGCGACGAAGTACTGCGGATATATCCTGAGAAACCGGTTCAGCAGGAAGGCACCGGCCCGCCTCGGGCCGGTATAGACCTCCTGCACGATCTGCGTAATCACGTACCCGCTGAGGTAGAAAAAAGCCATGACCGCGACCGGGCCGGCGCCCCGCGCGAACGAATTCCAGAGATGAAACTCGACGACGTTGAACGCCAGGAAAAATCTTACAAGGTTGATGCCGGCGTTCATGCGGGCGGGACTAGCGCGCCTGGAGATATTTCGAAATTTCGCGCTTCCAGACCAGATAGCCCTCGCCGTTCAGATGGACGCCGTCATAGGTCAGGTCGGACTTGAGCCCGCCTTCTCCAACGAGGCCCGCGTTGACGTCGACGAATGCGACGTTCCCGGAAGCGAGGGCGGCAAGGCGTCTGTTCAGCTCCAGGATTTTTCCCTGGATCGCGGCGCACGAAATCCAGCCGGCCTTGGCTTCGTTGCACAGCAAGGTCGACTGGATGAACACTTTCATGCCGCTTTTTTCCAGTTGAGACACGATCTTCGCGTAATCGCCGAAGACGACATCGACGCTCCGGTTTTCCTTTCCGAAATCGTTGATGCCGATCATGAGGAATGCCTTTCGCGCATGGACGGATTTGATCCCCTCCATCCTCTTGAGCACTCCGCCGGTCGTGTCTCCGTCGATGCCTCGATTGGCGATGGCCGTGCCCGGAAACATTTCTCCCCACTCGGCCCCGTCCGTAAGAGAGTCGCCGATCATGACGACAGAGGCGTGCGCGCCGAAGGTGTCGAAGAAAGATGATTTTTCGAGCCAGTACGCGGAAGGCTGTGGTGTTTCCTCTGGAGCGGCGATGAAGTATTTCTTCACCGCCTCAATTTGGACGGATGGAAACACTTTGCCGATGCCCGCCAGATATCCCCAGCCGAACGAAAGGACGAGCAAAAAAACCAGAAGCGATTTCAACGGACGCTCCGACCCTCAAAGAAAAAGGCCGCATCGCGCGGCCTTTTTTTTCTTTAGAGCTTCTTATTTTACGGTTGCTGCGCCCGCTTTGGACGCCACTTCGTCCTGCGAACCGGTGCCGCCCGAGCAGCCAATCGCGCCGATGATCTTGCCGCCTTCCATCAGGAGAACGCCGCCGCGCGAGGCGATGACGTCGTCCAGGGTCAGCAGATAGTTCAAGCCGCTCTGCACGCCGTTCTCGAACGCCTTGGTTTCGCGACGGTACTTCGCCGCGGTGCGGGCCTTGTGCTCCGCGATGGCGATCGAACCGAGTTGCGCCCCGTCCTGGCGCTTGAACGTCACCAGGTTGGCTCCGGAGTCCACCACGGCGCAGTTCAGTTTCCAGCCGCGCTTGGTGGATTCGCCCAGCGCTGCGTGGAGGGCCGCATCGGCGCGCTCGAGCGAGATCGGGGCGCCGTAGGGAATATCGTTCGGCATCTTGTCGGGAACGACGTCCATCGGGTTCGCGGCCGGCTGCTGCGCGGCAGCGCTCAGTGCAAATGCCGCAAGCATCGCGGGTAATACGATTCGAGCTACGGATTTCAAAAACATGCGTTTTCTCCTCTTGGGTTGAACTGCTTTGCAATACGGTTCTACCTGCGGGTGAACATCCGCGGACCTGGTTTCATTCCCCGGCGCCGCGACCCTATTCCTTCAGCGTGCTTCGAATCTGCTCCAGCGCCGCCGGGTCCTCGATGGTGGTGAGATCGCCCGGGTCCCGCCCTTCCGCGAGCGCCTGGATCGTGCGCCGCAGCGTCTTGCCCGAGCGGGTCTTGGGCAGCAGGGACACGAAGTGTACCGCCTTTGGCCTTGCGATGGCACCGAGCTGCCGGTCGACCGTCTCCATGACCTCCTTTTCGAGGCGGGCGCGGCCTTCGGGCGTGGCGAGCTTCGAGGAGTCTTTCACCACGGCAAACGCCAGCGGCATCTGGCCCTTCAGGGAATCGGCCACGCCCACTACCGCGCATTCGGCGATGTTGGAATGCATGCTCACCGCCTCTTCGATCTCGCGCGTGCCCAGGCGGTGCCCGGCGACATTGATCACGTCGTCGGTGCGGCCGAGAATGAAGTAGTAGCCGTCCTTGTCGCGGATGCCCCAGTCGAAAGTCGAGTAGACCTGCTTGTTCCGGAACGTGCCGAAATAGGTTTTCACGAAGCGCTCGTCGTCGCCCCACACCGTCGTCATGCAGCCCGGCGGCAGGGGCGGAGCGATGGCGACCACGGCTTTCTCGCCGGTCCCCGCCTCCCCTGCGTCGGATTCGCGCAGCAGCTTCAGGTCGTAGCCGTAGGCGGGAAAGCCCGGGCTGCCGAACTTGATCGCCGTCTTCTCCACGCCCGGGACCGCCGACAGGACCGCCCAGCCGGTCTCGGTCTGCCAGTAGTGATCGATGACCGGTTTCCCGAGCGCTTCCGCGATCCAGCGGTGCGTCGGCTCGTCGAGCGGCTCGCCCGCGAGAAACAGATGCCGGAGCGAGGACAGGTCGTATTTCTTCAGATATGCGGGATCGTGTTTCTTCAACACGCGGATCGCGGTGGGCGCCG
>DATHHS010000336.1:0-27651 GCA_035317085.1 Burkholderiales bacterium
ATACACCTCCTGACGGCCTACACGTCCGCTATTGATGATGACGCGAAAACCGTCGCTCGACCCCTGCTCGCGTGCGAGGCGCGGCGCCGCAGCGAGGAGCTTGCCCAGAAGCGCCTGGTGGCTCGAGTCGCAATCAGCGAGCGAATCGATATGTTTCTTGGGAATGATCATGAAATGCACCGGCGCGAGCGGATGAATGTCGTGGAAGGCGAGGATATCCGCGTCCTCGAAGATTTTCTTGCATGGGATTTCGCCCCGGACGATCTTGCAGAAGACGCAGCTTTGCGCATCCATGCTACTTCCGTTCCGCGTCCGTGCGCTGGCTGTCGGCGCGCGCGGCCTTCTCGTCGATTCCGGAAATGCCCTCGCGGCGGCGCAGTTCGGCGAGCACATCGGCGGGCCGCAGGCCGAACTGCGCAAGCATGATCAGGCAGTGGAACCACAGGTCCGCGGTTTCTCCGACGATGCGCAGCCGGTCGCCGTCCTTGGCGGCCATGACCACCTCGGTCGCCTCTTCCCCGACTTTCTTCAGGATTGCATCGGGTCCGCGCGCGAAAAGCCGCGACACATAGGATTTTTCGGGATCGCCGGTTTTTCGGCTTTCGACGACGTCGGCGAGCCGCTCAAGTATGTCGCTCATCGCTTGTAAATTTCCTTGGGGTCCTTGATCACCGGCTCCACGGTTATCCAACGCCCGTTCTCGAGCCTCTGAAAAAAGCAGCTGTGCCTTCCGGTATGGCAGGCAATGTCGCCAGTCTGCTCCACGCTGAGCAGCACCACGTCTTCGTCGCAATCGAGCCGGATTTCGCTTACCTTCTGCACGTTTCCCGACTGCTCGCCTTTTTTCCACAGGCGCTCCCGCGAGCGCGACCAGTAGTGCGCTTCGCCAGTGGCGACGGTCTTCGCCAGCGATTCGCGGTTCATCCACGCGAGCGTCAACACCTTGTTCGTCGATCTCTCCTGGGCGATCGCGGGGACGAGACCGCGCTCGTCCCACTTCACTTTCTCAAGCCAGCTCTCTGCCATTGCGTCCGCCGATTCAAAGCCTCACTTCGATGCCGCGCTCTGCCATGTATTGCTTCGCTTCGCCTACCGTGAATTCGCCGAAGTGGAAAATGCTTGCGGCGAGAACCGCATCGGCGCGGCCTTGCAGCACGCCATCAGCGAGGTGTTCGAGTTTGCCAACGCCGCCGCTTGCAATGACCGGGACATCGACCGCATCGGCCACCGCGCGCGTGAGTGCGAGATCGAAGCCCTCGCGCGTGCCGTCACGGTCCATGCTCGTGAGCAGGATCTCGCCGGCCCCCAACTCCTGCATTTTACGCGCCCATTCGATGGCGTCCAATCCTGTCGGCCGGCGTCCCCCGTGAGTAAACACTTCCCAGCGAATCCCGGAACTCGCGGCGGGCTCCGCCCGCTTGGCGTCGATGGCGACCACGATGCACTGGGAGCCGTAACGGCCGGTGGCATCGGCGACAAGCTGCGAGTTCTGGACCGCGGCGGTGTTGATCGAAACCTTGTCGGCGCCGGCATTGAGCAAGCGCCTGACGTCCTCGACCTTGCGCACGCCACCGCCGACGGTAAGCGGAATGAACACCTGCGCGGCAACCTCTTCGACGACGTGGAGGATCAGGTCGCGCTCGTCCGAGCTCGCAGTGATGTCGAGGAACGTCAGCTCGTCAGCGCCCTGCTCGTTGTAGCGCCGCGCAATCTCGACCGGGTCTCCGGCATCGCGCAAGCCCACGAAGTTGACGCCCTTCACCACGCGGCCGCGGTCGACGTCGAGGCAGGGAATGATGCGCTTTGCGAGCATGAGGGCGGCAGCCGTGGAAGTTAGCAGACTAGGAAAAGATTGAAAAAGTTCCGCAGCGTACAGCGGATGGAGGCCTTCTCGTCCACACCCTCTATTCGGCGGATTTGCCGAGCTTGTCCGCTTCGGACTGGGCTTTCTTGAAATCGAGCGTGCCCTGGTAAATGGCGCGGCCCGTGACGACTCCGGTGATGCCCTCGGACTCGATCTTGCACAGCGCCTTGACCTCATCGAGACTGGTCAGGCCTCCGCTTGCGATGACCGGCACGCGCAACTCTCGCGCCAGCTTGAGCGTCGAGTCGATATTCACTCCGGTGAGCATCCCGTCACGGCCGATATCGGTATAGATGATCGCTTCGACGCCGTAATCCTGGAATTTCTTCGCGAGATCCACGACGTCGTGACCGGTCATCTTCGACCAGCCTTCGACGGCGACTTTACCGTCCTTGGCGTCGAGCGATACGATGATGTGCCCGGAAAACGCCGTACACGCGTCCTGCAGGAAACCGGGATTTTTCACCGCCGCCGTGCCGATGATGATGTAACCGACGCCGAGGTCGAGATAGCGTTCGATCGTATCGAGATCCCGGATGCCTCCGCCGAGTTGCACCGGAAGCGTATCGCCCAGTTCCTGAAGGATGGCGCGCATCACGGCTTCGTTCTTGGGCTTGCCGGCGGCCGCCCCGTTCAGGTCGACGAGATGCAGGCGGCGCGCGCCTTCCGATTTCCAGTGCTTCGCCATGCCGACCGGGTCCTCCGAGAACACCGTCGTCTCGCTCATCTTTCCCTGTTTCAGGCGGACGCAGTGTCCGTCCTTGATGTCAATGGCCGGGATGATCAGCATCGATTCGGAAAAATACGAGGGGCTCCGGGCACCCGGA
This sequence comes from Burkholderiales bacterium, assembly GCA_035317085.1. Taxonomy (GTDB): domain Bacteria; phylum Pseudomonadota; class Gammaproteobacteria; order Burkholderiales; family SG8-39; genus VBDM01. Next base: position 2,692 of record DATHHS010000336.1, read on the forward strand.
GCCGGTGTAAAGATTCAGGGGTTCCAGTTGAGGAAGTTGGCGAGTAGCCGCAAGCCCGAAGCAGCGCTTTTTTCTGGGTGGAACTGTACCGCAAAAATATTATCCTGTGCTACGGCGCACGTAAAGGGGACACCGTATTCGGTGGTGCCCCGCACCAGCCCCGCCTCCCCCGTCTGGGGATAGTAGCTGTGGACGAAATAGAACCGGCTGCCCTCCTCGACCCCCGCCCACAGGGGGTGTGGGCCGGCCTGGCGGACCTCGTTCCATCCCATGTGGGGTACCTTGAGTTTCAGTCCATGGGAATCGACCATGGCATCGCCGGGAAAATGCCGCACGGTACCGGGCAGCAGCGCAAGGCCCGCCACACCGCCTTCGTCGCTGCGCTCGAACAGCATCTGCAGCCCGATGCAGATACCGAGAAACGGGCGCTTGCGCGCGGCCTCCAGCACCGCAGGGCGCAGTCCGCGCGCGTCCATCTCGCGCATGCAGTCCGGCATTGCGCCCTGACCCGGAAACACCACGCGGTCTGCGTCCGCCACGCGCGAGGGATCGGAGGTCACCTCGATCTGCGCCTGCGGTGCTACGTGCTCGAGGGCTTTCGAGACCGAGCGCAAGTTGCCCATACCGTAATCGACGACCGCGACGCGCATTGCAAGATTCGAGGGAAGGGACGCCTAGAGCGCACCTTTCGTTGAAGGAATGGAACCCGCGGCGCGCGGATCGGGCTCCAACGCCATGCGCAGAGCCCGCGCGAACGCCTTGAACATGGTTTCGCACTGGTGATGCGCGTTGTCGCCCCGCAAGTTGTCGATGTGCAACGTCACCTGAGCGTGGTTGGCAAAACCCTGGAAGAACTCGTGCACCAGATCGACGTCGAACTCCCCGATCAGCGCGCGCGTGAACTTGACGTGGTACTCAAGCCCGGGGCGGCCGGAGAAGTCGATCACCACCCGCGAAAGCGCTTCGTCGAGCGGCACGTAGGCGTGTCCGTAACGCCGTATGCCCGTCTTGTCGCCGACGGCGCGCGCTACCGCCTGACCGAGCGTGATCCCGATGTCCTCGACCGTGTGGTGGGCATCCACGTGCAGGTCGCCCTTGGCCTGGATGTCCAGATCGAGCATCCCGTGGCGCGCGACCTGGTCGAGCATGTGGTCCAGAAACGGAATGCCGGTCGCGAGGTTCGCACGTCCGCTGCCGTCGACATTGACCGAAAGGGCGATCTGCGTCTCGGTGGTCTTGCGGTCGGCTTTGGCGGCGCGCGTGGACATTGCGGAAGGTTTCAACACCATAGCCTACACCAAATCGGCAAGCGCCTCAGCGAGCGCGGTGAGGCAGCGCCGGTTCTCTTCCGGCGTGCCTATGGTCAGCCGTACGCACTGGTCGAGCAGAACCGGCACGCTGCCATGCATGCTTTTGATCAGTACGCCGCGGCGTTTCATTCCCTCGAAGATCGACGCCGCGCCGGGCACACGCAGGAGAATGAAATTCGCGTCGCTCGGGAAAACCGTGACGCGGGGAAGCTTGCGCAGCTCGACGGCCAGCCGCTCGCGCTCGGCGACGATGTCGCGCGCCTGGGCCTCGAGCTCTCCGTAGTGGGCCAGCGCCCGCTCGGCTACGATCTGCGTCAGCACATTGACGTTGTAGGGAGGTCGCACCTTGTCGAACTCGCGAATCCATTCGGGCCGCGCGGCCGCATAGCCCAGCCTTATGCCGGCGAGTCCGAGCTTCGACAGGGTGCGCATGACAACGAGGTTCGGAAATCGCGCGAGGCGCGTCATGAAAGTCTTGCGGGCGAAGGCGTGGTAAGCCTCGTCGATCACCACCAGCCCGGGCGCCGCGGCGACGATGGCCTCGATCGCCTCGTCCGAGAACAGGTTGCCGGTCGGATTGTTCGGATAGGCGATGAACACGACCGCAGGCCGGTGCTCGGCCATCGCCTGCAGGAAGACGCCGGCATCGAGCGTGAAATCCGGGTTGACCGGCACCCCGACGTAGTCGAGGCCTGCCAACTGCGCGTAAAGACTGAACATGAAAAAACTGGGTCGGGGAGCGAGCACTACGGCTCCCGGCCGCGCCACGCTCTGGATGATGATGTGAATGATCTCGTCCGAACCGTTGCCAAGCAGGACGCCATACTCGGACCCGATCGCCATGATTTCCCGCAGGCGCTTCACCAGCGCAGGCGCCGTGGGATCGGGATAACGGTTGAATTCCGCATCCGCCACCGCCTCGGCCACCGCTCGCCGCAAGGCCTCGGGCAAGCGGTACGGGTTCTCCATCGCATCGAGCTTCACCAGCCCTTCGGCCGACTGCACGTGATAAGCGGTGATCGCCCGAATCTCGTCGCGGATGACCTTGTCCGGGCCGGCGCTCACGGTTTTTCTTTGAGCGGCTTACTCATTCTAAGCTCGGCCGAACGCGCATGCGCCTGCAAGCCCTCTCCTTGCGCGAGGGTCACCGCGAGCCGTCCGAGCTTCTGCGCGCCTTTGCGCGAGACCGAAATAATGCTCGAGCGTTTCTGGAAGTCGTATACGCCGAGCGGCGAGGAAAACCGTGCCGTGCGCGAAGTCGGCAGTACGTGGTTGGGCCCTGCGCAGTAATCGCCCAGGGCCTCGGACGTGTAACGGCCAAGGAAGATAGCGCCGGCGTGACGGATTCTCCTCGACCATTTGCTCGGGTTCGCAACCGAGATCTCCAAGTGTTCCGGCGCAATCCGGTTGGCGATGTCGCACGCTTCTTCGAGGCTTTTCACCTTGATCAACGCGCCGCGCCGCGCGAGCGACGCTGCAATCACATCCCGCCGCGACATTCCGGCGAGCAATTTTTCAATGCTCTTCCCCACGCGTTCGATGAAATCCGCGTCGGGGGAAAGAAGCATGGCCTGCGCCGATTCGTCGTGCTCGGCCTGGGAAAACAGGTCCATCGCGATCCAGTCCGGATCGGTCGTACCGTCGCAGATGACGAGGATCTCCGAAGGTCCGGCGATCATGTCGATACCCACGGTGCCGAAAACACGGCGCTTCGCCGCCGCCACGTAGGCATTACCCGGGCCGACGATCTTGTCCACCGGCGGGATGGTCTGCGTGCCGTATGCGAGCGCTGCGATCGCTTGCGCGCCGCCGATCGTGAAAACGCGATCGACGCCCGCGATCGCCGCCGCCGCGAGCACCAGGGGATTGCGCTCGCCCGAGGGCGTCGGTACGGTCAGGATCAGCTCGGCGACACCCGCGACTTTCGCGGGAAGGGCGTTCATCAGCACCGAAGACGGATAGGCGGCCTTGCCGCCGGGTACGTACAACCCGGCGCGATCGATGGGGACGACGCGTTGCCCGAGCGTCGTTCCATCGGCCTCGGTGAATTGCCAGGATTTTGCGCGCTGCCGCACATGAAAGTTTCTTATGCGCGCCGCGGCCTGCTCGAGCGCATCGCGCTGCACGCGTGCTAGTCCCGAACGGGCTTTTTCGAGAGCGGAGCGAGGCAGCTCGAGTTCGATTATCCGCGCAGCCTTCACGCCATCGAAGCGATCGGTGTATTCGAGCACCGCGGCGTCGCCGCGCGCGCGCACGTCGTCGCAAATTGCAGCGACCGCGCGTTCGATCCGTTCGTCGAACGCGGCGTCGAAGGCCGTGAGCGCCGCGAGCCGCTCGCCGAAGTCCCTCTGCGAGGTGGAAAGCCGCGCGATCTCAACCATGCGCGGCTTGGGCGAATTTGTCGAGCAGCGGCTGAATGGCGTCGCGCCTGAGCTTGAGCGCCGCCTGGTTGACGATGAGGCGCGCACTGATCGGCCGGATCTCCTCGACCGCGCGCAGGTGGTTGGCGCGCAGCGTATCGCCGCTCGAAACCAGATCGACGATCGCATCCGCCAGACCCACGAGCGGCGCGAGTTCCATAGAGCCGTAGAGCCTGATCAGATCGACGTGCACGCCCTTGGCCGCGAAGTGCTCGCGCGCCGTCTGCACGTACTTGGTCGCCACGCGCAAGCGTGCGCCCTGCCGCACTGCGCCGGCGTAGTCAAAACCCTCGGAAACCGCGACGACCATACGGCAGGATGCGATGCCGAGATCGAGCGGCTGATACAAGCCTTCGCCGCCATGCTCGAGGAGCACGTCCTTGCCCGCAATTCCAAGTTCCGAAGCGCCGTATTGGACGTAAGTCGGAACGTCGGACGCGCGCACGAGCAGCAGCCGCAAGTCGCGGCGGCTGGTGCGCAGAATGAGCTTGCGCGAGGACTCCGGATTGTCGAGCGTACGGATGCCCGCCGCAGCGAGCAGCGGCAACGTCTCGTCGAAAATCCGGCCTCTCGAGAGCGCGAGCGTGATCACGATGCAAATATGTGAAAAGGTTTGATTTTACCGCAGAGGACACGGGGAACGCAGCCAATCAACGGCCTTGCGTCAATGTACGCGCTTGATCCGCGCGCCGAGTTGCGCGAGTTTTTCCTCGATACACTCGTAGCCACGATCGAGGTGGTAGATCCGATCGACCGTGGTCTCGCCTTCGGCCACCAGTCCCGCGATGACGAGGCTCGCCGAGGCGCGCAAGTCGGTCGCCATGACGGTCGCCCCCTGCAGCTTCGGAACGCCGCGAACGATCGCCGTGTTTCCGGAGATCTCGATATCGGCGCCGAGCCGCTGCATTTCCAGGGCGTGCATGAAGCGGTTCTCGAAAATGGTCTCGGTGATCGTCGCGGTGCCCTGCGCGACCGTGTCGAGCGCCATCAACTGTGCCTGCATGTCCGTCGGAAACGCGGGATAAGGGGCAGTCCGGAGGTTCACGCACTTGGGTCTTCCTGGCATGGCGAGTGCGATCGTTCCGTCCCCCGTCTGCAGTTCCGCGCCCGCCTCGCGCAATTTTTCGAGTACCGCTTCGAGCGTGCCGGCGTCCGTGCCGCGCAGCGTGACGCGTCCTCCCGTCGCTGCCGCCGCAGCGAGGAAGGTTCCGGTCTCGATGCGATCGGCCATGATGCGGTGTGAGGCCGCGTGCAGCCTTTTCACTCCCTGGATCGTGATCGCGTCGGTGCCTGCGCCGCTTATCCGGGCACCCATCGCCGAAAGACAACGCGCGAGGTCCACCACCTCGGGCTCGCGCGCCGCGTTCTCGATCACGCTGGTGCCCTCGGCGAGGCAAGCGGCCATCATGAGGTTTTCCGTTCCGGTGACAGTAACGATGTCCGTGAGGATGCGTGCTCCTTTCAGGCGCTTCGCTTTCGCCGAGATGTAGCCTTGCTCGACCGAAATCTCGGCGCCAAGAGCTTCAAGTCCCTTGATGTGCAAATCCACCGGGCGCGCCCCGATGGCGCAGCCCCCGGGTAGCGACACGCGGGCCTCGCCGCAACGCGCGAGGAGCGGTCCGAGAACGAGGATAGCCGCCCGCATGGTCTTCACCAGATCGTAGGGAGCGAACGGCTCGGAAATCCGCTCCGCCCTGAGCGACAGGCCCAGCCGATCGTCGAGCGATACTTCCACGCCCATCTGTGCAAGCAGCCTGAGCATGGTGCTCACGTCCCTCAGGTGCGGCACATTCGAGAGCGTAAGCGGGTCGTCGGTCAGCAGCGCCGCGCACATCAGTGGTAGCGCCGCATTCTTGGCCCCGGAAACCCGGATTTCGCCTGAGAGCGGCACGCCGCCCTGGATGACGAGCCTATCCATTCGCCGCCTCCTCGGGGGTGAGCGTACGCATCGACAGCGCGTGAATCTCCGCTCGCATGCGCTCGCCGAGCGCCGCGTAGACCAGTTGATGGCGCTGCACGCGACTCTTGCCGCGGAACGCTTCGCTCACGATGAGCGCCTCGAAATGCTGCCCGTCGCCTGCAACGCGCACCTCCTCGCACTGCATTCCATTTTCGATGTAGCTTTGAACCTGCTCGGGTGTCACCATGCTAGTGCCTCAGTTTGTATCCGCTCCTGAGCAACGCGAGCGTCAGTCCGGAAACCACGCCCAGAAAAACCGTCGCCACGGCGAGGCTCTGAAACGGGTCGACGTCAGAGACCCCGAAAAAGCCGTAGCGAAATCCGTCAATCATGTAGAAAAACGGGTTGAAATGCGAGAGCTTCTGCCAGAAAGCGGGCAGCGAATGGATCGAATAGAACACTCCCGAAAGAAAAGTCAGAGGCATGATGAGGAAGTTCTGGAAGGAGGCGACCTGGTCGATCTTTTCCGCCCAGATGCCGGCGATCATCCCGAGCGCGCCGAGAACGGCGCTTCCGGAGAAGGCAAACGCGACGATCCACAGCGGGTGGCGGAATCCGATCTCGACGAAGGGCAGCGTCACCAGCAGCACCGCCGCGCCCACCACCATCCCGCGGACGACTGCGGCGAGCACGTAGGCAGCGAAAAACTCCCAGTAGGCAACGGGCGGCAGCAACACGAAGATGATATTGCCCGTGATCTTGGACTGGATCAGAGATGAAGAACTGTTGGCAAAGGCGTTCTGCAGCAAGGACATCATCACCAGTCCCGGGACGAGAAATGCAGCATACGGAATCGCGTCGTACATCCGCACCCGGCCTTCCATGACGTGGCCGAAGATGAAAAGAAAAAGGGCGGCGGTGAGCACCGGCGCGCCTATCGTCTGGGTACTGACTTTCCAGAACCGCAGCACTTCCTTGTACAGCAAGGTCGGAAACCCGCTCATGACCGCTGCATCACGTCCACGAACACGTCCTCGAGGTCGGGCTGCATCAACTCCATTTCCTCGATGCGGCAGCCTGCTTTGCGGATGCAGGCGAGCGTCTGCTCGACATCGTCAAAACCCTTCAGCCGCAGCACGTGGCCTGTCGCCGCGCTGCCGTGCTCGAGCGCGCGGAGCTCAGCGGGAAGCTCACCGACCAGACGCAAGCGAAGGAACAGATGGTGCACGCGTTTGAGCAGGTTGGACGTGGAATCGAGCGCGACGACGCGTCCCTGTTTCAGCATCGCTATGCGTTCGCAAAGCGCCTCGGCTTCCTCAAGATAGTGCGTCGTGAGGACGATGGTGTGGCCGTCACGGTTGAGTCTCTGGATGAATTGCCACAGCGCCTGGCGAAGCTCCACGTCGACGCCCGCGGTCGGTTCGTCGAGGACGATCACCGGCGGCTTGTGCACCAGCGCTTGCGCCACGAGCACCCGCCGCTTCATCCCGCCCGAGAGCGCGCGCATGTTGACCTCGGCCTTCGATTCAAGGTCGAGGTGCTGCATCACCTCTTCGATCCACGCGCCGTTGTCGCGCATCCCGAAGTAACCGGATTGAATGCGCAAGGTCTCGCGCACGGTAAAGAACGGATCGAAGACGAGCTCCTGCGGCACGACCCCGAGGGAGCGGCGCGCAGCGCGGTAATCCGCGCGTACGTCGTAGCCCATGATGCGGGCCGAGCCCCGGTCGGCGCGCACGAGGCCCGCAAGGACACTGATCAGGGTGGTCTTTCCGGCCCCGTTGGGCCCGAGCAAGCCGAAGAACTCCCCCTGCCGAACGACGAGGTCGATCCCCGAGAGCGCCTGCAGATCGCCGAAGCGCTTGTGAACGTCGCGGAGTTCGATCGCGGCGGTCATTCCCTTGGGTCACCCGCGCGAGGGATCAGCCGGGTGCCGATTCGAGCAGCTCGGAGACTCCGTAGAGCTTGGCGAGGTTCTGCATCGCGGCGGGTAAGTTGACGAGGCGCAGCCCGGTCTTGCTCTCTGCGGCCCGACGCAGCCACTCGAGGGCGAGGGCCACCGCGGCGGAATCGACTTCGGTCACGTTGCGAAAATCGATCACGCGCGCTCCCTGGCCGAGGTGCTCTTCCACCGCGCCGATCAGCCCGGGAACGGTGTCCAGGGTCACCGCACCTTCGAGAACGAGCGAATCGCCGTCGCGCTTGATCACGTCTTGCCCGCTTTGGGGCGCTCCGGCTGGCGGTTTTTCTCGACGAGCGATTTGATCAAGCCATCCACGCCACGATCGCGAACTTCGCTTGCAAAGGTGTCCCGGTAGGTTGTCACCAGACTCACGCCACCGACCTTGACGTCGTAGACTTTCCACCCGTCGGGAGTCTTTTCCATCTCGTAGTCGATGGAGACCGGCTGGGACGAGCCCGATTGTTTCACGTCGGATTTCACCGTCACCTCGGTGTCCTCGGGCTTCGCGCGCAGGGGCTTGTAGTCGATCTGCTGATCGCGAAAGTTGGAGAGCGCGGTCGAATAGGTACGAACCAACAGGGTCTTGAATTCCCCCGCGAGGTTCTTTTGCTGGTCCGGCGAGGCGAGCCGCCAGTTGCGTCCCATGGCGATCCGGGTCATCCGGATGAAGTCGAAGTGCGGGACGATCTTGGTGTCTATCAGGTCGGCCACCTTCTTCGTATCACCCGACTGAATGTCCTTGTCCCTCTTGAGGATTGCGACAACCTCCTCGGTAATCGATTTCACCAGGACGTCGGGCGCGAGCGCCTCGGCCTGAGCGAGCGGGATCAGCAACGCAAGGAGCGCGCAGAACGGGATTTTCATGGTGACGGGCAGGCTACTTGGCAGGTTCATCATCGGGTTCTTCCTTCTCCCTCGGCGGATCTCCGTCGTAGACAAGGTTGCGGCGGCGCTGCAACCAGGCGTCACGAACGAACGAATATTTGTCGAGCGCGGCCGAGTCGATCACGCTCGAAGCATCGAGAAGATTGGCTCGATTGCTGATCGCGCGCGTTGCATAGAGCGAGTTGTGCACGGGGACTCCGTCGATCTGGAATACGAGATCGGCGCGCGTGTCGAGCAGCAGTCCGAAACCGTCGCGGATGGTGGACGGACCGAGGATCGGCAGAACCAGATACGCTCCGCTGCCGAAACCCCAAGAGCCCAAGGTCTGGCCGAAGTCCTCGTTGTGTTTTTGCATTCCCACGTCGGAAGCGGCATCGAAGATGCCGGCGATCCCCCACGTCGAATTGAACAGGACCCGGCCGAAATCCTCGAGGCCCTGCTGGAACTTGCCCTGCAACACGTCGTTCACCGAAATCCAGACATCATCGAGATTGGAAAAGAAATTGGAAACTCCGGTGCGAAGGATTCCCGGCACCACCGCACGATAAGCTTTCGCCACCGGCTTGATGACGGCCACGTCCGCGGCATCGTTGAAGCTGAACATCGCCCGGTTGAACGGCTCGAGGGGATCGGCCGGATTGCCCCCGGAGGTGGCGCAGCCTGCCAGCGTTCCCGCCAGGAGCAACGCCGCGCACAACTTTTTCGCCTTTGTCACGCGGTCGGTTTCCAATCCTTACTTCTTGCCGTCCCCCTCGGCGGCTTTATTGTACAGGAACTGACCAATCAAATTTTCCAGCACGACCGCGGACTGCGTGAGTTTCAGGGTATCGCCACCTTTCAAGTTCACGGTATCGCCACCGGCCGACAGGCCGATGTACTGCTCGCCGAGCAGTCCCGAAGTCAGGATCTTGGCGGAGCTATCCTTGGGGAACTTGAAACGGCCGTCGATGTTCAGGGCAACCACCGCCTCGAAGCTCTCGTTGTCGAAGCGGATATCACCGACCCGGCCAACGACGACGCCGGCGCTCTTTACCGGCGCTCTGACCTTCAGCCCGCCGATGTTTTCGAACTTGGCGTTGATCTGATACGCATCCGCCGCCGAAAACGAAGCGAGATTCGCCACCTTCAGCGACAGGAACAGCATCGCGCCGATGCCGATCACCGCAAAGATCCCGACCCACAGGTCCAACTCTTTTCGCGTCATCATGATTTAGAGTCCTCTAAACATCAGTGCCGTCAATACGAAATCGAGTGCGAGGATCGCGAGCGACGAAGTGACTACCGTGCGCGTGGTCGCACCCGACACGCCCTCGGCCGTCGGCGGCGCATCATACCCCTCATAGACTGCGATCCAGGTCACCGCGACGCCGAACACCAGGCTCTTGATCACCCCGTTCAAGACGTCTTGGCGAAAATCCACCGCCGCCTGCATCTGCGACCAGAACGAGCCTTCATCGACGCCGATCAGCCGCACCCCGACGAGGTAGCCGCCGAACACCCCCATCGCGGAAAATAGCGCAGCGAGCAAGGGCATGGAAATCACCCCGGCCCAAAAGCGGGGCGCGACCACGCGGGCGATCGGATCCACAGCCATCATCTCCATCGCCGAAAGCTGCTCGGTTGCTTTCATCAATCCGATCTCGGCGGTGATCGCGCTGCCCGCGCGGCTGGCAAAGAGTAGTCCCGCGACGACCGGGCCAAGCTCGCGCACCAGCGAAAGGCTGACGAGCACCCCGAGCGCCTCAGCGGAACCGTAGCGCACCAGCGTGTCGTAACCCTGCAAACCCAGGACCATCCCGACGAACAGCCCCGATACGAGAATGATGACGAGCGACATCACCCCGGTGAAATAAATCTCGCGTATCGTAAGATGAAAGCGTCGGAAGCTCGGCCCCGACTCCTTGAGCGTGACCCACAGGAAGCGGCACGCGAACCCCAGACGCCAGATCCAGTTGTTGACGATGCGCGCCCCAAGCGCACGCAGGAGCTCGGCGATGCGCCGCATCATTGCGCGAGCAGATCCTGCCGATAGTCCGGCGCCGGATAGTGGAACGGCACCGGCCCGTCAGGCTCGCCGTAGACGAACTGGCGAAGCGACGCGAGTCCCGCCGCGCGCACTTCGTCGGGCGTGCCCTGAAATTCGACCTTTCCGGCGGACATGTAATAGACATAGTCGACCAGCTCGAGCGCTTCGGCCACGTCGTGGGTCACGACGATCGAGGTTGCGCCGAGGGCGTCGTTGAGCCGGCGGATCAGCTGGCCAATGACCCCGAGGGAGATCGGGTCGAGGCCCGTAAACGGCTCGTCGTAAAGCATCAGCATCGGGTCGAGCGCGATCGAGCGCGCGAGCGCCACGCGCCGCGCCATGCCGCCGGAGAGCTCCGAGGGCATGAGATCGGCGGCCGAGCGCAATCCCACCGCCTGCAGTTTCATGAGCGCGAGGTCGCGAATGAGCGATTCGGACAAGTCCGTGTGCTCGCGCATCTGAAACGCCACATTGTCGAACGAGGACATGTCGGTGAACAGGGCGCCAAACTGGAATAACATGCCCATCTTGCGCCGCAGTGCAAAAAGCTCGGCATCGCTGAGCTTGTTCACGACGCGTCCGGCGACGCGAATTTCGCCTCGGTCGGGAAAAAGCGCCCCGCCGATCAGGCGAAGCAGCGTCGTTTTCCCGCAACCGGACAAGCCCATGATAGCCACCACTTTGCCCTTGGGAACGACGAGGTTGATGTCCTTCAGGACCTGGCGCTCGTCGTAGCTGAACGTGACGTTGTCGACCTCGACCAGGTTGCTTGTCGCCACGGTGTCCTGCATGGAATACGCGGAAGGGCGAATTCTAGCACTACAAAAGTGCGCGGCGACAATTTGGACCGTATTCCAACCGACCGCACGCGAGCGGATGAAGTTCCATTGTGAAAGGGTGCCGTCTTTGCGCTATCATCGGCGCAATCTTAAAAAGGGCTTGTCCGCCTTATGCCCGAGCCGTTGGTTCGATTCCACGGAGTGAACAAGAGCTTCGGGCGCGCGGACGTGTTGCGCGGGATCGATCTCGATGTTCCCTCGGGCAAATGCCTGGGCTTGGCCGGTTTGAACGGCGCCGGCAAGACCACGTTGATCAAATGCCTGCTCGATTTTTGCGACCTCGATTCGGGCTCGATCGAAGTTCACGGCGTCACGCATCGCCGCCCTCAGGCTCGCGCCCGCCTGGCGTTTCTACCCGAACGGTTCATCGCCCCCTATTTTCTCACGGGTCGCGAGTTCATCGCGATGATGCTGCGGCTGTTCCAATGCCGATACGAAGAGGAGCGCGTTCACGCGATGTTTGCCTCGCTTGACCTGGACGTCGCCGCTCTGGAAAAGCCGGTGCGCACCTATTCCAAGGGCATGACTCAGAAGCTGGGACTCGCCGCCTGCTTCCTTTCGGAGCGCGATCTCTACGTTCTGGATGAACCGATGAGCGGCCTGGACCCCAAGGCTCGCGCCTGCGCCAAGGACCGGATGCTGAAGCTCACGTCCGAAGGGCGGACTGTGCTTTTCACCTCGCATTCGCTCGCCGATATCGAGGAAGTTTGCGACGACATGACCGTCCTGCACCGGGGAACGCTTGCCTACACCGGCGCGCCTCGAGGACTGTGCGAGCGCCACGGGGAGTCGTCGCTGGAGCGCGCCTTCCTCAAATGTATCGACGCCCATGCCTGAGAAGACCAATCCCAGCCTGCTGATCGTCGACGACGATCCGCTCATCACCGAAACCCTGGCCTACGCCCTCGGAAAGGATTTCGATGTGATGGTGAGCGATTCGCGCCAGCACGCCGTGAGTCTTCTCAGGCAACTCGACGATGCGCCGCAGCTCGCGCTGGTCGACCTCGGCTTGCCGCCCGTGCCGCACCGACCCGACGAAGGCTTCCAGCTCATCAGCGACCTGCTCGCACACTCACCGACGATGAAAATCCTGGTGCTCTCGGGCCAGAACGACGCCGCGAACGCCCGGCACGCGCGTACGCTCGGCGCCGCGGAGTTCGTCGCCAAGCCCTGCGACCCGGAGAATCTCAAGAAAATCCTGCTGCACGCGCTGCAGTTTCGCGCGGCCGAGATCTCGGGAGAGGGAATCGCGGACAGCGATCCTCTGGTTGGCAGGAGCCCTGCCCTTCAGAAATTGAAGAGTCAAATCAGCCAATACGCCGACTCTCCCTTCCCGGCGCTCATCGAGGGCGAATCCGGAACCGGCAAGGAGGTCGTGGCGAACCTGCTGCACCGCCTTTCGTGGCGGCGCGTGAAACCCTGGTTCGCGCTCAACTGCGCGGCGATCGCGCCGACCCTGGTCGAGCCAACGCTGTTCGGCTATACCAAGGGCGCATTTACCGGCGCAACACAGAACAAATCGGGCTATTTCGAAGATGCAAGCGACGGGACCTTGTTTCTCGACGAAATCGGCGAGCTTCCGCTCGAGCTGCAGGCCAAGCTCCTGCGTGTGCTCGAGAACGGCGAGTTCCAGCGCGTCGGCGAGACACAGCAGCGTTTCTCCCGTGCGCGGGTGATCGCCGCCACCAATCGCGATCTGCGTCAGGAAGTCCGGAGGGGAAATTTCCGCGCCGACCTGTATCACCGGCTATCGGTGTTTACGATCGAGGTGCCGTCGTTGCGCGAGATGGACGACGACCGCGCACTACTGCTCGAGCACTACCGCAAGTTCTACGCGGAACAGGCGAAGCTTCCGCCGTTTGCCCTCGACGACGAGGCACAGAAGGCCTGGCGCGACTATCACTTTCCCGGAAACGTCCGAGAGTTGCGCAACGTCGTCATCCGGCTGACCACCAAGTATGCCGGTCAAAAGCTGTCTACCGCGGAACTCGAGCCCGAATTCGATCTGGAAGTACAGGCCGATGGGGGACCCGGGTTGCCGTCGGATCCGGGGACGCTCATAGACCAGGCGCAGCGCCACCTGCAGCGCGAGCGCAGCTTCAATCTCGACCAGATGCTCAGGGCCTGGGAACAGGGCTATATCGAGGCGGCGATGAAGCTCACGCGAGGCAACGTCAGCCAGGCGGCGAAAATGCTCGGCATCAACCGCACGACCTTGTACTCCCGCATGGAATCGGCGCAGAAGCAGCCATAGACACGGCCGCCCGCGCCGGGAGGGAATCTCGATGTATCTGGAGCACTTCGGGCTGAAAGAGGCGCCGTTCCGCATCACGCCTCATACCGATTTTTTCTTTCAGGGGGCCAACCGGGGCGCGACGCTCGAAGCACTGCTCTACGCCATCACCCATGACGAAGGCATCGTCAAGGTTTCGGGCGAAGTCGGCAGCGGCAAGACGATGCTCTGCCGAGTGCTGATGGAACGCCTGCCTGCGACGGTCGAAACCATTTATCTCGCCAATCCGTCTCTGTCGCGTGACGAAATCCTCTTCGCGATCGGCGACGAGTTGAAGCTCGAGTTGGAGAAGGACCGCCTGACGCGGGTCCTGCGCTCCCTGCAGGAACGTCTTCTCCAGCTTTACGCCGAAGGCCGGCGGGTGGTGGTGCTCATCGACGAGGCGCACGCGATGCCCGAGGAAACGCTCGAGGAGATCCGGTTGTTGTCGAATCTCGAATCCAACCGCCACAAGCTGCTGCAGATCGTGCTGTTCGGGCAGCCGGAGCTCGACGAGCACCTGGACACGGCCGGCATGCGGCAGCTGAAGGAACGCATTACGCACAGTTTTCGGCTCGAGCCCCTGGTGCGAAGCGATATCGAAAACTACATTGATTTCCGCATGCGCGCAGCGGGCTACCGGGGCCCCAAGGTGTTTAACCGGCAGGCGGTCAAGCTCATCGCCAACGCCTCACAGGGTCTCACGCGCCGAGTCAATATTCTTTCGGACAAGGCCCTGCTTGCGGCCTTCGCAGCCGGCACCCATGCCGTCACTCAAGCTGAGGCCAAAAGGGCGGTGCGCGACACCGAGTTTTATCGAACGCGGACCGGCGTGCGAAGGATCTCGATCGGCGCGGCTACACTCGCAACAGGCCTTGTGCTCGGATGGGGAACACACATGCTCCTTCCGGCCAGTCGGTCAGACAGTGCGCCTGGCCCCACGCCGGCCGCAGCGAGCACCGCCGCTCGGTCCGCGAAAGCGGCGATACCCATTGTTTCAGGCTTGTCTCTGTCCGCGAGCGCAGACGCGTCGGCACTCAGACGAAGCGCGGAAACCCCGACACTCACGCAACCGACGTCTCCCGAGCGAGGGGAGCTCGCCCGTGGCCGCTTTACCGCAACCCAGGAGTGGCTGCGGGGCGCGCCGGGAGATCACTACGCAATCCAGTTGGCTATTGTCAATTCAAAAGAACTAGGGCAACTGGAAGACTTCTTGCTTCGAGCTTCTCAGGTTCTGCCGGTTGGCGAGCTTTTGGTCTACAGCGTGAAGATCGACGGCCAGCAATACTATCGTGCCGCGTACGGATCCTATGCGAGCCCGGAGCAAGCGCTGGCCGCCATAAAAGGGCTGCCGCCGCTGTTTTCCGCGTACCATCCGTATTACCGGAGCGTGGAGAGAATGCGCAGCCAGAATCGCCAATAAAATCGCCGCCAGTTTGTACAGCCGTAGAAGTTCTAAGGGGAGTGACGTAAAAGTTCTTTTGGTTTGTGAAATCAGCTTGTTACGTGGTACTGTTATACTGCTCCGGAAAAATGTGCCAAGTCAGGTAAGAAAGGGAATCGGAGGCCACCTTGCGACGCATTTCGATGGCGGGTTTTGTACTTGCGCTGGGCGCATGCGCCCACGCGCCGATTCAACAGTCGAATTCGCACCTTCGTTCCGACGAGTCGGCGCCTTCAGGAACCGTGCCGGCTCCCATACAGATCTCAACGATCCTGCCCAAACCTAGGCCCACCCAGCGGCCCGAGACCTACACTATCGTAGTCAACGGCGTCAAAGTGCAGGAGCTGCTGTTCGCTCTCGCCCGCGACGCCAAGCTGAACATAGACGTCAATCCGGGCATCGCGGGAACAGTCACGATGAATGCGATCGACCAGACCTTGCCGCAGCTTCTGACGCGCATCTCCAAGCAGGTCGATATGCGCTGGGAACTGGACGGCCCCAACCTGATCGTGATGCCCGATTCCCCCTATCTGCACATTTACAAGATCGATTACGTCAACATGGAGCGCACCTCCGTGGGGACGATCGGTGTTTCCTCGCAAATCGGGAGCGGCACCGGTACCACCGGCGGCGGAGGCGGCGGAGGCGGCGCCAACGGCTCCACCACCACAGTGCGCGTGACCTCCGACAACAAGTTCTGGGCCACGCTGGAAAAGAACGTCAAGGACATCCTTCAACAGACCGACAAGCTATTACCCGCCGGGGCCCCCCAGCCGGCACCTGTTCAATTGGCGCAGGGTGGACTGAGCGCCGCCCCTCCAGCGCCGACCGTGCCCAATGTCACTTTTCGGGAGGCGGCATCGGTCATCGTCAATGCCGAAGCGAGCATCGTTATCGTGCGCGCAACTTCGCGACAGCATGAAAAGATCCAGGAGTTTTTCGATCAAGTATTGGCAAATGTGAAGCGCCAGGTGCTGATCGAGGCGACGATCGCCGAAGTGCAGCTGAATAACGAGTATCAGCAGGGAATCGACTGGTCGGCCATAACAGGCAGGATCGGGAGCGGGACTAGGATTGCACTCAACCAGGTGGCCGGAGGAACTGTTTCAAGCACGGCCACGTTCCCTGCCGGCATTGTGGGAGCAACGACCGGGACAGGTCTTCCGAGCGCACCGACGTTCCCGAACCTCTTCACAATCGCCGGCGGCGGGGGGAGATTTGCCGGGGTCATTCAGTTGCTTGAATCCTTCGGAACGGTACGCGTGCTCTCGAGTCCGAAACTCTCGGTTCTCAACAATCAAACCGCGCTCTTGCGGGTTGTCGACAACATTGTGTACTTCAACGTTCAGGTGAGCATCGCTGCCGGAAATCTGAACTCAAATGCCGTGACTGCCACCAATACAACCCCGGTCACCGTACCTGTGGGCTTCGTGATGAATATCACTCCTCAGATAAGCGACAACGACACGATCCTGTTGAACGTGAAGCCGACCACAACGCGGCTGGTAAAATTCATCGCAGATCCGAATCCTGCGCTGGCACAGGCAGGGGTGCAGAATCTGGTTCCGCAGCTGCGCATGCGCGAGATGGAGTCGCTGATCAAGGTCAACAGCGGCCAGATCGCCGTGCTGGGCGGCTTGATCGAGGATTCGGTCAACGACGTCGAAGACACCATACCGATCATCAATAGCATCCCCATCCTCAGTTCGATCTTCAGCTCGCGCAACCGCAACAACACCAAGACCGAACTCGTCATCTTTCTCCGCCCGGTGGTCGTGAAGGATCCGAGTATTGACGGCGATTTCCGCTCTTACCGCTCGATGCTGCCCGGCGAGAATTTCATTTCGCAGCCCAACGCCGGCAAAGCGGGGGCGCCTCAGTTCTCACGATGAGCCTGCTCCTCGAAGCCCTGAAGAAGGCCGAGCTCGCCAAGCAGGTCGCAAAGGCGGACGCACCCCCTTCCCAGCCCGAGCCCGCGCCTACGCCGTTCGAGCCCGCTCCCCGGGTGTTCACCCGCGAGAAGTTGCCAGACATCACGCGGCCGCTGGAGATTCTCACCGACGATTTGCCCTCCTCGGAGCCGAATGCCGGAGAGACGACCGAGGCAAGGCCTGAATTGTCGCTGCAGGAACAGGAAACGTTCGAAGCGTCGGCGCAGGCTTTGCCTTCGATGGATGAGTCCGCGCGCATCGACGAGCGCGCCCAGGCGCAACAGCTTTTTCAGGTAAAAGAGATGGACTACAACCCGCGTCGTCCGTTCTACCTCACGCTAGGGGCGCTTGCACTGGTCGGATTGGGCTATGCTGGCTACGTATGGTGGCAAATGCGCCCGAAGACGAGTTTGGTTCGGACGGACGCGCAGCCCGCCATCGCCGCGCGGGTTCAGCCCGCGGCCCCGCAGACTCCCGCGGTTGCGCCACCCGAGCTCAACTCCGCACCCACGGCAACCGCATTGGGAGCGCAGGCTCCCGTACCCGCACCGGCGCGCACCGGAATTCCTGCGATCCCTCCCATACAGCCTGTGCGACCGCCGCGTCCGCGTGCCTCCGGTCCATCCTCACCGCGACCCGAGCCTTCTTCCGAGGCAATCGGGTTCGCTTCGCCCCGCGCAGGCGCCGCGCTTGCACCGATTGCGATCAACGCACCTACACTGAGCATTGACCCCCAGGTCGAGCAGGCCTATCAGGCGCTGCAGAGAAACGATCTCGCTGCCGCTCGCGACGGCTACCAGCGGGCGCTCTCACGCGAGCCGACCAATCGCGACGCCTTGCTCGGCCTTGCCGCCATCGACGTGCGCGGCGGTCAGCTCGGCGCGGCCGAAGCGCGCTACCTCAAGCTGCTCGAAATGGATCCGCGGGACAGCCAGGCGGTGGCGAGCCTCATTGCGCTGCGAGGCCAGCTCGACCCGGTGGCCTCCGAGAGCCGTCTCAAGACGCTGATCGCAACCCAGCCGGAGTCCGCGCATCTGCACTTCTCGCTCGGCAATCAATACGCCCAGCAGTCGCGCTGGAGCGAAGCGCAGGCGGCGTATTTCAAGGCCTACTCGGTCGATCCGGAAAATGCCGACTACGCGTTCAACCTCGCCGTCAGCCTGGACCAATTGCGGCAGAAAAAGCCTGCGCTGGAGTACTACCAGCGCGCGCTCACTCTGGCCGACAAGCGCGCTGCGAGCTTCGATCCCGCCCAGGCGCGGTCGCGCGTACAGGAGCTGAGCAAATAGCCCGCTCAATGAACTCGCCGCGCCTCAGCGCTCAGACGGTCTCTCCGCAGGCCAAGCGCCATATCGGGCAGATTCTGATTTCGCAGGGGATCCTCACCGAGGATCAACTCCGCATCGCCTTGCTCGAGCAGCTCAAGACCCATCAGCCGGTCGGCAAGCTCCTCGTAAATCTCGGCTTCGTATCCGAGGCGACGCTGCGCGATGCCTTGTCCGAGAAGCTCGGGCTGCAGAGCGTGGACCTCACGCAGATCGTCGTCGACTCGATGGCGCTGAAGCTCGTGCCGCGCGATTTCGCAAAGCGCCACACCATATTCCCGGTCGCGCTCGACCGCGAGGCGCGCAAGCTCATCGTCGCCCTGGCCGACACGAACAACATCGTGGCGCTCGACCAGGTGCGGGCGCAATTGCGCGGCGAGTTTGCCCTGGAGACGCGGCTCGCGGGCGAAGGCGAAATCGGCCGGGCGATCGACCAGTACTACGGCCACGACTTCTCGATCGACGGCATCCTGCACGAGATCGAGACCGGCGAGATCGATTACCAGAGCCTGCAGGCGACCGGCGACGCCTACTCGCAGCCCGTGGTACGCCTCATCTCGGCGCTGCTCGCCGATGCCGTCGAGCGCGGTTCCTCGGATATTCACTTCGAGCCGGAGCAGAATTTCCTGCGTATCCGCTATCGTATCGACGGAGTGCTGCGCCAGATCCGCTCGCTGCACAAAACGTACTGGCCGGCGATGGCGGTGCGCATCAAAGTGATGTCGAAGATGAACATCGCCGAAACGCGCGCGCCGCAGGACGGCCGCATCTCGCTGACCCTTACCGGCAGGGCAGTCGACTTCCGCGTTTCGTCGCAGGTGACTACCCACGGCGAGAACATCGTGCTGCGCATTCTCGACCGGCAGAAGGGGATCGTTCCGCTCGATGGCCTGGGGCTGGACGCGAGCCAGCTGCAGCTGCTCAAGAAGATGATCGCGCGGCCCGAAGGCATCATCCTGGTGACCGGCCCCACCGGCAGCGGCAAGACGACGACGCTCTATTCGGTGCTCAACCACATCAACAACGACGGCCTCAACATCATGACCCTGGAGGACCCGGTCGAGTATCCCATGACCCTGATCCGCCAGACCTCGGTCAACGAGGCGGCCAAGATGGATTTCGGCAACGGCATACGCTCGCTCATGCGGCAGGACCCCGACGTGATCCTGGTGGGCGAGATTCGCGACGAGGACACGGCGACCATGGCGTTCCGCGCCGCGATGACGGGCCACCAGGTCTATTCGACCCTGCACACCAATTCGGCGATAGGAGTGATTCCGCGGCTGCTCGACATCGGCATCGTCCCCGACATCCTCGCCGGCAACATCATCGGAGTAGTGGCGCAACGCCTGGTTCGCAGGCTTTGCAAGCATTGCAAGCAGGCTCATCAGGCCAACGCCGGCGAATGCAGCATGCTCGCGGTCAAACCCGAGCGTCCGCCTACGCTGTACCGGGCCGTGGGCTGCGACCAGTGCGACTATCAGGGCTACCGGGGCCGCATGGCCATCATCGAGATTCTCAAGATGGACGGCGAGCTCGACGAGCTGATCGCACACCGCGCCACCGGCCGGGAATTGCTTAAGGCGGCCCTGGCCAAGGGATTTCGCACGCTTGCCGACGACGGTACTCGCCGGGTTCTCGACGGCTCGACCGCGCTCGATGAGCTGATGCGCGTGGTCGACCTCACCGACCGGATGTAGCCCCAGCCGGCGCGGCACGCGGGCGAGCGAGTTCAGGAATGGCACTCTTCACCTACAAGGCCGTAGATACCCGGGGCAAGTCCATTCTGGGCCAGATCGAGGCGATAAATCTGGTCGACCTCGAACTGCGCTTGAAACGCATGGGGCTCGACCTGGTGCGGGGCGGGCCGACCAGCCGCGGGGGGAGCCTGCTTCGCATGGGCGCGATCAAGCGCTCGGAGCTCATCAACTTCTGCTTCCACATGGAACAGCTCGTCGGTGCCGGGGTGCCGCTCGTTGAATCGCTGATCGACCTGCGCGACAGCATCGAGAACGCGCGATTTCGCGAAGTGATTTCCGGCGTCCTCGAAAGCATCCAGGGCGGGCAGCGCCTGTCGCAGTCTCTTGCGCAATATCCGCAGATTTTCAATCCGGTCTTTACGAGTCTGGTGCGCGCCGGGGAAGAGACTGGAAAGCTCGCCCAGGTGTTGAAGAGCCTGGTAGAGAACCTGAAATGGGAAGACGAGCTGGCCGAGCACATGAAGAAGCTCATCATGTACCCCGCGTTCGTGGGGTCGATCGTGGTGATGGTGACTTTCTTCCTGATGATCTACCTGGTGCCGCAGATGGTCGGCTTTATCAAGAACATGGGCCAGCAGATCCCTCTGCAAACGCGCATCCTGATCGAAGTCTCCGCGTTTTTGGTCGGCTATTGGTGGGCAGTGCTCGCTGCGCCGTTCATCCTTTTCTTCGCAGTCAGAATGGCGGCCCAGGCCAACCCCTCGGTGCGCTACCAGCTCGATCGCTTGAAACTTTCGCTTCCGGTGGCGGGTGACATCATGCGCAAGATCATTCTGTCGCGCTTCGCCAGTATTTTCGCTCTCATGTACTCATCGGGCATCACCATCCTGGATGCGATCCGCAGCTCCGAGGAGATCGCCGGGAATCTGGTCATCCAGCAGGGCCTGAAACTTGCGGGACAGCAGATCGGCGAAGGCAAGAACGTCACCACGGCATTCCAGGAGGTCGGCCTCTTCCCGCCGCTCGTGGTGAGAATGCTGCGGGTGGGCGAGACGACCGGCGCGCTCGATACCGCGCTTCTGAACGTGTCCTACTTCTACAACCGGGAAGTGCGCGAATCGATCGCCAAGATCCAGGTCCTGATCGAGCCGGCGCTCACGGTGGTCCTCGGCGCGATACTCGGCTGGGTGATGCTCTCCGTTCTCGGGCCGATTTACGACGTCATCAGCAAGCTCAAGGTATAAAACCGTGCCGCACAAGCGCCTCCTCTACTTCACCTCCCAGCGGGCCACCGCATATCTGTGGGAGAAGGGCGAATTGCAGAAGGAAGGCGTCTTCGGCACGAACGAGAAAGGCGCTGGCGAATTCTCCAGATACGTCGCCGGCGCCCCACAGAGCCTTTTCTATGTCCTCGCGGACGTGGTGGAGGAGGATTTCTTCCAGGAGAACATCCCCTACGTGCGCGGCTCGGACCGGCGCACTCTGCTAGCACGCAAGCTCGCCCAGCGATACCGGGACACGTCGCTTGCCGTCACGATTTCGCTAGGCTCGGAGAATCACGCAGGCCGGCGCGAGGAGCGGATCCTTTACACTTCGTTTACCAATACGCAGCAATTCCAGCCCTGGCTCGCGGCTTTGCGTTCGAACAACGCCCGGGTGGTCGGTGTATTTTCAGTCGCCCTCGTCGCGGCTTCGGTAGGAAAGCGGCTCGGTTTCAAGGCCAGCCGGTACGTCATGGTGAGCCTGGAGCAGGCCGGCTTGCGGCAGAGCTACATCGAGAACGGTCGCATCCGCTTTTCGCGCATCGGTCGCGCGGACTTCTCCGATCCTCGTGCGATCGCTCATGATTGCGCGGCGGAATCGGTCCGGACACAGCAGTATCTCGCCAACGCGCGCATCCTGCCGCGCGAAGGCCCGCCCCTGGACGTGCTCGTGCTTGCGCCGGGCAAGGACAAGGCGCTATACGACGCGGCGTGCGTCAGTTCGTCTAGGTTGCGCTTCAACGTGCAGGACATCGGCAAGCTGAGCAGGGTCGTGGGCCTCAAATCGGCGCCGGCTGAAACCCTCGCAGAAGCCCTGTTCATGCACGTGCTCGCCGAGTCCTCGCCTCGCCAACAATTCGCGGACGAAGGCCTGCGCCATTTTTACTATCTTTGGCGCTGGCGCGTGGCCCTGGTCACCGCGGGAGCTGCGGTATTCGGCTCTTGCCTCCTGCTCTCGGTGTCCAATCTCCTCGACATGTATCAGCTCGACCAGCGGGCCGTGGCGGATCGTCAGCAAGAAACGCGCGCGACCGAGGAGTACACGCGGCTGCAGGCCAGATTTCCCAAAACGCCGACCTCCGCCGAGAACCTCAAGGCCATCGTCAAGAATTACCAGGCGCTATTGAGAGAAAGCGCCTTCCCGGGCAACATGTTCGTCGAGATCAGCGAAGCGGTGACCGCCCTGCCGCAAGTCGAGATCGACAAAATCGACTGGGAAGTGACGAAGGCCTCGTCGGGCGGCGACGCATCCAAGGCTGCGCCCGCCCGGCCCGGGCCGGCGGGTTCCAGTCAGAGCGCGACCGAAACCCAGATTCAGACCGCCGAGATTTCCGGCAAGCTGGTTGTGCCGCAGGCCTCGGACTACCGCGCCGTCACCGCGCTCGTCACCCAGTTCACCGACGCGCTCCGGCGACGACCCGGGACCGAAGTGACGCGCACTCAGTTGCCTTTCGACCTCAACGCGGAGAAGAGCATCAGCGGCGATATCGGGGCGGCGAGGGTCGAGGAAGTACCGCGATTTTCGGTCACGCTGAGCAGGCGGCGAAGCCTGTGAAAATCAGTTCAGGCGACCTCAAGCAACTGCGCGCGCCGCTGGCTCTGGCGGTGGTGCTGTTTGCGCTTGGCGCGGCGTGCCTCATCAGCAGCAACTACTATCTGGACGCCGCGAAAAAGACCCAGGGCGCGACACGATTGAGCCGCGTGGCGGCCCAGGAACGGGTGCTGAGGGTGTCGGAAGAAGAGCGCGAAATCCGCAGTAACCTTATTTACTACGATCAGATGCGCGAGCGCGGCGTAGTGAGCGAGCAAAACCGGATCGACTGGATCGAGACGATCGCGAGAATCAAGAGGGACCGAAAGCTCTTCGAGATCAAATACAGGATTGAAGCTCAAAGAGGGCTGGACTATGCCGGGATCAGCTCGACCGGCGCCGGCGATTTCACGGTCAGCCGCATGAAACTCGACATGCTGCTGCTGCATGAAAATGACCTGCTGGATTTTCTATCCGATCTGCAAGCCGCGCGGAGAGGATTCGTATCGGTGCGCCAATGCACGGTGACACGGATCGACCGCGAGGCGCCGTCAGCCCCAACCGCGCTGCAACCGCGCCTGCGGGCCGAGTGCCAGGTCGACCTGGTATCAGTGAAAGGGATAAAACCCGCGTGAACCCCTTGCGCAAGCCGGGCAAGCAGTCGGAGAGCGCATGAACGGACATGTAAGGCTGCTCTTTGCCTTCGCGTTGTTGCTCGCATCCGCCGCGGGTCCCGTCGTGGCCGATGAGAATCTTGGGCGCCTATTCTTCACGCCTCAGCAGCGCCAGGATCTAGATCGCCGTCGCCAGGCCAACATCCAGGAGTCCGCCGTGACCGCCAACAGCTTCGTAACGGTCAACGGCCAGGTGTCGCGCACTTACGGCAAGACCACCGTCTGGGTCAACGGCGTCCCGCAGGAAACCACCGGAAAGCCGCGCGACCCGGCCAGAGTGACCGTGCCCGGAGGAGAGGGCGAGCCCTCGGTCAACCTCAAAATCGGCCAGACCCTCGACAAGATCCGCGGCAGCGTGAAAGACCCTGTCGGAGACGGAACAATCGGCACTCCTTCGGGAAAACGCGGACAACGGCCGTGAAGGCTCGTCCGCGCCGCGGCGGGACCGCCGCGTTCGGTCAGCGTGGCTTTGCGATGATCGCATTCCTTTCGATGCTCGCAATCATCACGGCGTATTTCATCGTAAATACTCTGGGCGCCTCGAGGAACTTCACCGCCTCCAACCGGAACAACAACGCGCAGGTCCTCAATCAGGCGAAGCAGGCGCTGATTGGTTACGTTGCGCAGCAGGCGGCCGAGGCGGGTGAAAACTATCCCGGCAGATTTCCCTGTCCGGAAGCAAGTAGCAATGTCGGTACGTCAAGCGAGGGGATTTCCGCCCCCGTGCCGTCCACGCCGCTCTGCGTGATGGTCGGACGGCTGCCGTGGCGCACGCTCGGGATCGACAAGCTTCTTGATGCCGCCGGCGAACCATTGTGGTATGTCGTCTCTCCAGGAATATGGGCCCTGCAGAACAGTTCGCCATCACAACCACCTACGCTTAAAATCAATTCCAACACACCGGGGTCTCTTACCGTAGACGGTCAAGCAAATGCCGCCGTCGCGCTGATTATTGCGCCAGGTCCGGCAATGAGCGTGCAGGCTTCTCCGGGTTGTACGGCAGTCAACCAAGTACGCACCGTACCCTCTCCCTCGATCATCCCGCTGAACTACATTGAATGCTTCAGTTCCGGCTTTACGACTACGGCGCCCAGCGCATCCTTCAACGACCAAGTCTTGAAAATCACCACGGCCGACGTGCTTCCTGCAATCGAGGCGGCGATCGCGGCGCGCATACAGCGCGAGATCGTCCCGGTCCTGAAAGGCGTCTATGCGAGTGCGGAATGGGGCCTCTCCGCGACGAATCCGCTTTTTCCGTTTGCCGCGCCATTCGCCAATCCTGGGGCTTCACATTACCAAGGTGCCGCCGGAACCTCTCAGGGTCTGCTTCCGTTTACCTATTCGCAGGCCTGCGATCCATCGACCGACCCGCGGTGCTCGACCATATTCGTCACCTGGAATACCAGCGTCACCCCGACGGTCACGGCGACCAACGGTATCATTCTCGGGACTCCGACCTGCACGGTGAGCACCACCAT
>DATHHS010000337.1:0-3057 GCA_035317085.1 Burkholderiales bacterium
CCAACGCTCGTTTGCGTGGCGCTCGCCGGCTGCGTCGGCGTCCCGGTCGACGAGCTGCTCGCCTCGACCGCGATCGTCGCCGAGCTTCCGATCGAGAGCGGCGCGCTGGTCGAAGCGGCGCGGTTCTCCGCGGGCCGCCCCGGCGGAGCGCCGCCCGGCCACTGGGGCCCGTTTGTCGTTTCGCCTTTCGCGTCGAAAAGCAAGTACGCCCTGGTCGACAGCGGCCCGGACGTGGTGCTCGAGGGACGCGCGGCTGGTTCGGCCTCCGGGTTCTACCAGCGCATCCGCATCGATCCGGCGCACAATCCGGTGATCGAGTGGCGCTGGCGCGTTACGCAGCCGCTCGCCCACACAGATCCCCGGGTCTCTTCGCTCGATGATTCGCCGGCGCGCGTGATCGTCGCCTTCCACGGCGACGTGAAGCGCCTGGACATCGGCGAGCGCTTCACGCTTTCGCTCTACAAGGCGCTCACCGGCGAGAAGATGCCGTACGCGATCATCCTGTACACCTGGTCGAGCGACGCCCCGGTCGGCACCATCGTCGCCAACGACCAAACCGCGAAGATCCAGACCATCGTCGTCGAAAGCGGCGCCGGCCACGTCGGCGAATGGCGCGAGCTCCGGCGCAATGTTCTCGAGGACTACCGGCGCGCCTTCGGCGAGGAACCCTGGGACATCGTCGCAGTGGGCGTGATGACCGACGCCAGCAACACGCATGGTAAAGCGCGCGCGGAGTACGGGGATATCAGCTTCCGGCTGCAGTAGGAACGGCGGGCCGGGAGCATCGCCCTTCTCCTGCCACAATCGATAAGCGTTTTTCCATCGTCCGCGCATTGCCGCGCCATCTTCCCCTGCTCTAATGCCTTTGCCGGCCGTCGGCAGCAGAAGCGAGTAATCCCTACGGCGTCGCCTTAGGGCGACACTTGGGGCGGCCGGAGCATTTTCCCCGCTCCACCTCGCCGCAATCACCCGCCACCACCCCGCAACAAAGTAAAATCCGCCGATGTTCCGCCAAGAAAAACCGAAGTTCTGGCGCTATTTCCGCTACGCCTTTCTCACGCTCGCCCTCCTCGCGGCCGGCTTCGCGTTCTATCTCGATTTCCGCGTGCGGAGCGAGTTCGAGGGACGGCGGTTCGCCTTGCCTGCGCGGATTTACGCGCGGCCTCTGGAATTGCACGCGGGCCTCCACATCGGGCAAGGCGACGTGGTGCGCGAGTTGCAGGAAGTCGGTTATCGCGCGGAGATGCATGAAGGCGAGTCGGGATGGTTCATGCGCGACGACGCCTGGCTCGAGATCGCGGTGCGGCCGTTCGTGTTTTGGGACGGGACGCAGCCGGCGAAGCGCATCCGCGTAGTGTTCGACGGGAAGACGGTCAAGGCGGTGCAGGACAGCGAAGGCAAGGATCTGCCGCTCGCGCGCCTGGAGCCTTTGCCGATCGGCGGCATCTATCCCGCGAACAACGAGGACCGGGTGCTCGTCAGGCTGAGCGAGGTGCCGAAGCCACTGGTGGAAGCGCTGGTCGCGACCGAGGACCGCAATTTCTACACCCACCACGGCTTCGACCTGCGCGGTATCGCACGCGCGGCCTGGAGCTTCCTCCGCGGCAACGGGCTCCAGGGCGGCAGCACGCTCACGCAGCAACTGGTGAAAAACTTCTTCCTCACGCCCGAGCGCACGATCTCGCGCAAGGTGACCGAGCTCCTGATGGCGGTGCTGCTCGAGATGCACTACGGCAAGGAGGAAATTCTCGAAACCTACCTCAACGAAATCTACCTCGGCCAGGACCGCGACCGCGCGATCCACGGCGTCGGGCTCGCCTCGCTCTTCTACTTCGGCAAGACGATCGACCACCTCACGCTCGCGGAGAGCGCGCTCCTGGTCGGCATGGTGAGAGGCCCGGCGCTCTACGACCCGTTCCGCAACCCGCAGCGCGCGCTCGACCGGCGCAACCTCGTCCTGCGCGAGACCCGGGACCGGGGCTACGCCACGCTGGAGCAGTACGCGGAAGCGCGCGGTGCGAGCCTGGGCGTCAATCAGAAGGCCGCCATGGGCACCTCGCCGCACCCGGCCTTCCTCGATCTCGTGCACCGGCAACTGCGGCGCGAATACGACGAAGCCGACCTGCGCTCCGAAGGCCTGCGGGTCTTCACCACGCTCGACCCGCACGTGCAAGGCGCGGCGGAGCGCGTGCTCGAGCGCAAGATCGCGCAGTTCGACAAGGGAAAGTTCTTCGGCGATCCGGGCCTGGAAGGCGCGGTCGTCGTCACCGACAGCCAGGCGGGCGAAGTGCAGGCGCTGGTCGGCGGACGCGACGCGCGCTACCGCGGCTTCAACCGCGCGCTCGACGCCGGGCGGCCCGTGGGTTCGCTCCTGAAGCCGGCGATCTATCTGACCGCCCTCGCCGACCCTTCGCACTACACCCTGGTCACGAGCATCGACGACGGGCCTTTCGTGTGGAAGAGCCAGGGCGCCCCGGACTGGCAGCCGTCGAACTACGACAGGAAATTCCACGGCGCGGTGCAGCTCAGGACGGCATTCGCGCAGTCCTACAACGCGGCGACGGCGCGTCTCGGCACCGACATCGGCATCGAGAAGGTCCTCGCCACCGTGAAAAAACTCGGCATCGAGAGGCCGCTCACTCCATTCGCGTCCACTCTTCTCGGCGCGGTGGACCTCGCCCCGATCGAAGTGGCGCAGATGTACCAGACCATCGCGAGCGGCGGATTCCGCACGCCGCTGCGCGCCATCCGCGAAGTGACGACCCAGGACGGCAAGCCCTTGAGGCGCTATGCGCTCGCGGTCGAGCAGGCCTTCCCGGCCGAGCCGATGTATCTCCTCACCGCCGCGATGCAGGGCGTGGTGCGCGAAGGCACCGCGCAGTCGCTGAAGAACTGGCTGCCGCCGGAGATCGCCGTCGCGGGCAAGACCGGGACGACCGACTCGCAGCGCGACGCCTGGTTCGCGGGATTCACCGGCGACCGGCTCGCGATCGTGTGGATCGGCTACGACGACAACCGCGCGGCGCGGCTCTCGGGCGCGGGCGCCGCGCTCCCGAT
>DATHHS010000338.1:0-10661 GCA_035317085.1 Burkholderiales bacterium
GCCGGTGCTCGATTTCTTCGAAATGGAGAAGATCCGGCACATCGAGCGCTACACGGGCGGCAAGTTCCGCTCGTTCGAGCTGGACACCACCTACCCTCTCGCATGGGGTAAGGAGGCAATCGAAGCCCGCCTGGCGTCGCTCTGCGCCCAGGCCGAGGACGCAGTGCGCGCAGGTTACTCGATCATCATCGTCTCCGACCGTCAGGTGGAACGCGATCGGGTCGCGATCCCGGCGCTGCTTGCGCTCTCGGCGATCCACCAGCACCTCGTGGCGAAGGGACTGCGCACCAGCGCCGGTCTCGTTATCGAAACCGGCTCCGCGCGCGAAGTCCACCACTTCGCGCTGCTCGGCGGCTACGGAGCTGAAGCCGTGCATCCGTATCTCGCGCTCGAGACGCTACTCGAACTCGCCGCAAAGGGTGATTTCGGCTCGGAGATCGACGGCAGAAAGGCAATCAAGAACTTCGTCAAGGCGATCGGCAAGGGCTTGAAGAAGGTGATGTCCAAGATGGGCACCTCGACCTACATGTCCTACACCGGCGCGCAGATTTTCGAGGCGGTAGGGCTCGCGAGCTCGCTCGTCGGAAAGTACTTTACGGGCACGACTTCATCGATCGAAGGCATCGATATTTTCCAGGTCGCGGAAGAAGCGATACGCATCCACCGGGCGGCGTTCGACGACACCGATCCGGTGCTAAAGTCGATGCTCGACGCGGGCGGGGAATACGCCTGGCGGGTGCGTGGCGAAGAGCACATGTGGACTCCGGACGCCATCGCGAAACTGCAGCACTCGGCGCGGCAGAACTCTGCCCAGACCTACAAGGAATACGCAGCGCTCATCAACGACCAGTCCCGGCGCCACATGACTTTCCGCGGTCTGTTCGAATTCCGGTTCGACGCGTCCAGGCCCGTCCCGATCGAAGAGGTCGAATCCGCGGCCGAGATCGTCAAGCGTTTCTCGACCGGCGCCATGTCGCATGGTTCGATCTCCGTCGAAGCGCACACTACGCTCGCGGTGGCGATGAACCGCATCGGCGGCAAATCGAACACCGGCGAGGGCGGCGAGGACCGCAAACGTTACGCGCCGGTGAAGGCCGGCGAAACCTTGCGCTCGCGCCTCGGAGCGAGCCGGGTCGCACACGATATCGAGCTGCGCGAAGGCGACATGCTCAAGTCCAAGATCAAGCAAGTCGCCTCCGGTCGTTTCGGCGTGACCGCAGAGTACCTTGCCAGCGCCGAGCAGATCCAGATCAAGATCGCGCAAGGCGCCAAACCCGGCGAGGGCGGCCAGTTGCCCGGACGCAAGGTTTCCGATTACATCGCCGAGATCCGCTACTCGACGCCCGGCGTGGAGCTGATCTCGCCGCCCCCGCACCACGACATCTACTCGATCGAAGACCTGGCGCAGCTGATCCACGACCTGAAGAACGCGAATCCCTCCGCTTCGATTTCGGTGAAGCTCGTGTCCGAGGTCGGCGTCGGCACCGTGGCGGCGGGCGTGTCCAAAGCAAAGTCCGACCACGTCACTATCTCCGGCCACGACGGCGGTACAGGCGCTTCGCCCTGGTCGTCGATCAAGCACGCGGGCACACCCTGGGAGCTGGGCCTGGCGGAAACGCAGCAGACCCTCGTACTCAATCGTTTGCGCGGCCGTATCGCCGTGCAAGTGGACGGACAGCTCAAGACCGGCCGCGACGTGGTGATCGGCGCGATGCTGGGGGCGGACGAGTTCGGTTTTGCCACCGCGCCGCTGGTCGTAAGCGGTTGCATCATGATGCGCAAATGCCACTTGAACACCTGCCCGGTCGGCGTGGCGACCCAGGACCCGGTGCTGAGAAAGAAATTCTCGGGCAAGCCCGAATACGTCGTGAACTTTTTCTTCCTTGTCGCCGAGGAAGCGCGCGAATTGATGGCGCAACTCGGGATCAGGAAATTCAGCGACCTGATCGGCCGCGCCGATCTGCTCGACACCAAAAAAGGCATCGTGCACTGGAAGGCGAAGGGCCTGGACTTCTCGAGGATCTTCGCGATGCCGGACATGCCCGCGGAAGTTGCGCGTTGCCATCGCGAGCGCCAGGACCACGGCCTGGAAAAAGCGCTCGACAACCGGCTGATCGAGCTCGCGCAGCCTGCAATCGAGCGCGGCGAGAAAGTTTCGATCGACATGCCCATCCGGAACGGGAATCGTACCGTCGGTACCATGCTCTCGCACGAGATCGCGCGGCGCTATGGTCACGAAGGGCTGCCCGACGGAACGATCAACCTTCGCTTTGCGGGCTCCGCCGGCCAGAGCTTGGGCGCCTTCCTAGCGAAGGGCGTCACGCTCGAAGTGATCGGCGATACCAACGACTACTGCGGGAAGGGCCTTTCGGGCGGACGGATCATCGTTTCGCCCTCGCCCAAGTTCCGCGGCGAGCCTACCGAGAACATCATCACCGGCAACGTGGTTCTCTATGGCGCCATCGCCGGCGAAGCGCATTTCCGCGGCGTTGCGGGCGAACGCTTCGCGGTGCGCAATTCCGGCGCCGATGCCGTCGTCGAGGGTGTCGGCGACCACGGTTGCGAGTACATGACCGGAGGCACGGTGGCAGTCCTCGGCGTCACCGGGCGCAACTTCGGCGCCGGCATGTCGGGCGGCATTGCCTACGTGTTCGACGTCGACGGCGAATTCGTCAAGCGCTGCAACACCGCCATGGTGGATCTGGAGCCGGTATCGTCCGAGTCCGAGCAGCAGGGCAAGTTGGCCCGCGAGTTCTGGCACCGCGGCCAGGCCGACGAGGCGATCCTGAAGGATATGATCGGGCGCCACGCCAAGCTCACGAACAGCCGCCGCGCAAGGGAGATCCTCGAAAAGTGGGCCGACTACCGCCCGCGCTTCGTCAAGATCTTTCCGAAGGAATACCGCCGCGCCCTGGGTGAACTCGCCGCGGCGCAACGCAAAGCGGCCGCATAGATGGGGAAAGTCACGGGATTTCTCGAGTTCCAGCGGCTCGAGGAAGCGCACCAGGAACCCGAGCAGCGGAAAAAGCACTATCGGGAGTTCATCGTCCGCCTCACCGAAGGGGAGGCGAAAGTCCAGGGCGCGCGTTGCATGGACTGCGGCACGCCGTTTTGCATGTCGGGCTGCCCGGTCAACAACATCATTCCGGACTTCAACGATCTCGTCTACAAAGAGGACTGGCAGCGCGCTATCGAGACGCTGCATTCCACCAACAATTTCCCCGAGTTCACCGGCCGCATCTGTCCGGCGCCGTGCGAGGAGGCGTGCGTGCTGCGTATCAACGACGATCCGGTCGGCATCAAGTCGATCGAGCACGCGATCATCGACAAGGCGTTCGAAGAAGGCTGGGTCAAGCCGCAACCGCCCGCGCACAATACCGGCAAGAAAGTCGCAGTGGTGGGTTCCGGTCCGGCCGGGCTCGCCTGCGCTCAGCAGCTCGCGCGCGCCGGGCACAACGTCACGATGTTCGAGAAAAACGACCGGATCGGCGGCCTTCTGCGCTACGGAATACCCGATTTCAAGATGGAGAAGGGGCTGATCGACCGCCGGATCGATCAAATGAAAGCGGAAGGGGTGACGTTCCGTCCGGGAGTTTTCGTCGGCAAGTCTCGTCCCGGCAAGGGTGTCACCGACTGGGCCGTGGAAAGCGTGACGCCGGAGAAAGTCCTGGCCGAGTTCGATGCCGTGGTGCTTTCCGGTGGCGCCGAGCAGCCGCGGGACCTGCCTGTCCCGGGGCGCGATCTCGACGGCGTGCATTTCGCCATGGAGTTCCTGCCATTGCAGAACAAGCGCGTGGCGGGCGACTCGGGTGTGCGCGAGTTCCGGGCCACCGGCAAGCACGTGGTGGTGATCGGCGGCGGGGATACGGGCAGCGACTGCGTCGGCACTTCCAACCGGCACGGCGCGAAATCGGTCACGCAGTTCGAACTGCTCGCGAAGCCCGACGATCCCGACTACAACCCGGTATGGCCGAACTGGCCGCTCAGGTTACGCACCTCCTCCTCTCACGAGGAGGGTGTGCATCGCGACTGGTCGATCGCCACGAAAGAGTTCGTCGGCGAGAACGGCAAGGTGAAATCGCTGAAAACGGTTCGCCTGGAGTGGAAGGACGGCAAGATGATCGAAGTTCCCGGATCGGAATCGATGCTTCCCGCGGACCTCGTGCTGCTTGCCATGGGATTCGTGTCGCCCGTCCAGTCGGTGCTCGACGCGTTCGGCGTGGAGAAAGACGCGCGCGGCAACGCCAAGGCGACGACCGACGGAAAAGACAGCTACGTCACCTCGGCTCCGAAGATTTTTGCTGCGGGCGACATGCGACGCGGCCAGTCGCTCGTCGTCTGGGCGATCCGTGAAGGCCGTCAGTGCGCGCGTGCCGTTGACGAATTCCTGATGGGATTTTCCGAGTTGCCGCGATAGAGCGGCAATTCGGAACTCCCCGGGCGCCCACCCGCCTTTGCCCCCGTGCTAACATCGCGCGTCCGGCTGATTCCCGTCCGCTCCTCGTGAATATCGTCATTCTCGCCGCAGGCGTGGGCAAGCGCATGCACTCGGACACGCCCAAGGTTCTGCATCAACTGGCGGGCCGGCCGCTTCTGTCGCACGTCATCGATACCGCGAAACGGCTCTCACCGAAAGTCATCTGCATCGTCTACGGCCACGGCGGTGAAACCGTGCGCGAGACGGTGGGTGACAACGGCGCCATCTGGGTCAAACAGGAGCCGCAACTCGGGACCGGTCACGCAGTAATGCAGGCCGCGCCGCATCTGGACGCGGGTTCGCCGACCCTCGTCCTCTACGGCGACGTCCCGTTGATTCACATCGAGACGCTCAGGCATCTCATAGAGGCGGCCGGGAAGGGGCTGGGCCTGCTCACCGCCACGCTCGATGATCCCACCGGGTATGGACGCATCCTGCGAAACGGGAAAAGGGTGGTGGGGATTGTTGAAGAAAAAGACGCCAACGCGCGGCAGCGCGCTCTGCACGAAATCAACACCGGCATCCTCGTCGCGCCGACGAGGAAGCTCAAGTCTTGGCTCGCAAAGCTGCAAATCAACAACACGCAGAAGGAGTACTACCTCACCGATATCGTCGCGCTCGCGGCGAGGGAGCGCGTACCGGTGACGGCGATCCAGGCAGACACGGCGTGGGAGGCGCTCGGCGTAAACAGCCGCGGCCAGCTCGCCGAGCTGGAGCGCGCTCACCAGCGCAAACTCGCCGATGCACTCATGGAACAGGGCGTGTCGCTCGCCGATCCATCGCGCTGCGACGTGCGCGGAAGGATCGCTTGCGGCCGCGACGTTGCGATCGACGTCAACTGCGTTTTCGAGGGCGAGATAGAGCTCGGCGACCTCGTGTCGGTCGGCGCGAACTGCGTGCTGAAAAACGTAACCGTCGCCTCGGGCACGCGCATCGAACCCTTCTGCCACCTGGAGGACGCGGACATCGGTGCGGACTGCCGTATCGGGCCCTACGCGCGCATTCGCCCGGGCACGCGCACGCGCCTCGCCGCAAAAGTGCACATCGGCAACTTCGTGGAGGTCAAGGCGAGTAGCATAGGCGAAGGCTCCAAGGCCAATCACCTCTCCTACATCGGTGACAGCGAGGTCGGCAGGAACGTCAACGTTGGCGCCGGCACCATCGTGTGCAACTACGATGGCGCGAATAAGCATCGCACTATCATCGAGGACGATGTTTTCATCGGCTCGGACACGCAGCTTGTCGCGCCGGTGCGGGTCGGTCGTGGAGCGACGCTCGGTGCCGGTACCACGCTTACCAAGGATGCCCCCGCCGGCGAGCTGACTCTCTCGCGCGCCAAGCAGGTGTCCATCCCGGGCTGGCAGCGGCCGGTAAAGAAGAAATAGGCAAAAGGCGGATCGTATGTGCGGAATAGTCGGTGCCATCGCCACACGAGACGTCGTTCCGATTCTCATCGAGGGATTGAAGCGGCTCGAATACCGCGGCTACGACTCGGCGGGAGTCGCGGTGCTCGACGGCAAGGCCGCGGGCGCATCGCATGCGGTCTTGCGGCGCGTACGCTCGACGGGCCGCGTCGCCGAACTGGAAAAGCTTGCCGGCTCGCAGGGCCTCGCCGGAGACATCGGAATCGCGCATACGCGCTGGGCGACCCACGGCGTGCCCTCGGAAAAGAACGCGCACCCGCACATGTCGGGCGGCGTATCGGTAGTGCACAACGGCATCATCGAAAACCACGATGAGATGCGCAAGCGCCTGCGCGCCAAGGGCTACGAGTTCGTCTCCGATACCGATACCGAAGTCATCGCCCATCTGGTGCACTCGAACCTGCAGAGGGGCGCGACGCTGTTCGATGCCGTAAGAAAGAGCGTGGTCGAGCTGGTCGGTGCCTACGCGATCGCGGTGGTGAGCGATTCCGATCCTACGCGGCTGGTGGTGGCGCGGCACGGGGCGCCGCTGTTGCTGGGCATCGGCGACGGCGAGAATTTCGCCGCCTCCGACACCTCGGCCCTCATCCAGGTCACGCAGCGCGTGGTCTACCTCGAGGACGGCGACTGCGCCGAACTCACGCTCGACGGTGTGCGCGTCACCGACTCGGCCGGCAACGCGGTAAACCGCCCGGTGCATGTTTCGAAGCTCACCGCCGACGCGGTCGAGCTGGGAAACTACCGGCACTACATGCAAAAGGAGATTTTCGAACAGCCGATGGCGGTGGCGAACACCCTGGAGATGGTGACCGGCGCGCAATCGGTATCGCCGCAGCTGTTCGGCGCGGAAGCCGAGCGCATTTTTCGCGATATCGATTCGGTGCTGATCCTCGCCTGCGGCACCAGCTATCACGCGGGGATGGTCGCGCGTTACTGGCTCGAAGGCCTTGCCGGCATTCCCTGCAATGTCGAGATCGCGAGCGAATACCGCTATCGGGAATCCGTGCCGAATCCCAAAGGCCTGGTGGTCACCGTTTCACAATCGGGCGAAACCGCGGACACGATCGCAGCGCTGCAATACGCCAAATCGCTCGGGCACCGCCATGCGCTTTCCATTTGCAATGTGCCGGAATCCGCCCTGGTGCGTGCCTCCGAGCTGCGCTTCCTCACCCGCGCGGGCCCTGAGATCGGTGTGGCCTCGACCAAGGCGTTCACCACCCAGCTTGCCGCGCTGGCGCTCCTCACCATGACCCTCGCCAAGATGCGCGGCCGGCTGCCGGCGGAGCGCGAGGCGGAAATGCTGCATTCGCTGCGGCATTTGCCGCGGGCGCTGGAGCACGTGCTGCACGTGGAGCCGCAGATCAAGATGTGGTCGGAAAAATTCGCGCAGCTTGAGCATGCCTTGTTCCTCGGGCGCGGCATCCACTACCCTATAGCGATGGAGGGCGCGCTGAAGTTGAAGGAGATCTCTTACATCCACGCCGAGGCCTACGCCGCCGGAGAGCTCAAGCACGGGCCCCTCGCGCTCGTCGACAAGAACATGCCGGTGATCGCCATCGCACCCAAGGACGCCCTGCTGGAAAAGCTCAAGTCGAACCTGCAGGAAGTGCGTGCACGGGGCGGGGAACTGCACGTGCTTGCAGATCAGGACACGCGCATGGTCGCGAGCGAGGGTGTTCACGTCATCCGCATGCCAGATCACGCCGGTTTTCTCTCGCCCATCCTGCACACCATCCCGCTGCAGTTGCTCGCCTATCATACGGCGCTCGAACGCGGCAACGACGTCGATAAGCCCAGGAATCTGGCCAAGTCCGTGACCGTGGAATGAAAGCTCTTGCCTCGCCACACAATTTTTGTGCGTCAACTCGACCGATGAGAATAATTTTTGCGCTGATCGCTTTGTTGACCGCGAGCGCGGCGTCGGCGCAGGCCCTTTCAACAGGCTCAGAGCCTGCCCTGAGCTCGCCGAAGGGGCAGGCTTATCCGACCAAACCGATCCGTCTGGTGGTCGGCTTCGCACCCGGTGGCGCCGCCGACATCATCGCGCGCGCGATGAGCGACTCGCTGACGCGCGCACTCGGCCAGGGCATCATCGTCGACAACAAGCCGGGGGCGGGGTCGAGTCTCGCCGCCGAGTTCGTCGCCCGGGCCGCGCCCGACGGCTACACCATCATGATCGCCAGCCAGAGCGGCATGATCGTAAACCCCCTGGTCAACAAGAGCGTCGCCTACGACACCCAGCGCGATTTTGTCGCGATCACCCAGGTGACGAGCTCGCC
Organism: Burkholderiales bacterium; assembly: GCA_035317085.1. Taxonomy (GTDB): domain Bacteria; phylum Pseudomonadota; class Gammaproteobacteria; order Burkholderiales; family SG8-39; genus VBDM01. Next base: position 8,181 of record DATHHS010000338.1, read on the forward strand.
GCTGGTGGTCGCGGTCAATCCGTCCCTTCCGGTGAATTCGATCCGCGAGCTCATCGCCGAAGCGAAAAAACATCCGGGTAAGCTCAACTTCGCCACTTCCGGCAACGGCTCGCTGCCGCACCTGGCCACGGCACTATTCGACGCCCAGGCGGGCATCGACATGGTGCACGTGCCCTACAAGAGCGGCGGGCTGTCGGTGCAGTCGGTGCTTGCGGGCGACACCCAGGTCACATTCGCAACCGCGCCCTCGGTGATGCCGCTGGTGCAGGCCGGGCGCTTGCGCGGCCTCGCGGTGACGACGCGCGCCCGCTCACCCCTGATCGCCAGTCTGCCCGGGATGGAAGAGGCCGGACTTGTAAACTACAGCCTGTCGATCTGGTACGGATTCTTCGCGCCGGCCGGCACGCCGCGCGATATCGTGAAACGACTGTTCGACTCTACCGTCCGGGCGCTGCAGGACATTCGCCTCAAAGAGATACTCGCGCGCGACGGAACCGAGACCACGGCCTCACGTTCGCCCGAGGATTTTGCCGCCTTCCTGCGCGAAGACGCGAGCGTCATCGCGCGCGTGATCCGGGAAACCGGAGCGAAGTTCGACTGAGCGCTTGCGCTCAGCCCGCCACCGGTCCCCGCGTCGCGAAGATCAGGATCACCAGCAGCACCAGCCCTATCCCCAGGCTCCAGCCGATCAGTTTCTTCTCGACCGGCAGCAGGGGTTCGACCGGCATCTTGCGCATTTCTTCGCCGACTTTGGGTTGTTCCATAGCCCTTCTCCCTTTCAAACGGCCGCGAGCGGCGGTTTCACGCCGCCGAAAAACACCCAGGAGATTACCAGGCCCACCCAGATGACGAAGCCGAACAGGCATACCAGGTAGACCGCGGCGAGCTTGCCGATGCCTTCTTCCCAGAGCTTCTTGAAGTTGGACATCACACCGATGGTGAAGAAGGTCATGATGAAGAAGATCACGCGGAAGGTGTTGGCCTCGCCCATCGCGGCGCGGAGCTTGCCGGTCGCCTCCGGCCCCGCGCCGTAGGCGAGGAGCAGGACCACCAGGAAAGTCAGCACATAGCCGATGATGAATTTCGGGAAGCGCTCCCAGATCTCGCCGACTTTCGCCTTGTCGCCGGCCGGGCGAACTTCGATGTGGTTGGTCCAGATGTAGGCGAGGATGAAGGCCCAGATGCCGATGAAGATGTCGATGAAAATCTTGATCGTTGCGGTGGTGCCGAGGATCCAGCCCTTCGCGTAGTTGACGCCTTCCGCAGCATTGGTCGCGAGGATCAGCGACTCGGTGATGGCGCCGCTCGCCACGGCTGCGCCGTCGGTCTTCACGGCAAGCCCCATCCAGGCTCCCGCCACCATGGGCTCGTGGGCGAGAAAGGCGTTCGCTGCGAACGGCAGGATGAGCAGTTCGACCACGGCGAAGATCACCACCAGCGAGGCCACCATGATCGGCACGATGGGCCGCGCGCGGATCGCGCCGCCCGTGGCGATCGCGGCCGAGACGCCGCAGATCGAGATTCCCGAGGCGAGCGGCGCCGCCCACTCACGGCTGAAGCCGAACCATTTGCGCGCGACGTAGTACACGACCGCCCAGTAGATCAGGTAGGCCTCGATGATGGCCGCGAGACCGCGGAACAAGACCGCCTTCGCGAGAATCGGCTGCGTCGCGGCGGTGACGCCGAGGAAGCCGCCGAGGAGAACGATGGCAGTCTTGATGTACAGCTCGGGCCGCACCGCTTCCTTCATCCACGCGGCGAAGCCGGGAAGGAAATTTCCGACGACGAGCCCGGCGAGCAGCGCCACGATATAGCCGCCTTCGTTGGTGAGTCTCAGCGACCAGCCGATGCCGAACTTCTGCATGTCCGCCGGCGTGGTCACGGCGAAATTGGCGTAGCTCCCCGCGATCCAGGAGAGGTAGGCGATCCAGAATACCGCGGTGAAACCGAGCGCGAAGCGCTTGAGGTCGGCTTTCAGCGCCGCTGCGCCTGCCGTCATCACGGCGAGCAGCGCCACGTAAGTGACGATCAGCGCGCCCGTTCCACCGAGGCCCGAATAGGCCTTGGAGACGGGATTGAGGGCCTTGGAGACTTCGATCCAGACTCCGGTCGTGACCACCCAGCCGAGCAGATCGGCCCCGCCTGCGACGCCGAGCGCGAGCACGAACACAAGCAGACCGATCCAGACCGACAGCCAGTCTTCGCTGATGCCTTTGTCGGTTGGGTTCATGAACCTCTCCCTTGGAAGTTCCTCCGTGCGGCGGCCGGAGGATGGTGAGAAAGGAACTTACCCGCGCGCTTTGGAAACCGGAAAGAATTTTAGCTTAGTTCGTTATAACCAACCAGACCTGATTTTGGCTTTGTGCTATGGTGCCTGCGGCTGGGTCCCACGCTGGGCGGCCCGACCGTATGCCCGAGTATCGCGATTCTCCCGAAACCCGCGAACATGACTAGCCCAATCGTCGGAGGCACACGCGCGTT
>DATHHS010000339.1:0-15301 GCA_035317085.1 Burkholderiales bacterium
CCTTCGCTGTCTGCGCAGCTTACAAGTAATTCTTCACCCACGCCAAGCTGTCTTCGGTTTTTCCAGCGGGCACGTATTCCGCGCCGATCCAGCCCTCATAGCCCAGCCGGTCGATGAGATCGAACAGGGAGGGAAAGTCGATCTCTCCGGTCCCGGGCTCGTGCCGGTCGGGCACATCGGCGACCTGCATGTGCCCGATGCGCGCGAGATTCGCTTCAATGGTCCTGGCGAGATCGTCTCCCATGATCCGCATGTGGAAGAGGTCGTACTGCAGCCTGAGATTGTCGGCACCCGCCTCGTCCATAAGCGCGAGCGCCTGCGCCGATTTGTTCAGATAGAACCCGGGAATCGTCCGCGTATTGATGGGCTCTATCAGCAGCGTCATGCCGTGGCGCGCAAGCTCGCCTGCAGCGTACCGCAGGTTGGATACATAGGTTTCGCGCAAGGTCGCACCGTCAACGTCCGATGGTGCGACCCCGGCGAGACAGTTCATTTGCTTGCAGCCGAGCGCCTTTGCGTATTCGATCGCTCGCGCAACGCCTTCGCGGAATTCAGCCACGCGCCCGGGCAGGCAGCCGAGGCCGCGGTCGCCTTTCTCCGGATCACCCGCGGGAATATTGATGAGGACGACCTCGACGCCGGTCCGCTGCGCGGCCTGCGCCAGGCGGTGCTTGTCCCAGGCATAGGGAAACTGTATCTCTACCGCCTTGAAACCCGCCTGAGCCGCTGCATCGAAGCGCTCTGGAAACTCGACTTCCTTGAACAGCATGCTGATGTTGGCGCTGAAGCGAGGCATTGGTTTGGAACCGAGGGAGCTCACCCTCGGATTGCGTGCTGAAGGGTCAGCGGTTAACTCTCGACCGCCAGTATCCTGGGCGGCGGCTTTGGTGTGCAACGACCTCGATGCGCAAGACACCGGATTTGGCGCTGTAGTACAGAGTAAGGGGAAAGCGGTTCAGGACAAACTTGCGGAGATGGGAGTCTGCCGGAGAGCCGATATCGGGATGCTCGAGCAGAAGGTCCGTTGCGCGTCGAACTTCCGCTTCGAAATGCTCGCCCAAACCTGGGACCTGAAGCTCGTAGTACTCGGCTGTCTCGATGAGTTCCATCTCCGCTTCGGGGTGGAACTCAAGCCTCATCGCTTCAGGCGCGCACGGAGATTCTTAAAGACGCGTTCGCCGGGAACCGGCTGCACCTTTCCCTCGATAACCTCTCGGTGCCGTCTTTGCGCCTCTTCCAACCAAGCGCGCTCGACATCGGGGTCTGCTGGACCATCAAGTTCTGCGATTAGGGTGCGGATCAGCTCGGTCTTGTCTTCGAGACTCAGTGACCGAATCTTGGCTTCGATTTCATCTACAACAGTTGACATAGCGGCCCCCGAAACTTTCACTGGCTTCAAGCAGGATGCGTATCCGACACTAGAATCTCGCGAGCGCATTTAAGCGCCGCAACGGCCTGCTCTCGCGTCACCGACGGGAACGACTTCAGGAACGCGTCGAGCGAGTCTCCGGCTTCGAGATAGTCGAAGAGATTTTTCACTGGGACACGCGTGCTGACAAAGACAGGCACGCCGCCTTGAATGTCCGGATCGCTATGAATCACAGGTTGCTTCATACGATGGCCTCGTCAATGACTGAGATGTACATGATACGCTTGGCATACGTAGTCAGTGGCTAACGAGACGCGCAACGCGTCTCCTAACCAAATGGCTTTCTGTCAGCAATTGGTGTCTGACACACCGATCGTCTTTACCAAGATTCTCAAGCCGCAACCGGCTCCCCCGCCCGTTTCACCGGCCGCTCGTCGATCGGCAAATTGACGACGACCGAAATCGCCGACAGCCCGATCGCGATCAGCCACACGGTCTGGTACGAGCCGGTGCGATCGAAGAGGTATCCGCCGAGCCAGCCGCCGAAGAAGCTGCCGAGCTGGTGAAAGAAGAAAACGAAGCCGGACAGCATGGCGAGATGCTTCACGCCGAAGATCCCCGCCACCACGCCGTTGGTGAGCGGCACGGTGCCCAGCCAGAGGAAACCCATGGTCGCGGCGAACAGGTAGGCCGACATCGGCGTGAGAGGAAACGAGATCAGCAGTGCGATCGCGACCCCGCGCGCCGCGTACAGGCCGGAAAGCAGATAGGTCTTGGAGAAGCGGCCGCCCAATTGCCCGGCCAGGTAGGAGCCGAAAATATTGAACAGGCCGATGAGGGCGAGCGAGATGGTGCCGTCGCGGACGGTGAGTCCCTGGTCCATGAGGAACGCCGGGAAGTGCGTGCCGATGAAGACGACCTGGAAGCCGCAGGCGAAGTAGCCCACGCCGAGCAGCCAGAAACCCCTGTGACGGAAAGCCTCGGCGAGCGCTTCCTTCAGCGACACGCCAGCGCCGGCGGCGTGCGTGCCGTGGTAGCCCTTGTCGGTAACGCCGAAGGAGGCCGGCATCGCTACGGCCACGAGCAGCGACAACACGATCAACGCGGAATACCAGCCGAAGCCGGAGATCAGCACGAGCGCGAGCGGCAGCAGCGCGAACTGGCCAAAGGAGCCCGCCGCGCTGGAGATGCCGAGCACGACACTCCTTTTCTCGGAGGGATAAGCTCGGCCCAGTGCGCCAAACACGATGTTGAAGCTGGTGCAGCTCATGCCGATGCCGACGAAGATGCCGATGGCGAGCGTCAAGCCCAGCGCGGTGGTCGAGTTGGCCATGAACACCAGGCCGAGCGCGTACAGCAGACCTCCCGCGAAGAGCACGCGCCGCGCGCCGAAGCGGTCGGCGAGCATGCCGGTGAACGGCTGCGTGAGACCCCAGAGCAGGTTCTGCAGGGCGACCGCGAAGCCGAACACCTCGCGCCCCCAGCCGTTGTCCAGGCTCATCGGCTGGAGAAACAGCCCAAAGCTGTGGCGCGTGCCGAGCGAGAGCGTGAGGATCAGGCTCGCGCAGACGAGCATGACGGCAGGACTGGTTTTGCGCAGATCGGGCACGCCGGGATTCCGGAGGGAAGAAAAGCGGCACAGGATATCATGCGGGGAGCATGACGACGGCGTTTGGTACCATAGGTATTCCGTTCCTCACCCCGACGTGACGCCCTCGACCGCTTCGATCACCCCGCTCTCGCAGCGCCTGTTCCCATTTCTCAAATGGTGGCCGCGGGTCGATCGCTCGACGCTGAAAGCCGACGTGCTCGCCGGTTTGATCGGAGCCGTCGTCGTGCTGCCGCAGGGCGTGGCGTTCGCGACGCTCGCAGGGCTTCCTCCCGAATATGGACTTTACTGCGCGATGGTGCCGACCATCGTCGCGGCGCTGTTCGGCTCGTCGCTGCACACGGTCGCCGGACCGACCAATCCGGTGTCGCTCATGGTGTTAACCGCGCTCAGCCCGCTGGCGATGCCCATGACGCCGCATTACATCGAGCTTGCGCTGACGCTCGCGTTCATGTCGGGGATCATCATGCTGGCGCTGGGCCTGCTGAGGTTCGGGGCGCTCGTGAATTTCATATCGAGCTCGGTGGTGGTCGGCTTCACCGCCGCGCTCGGCGTGTTCATCTTTCTCAGCCAGCTCGGCACTTTTCTCGGCATTGTTTCCGCGCCGGCGGGTTTCCGCGATCTGGTGATGAGTACGTTCATGCACCTCGGCGACGCGCGGCCGTGGGTCGCATTGGTGGCGGCGGCGACAGTCGCGGTCGGCGTGCTTTCGCGCCGCGTCCTGCCGAAGATGCCGCCGATGCTGATCGCAGTGGTTTTGGGAAGCGTCGTGGCCTTCGTCCTCAACCAAGCGCTCGGCGCGGAACGCACGGGCTTGCGCACGCTGGGACCCCTGCCCGGCGCGCTGCCGCCGCTTTCATATCCCGACGTCTCGGCGGCAACGCTGCAAAGCCTCCTGCCGAGCGCCGTCGCGGTCGCGCTGGTATCGCTCACGCAGGCGCTCTCGATCGCGCATGCGATCGCGCTCAAGGCGGGGCAGCGTCTCGACAACAACCAGGAATTCATCGCCCAGGGCCTGGCCAACATCACGGCGGCATTCTTCTCGGGCTTTCCGACGAGCGCCTCCGCCAACCGCGGCGGCATCAACTACGACGCCGGCGCGAGGACTCCGATGTCGGCGATATTTTCCGCGCTGCTGCTGGTGCTGGTGCTGCTCGCGGTGGCGCCGCTCGTGGCCTACCTGCCGATCGCCGTGGTAGCGGCGTTGCTGTTTCTGGTCGCATGGAATCTGATCGATCTTCCCCGCATCCGGAAGATTCTTTCCACCAGCCGGGGCGAAAGCGCGGTGCTCGCGGTCACGTTCTTTGCGACGCTCCTGCTCGACCTCGAGTTCGCGATTCTCGTCGGGGTTCTGGTCTCGCTAGTCCTCTTCCTCAACCGCACTTCGCACCCGGTCATGCGGACCCTCGTCCCCGATCCGCGTCATACCGGGCGCAAGATGACCGAGATTGAGGACGGGCTTCTCGAGTGCCCCCAGCTCAAGATCCTGCGCATCGAGGGCTCGATCTACTTCGGCGCGGTGGACCACGTCCGGCGCCATCTCGACACGCTGCACGAGCACGGCGCCGGCCAGAAGCATCTGCTGATAATGTCGAAGAGCATCAATTTCGTCGACATGGCCGGCGCCGAGCTCCTCGTCGAGGAAGCGCGCAGGCGGCGCGCGGGCGGCGGTCAGCTCTACTTTTACAGCCTGAGAAAGCCGGTCGAAGAGCTGTTCAAGCGCGGCGGCTACATGGCCGAGCTCGGCGGCGAGAATATCTTCCGCGGCAAGCGCGAAGCGATCGACGGAGTATTCGCGCGACTCGACCGCTCCATTTGCGCCCGCTGCCGCGCGCGTATCTTCGAAGAGTGCGCGAGCGTGCCCGGTCCGGAGGACGCAACATGATATTGCGTCGCGCCGCGCCGCTTCTGCTTGTACTGCTGGCCGCCTGTGGCGGCCAGCCCAAGCTCTCTCCGCTTGCGCCCAACGCGGTGGTGCTCGCATTCGGCGACAGCCTCACCTTCGGCACGGGCGCCAACGCGAATGAAAGTTATCCGGTGCGGATGGAAGCCCTGATCGGCCGCAAGGTGGTGGCGGCGGGCGTTCCGGGAGAAGTGAGCGCGGCGGGGCTCACGCGCCTGACGTCGGCGCTCGAAGAAGCCAAGCCGCAACTGGTCATCCTCTGCGAGGGGGGAAACGATTTCCTGCAGAAACTGGACGAGGGGCAGGCCGCCAATAACATCCGTGCCATGGTGCGGCTCGCCCGGGCGCAAGGCGCACAGGTGGTGCTGATCGGCGTGCCCAAGCCCGGACTGCTGCCTTCTCCTCCGGATTTCTACGAGGACATCGCCAGGGAGTTCGGCATTCCCTACGAAGGCAGAGCACTAAAGAAGATTCTTACCGATAACGCGCTGAAGTCGGACCTCGTGCATCCGAATGCTGCGGGCTACGCACGGCTCGCTGAAGCGATCGCCGCCCTCCTGAAGAAAACGGGTGCAGTATGAAAATCCACCGTGACCGGCAAGCCGACTCGAAATGCTCCTCGCCTGTCAGGTAAACCCGCGTTCTTTGTAAGGATGCCCCTCGAAGCGTGCAATTGGCACTGCGCACGGGAGAAACGCGCTTCACTTCGCTAGCGGGTCGTACTATGCTGATGACATAGTCTGAGTCAGGGCACACGCCGCGTGGATCATCCCGTCATAGACCGTCACCTCTGGATTGGAGTCGCCGAGTACCTGGTCGCGGTCGTCGGTGTGATCCTCATAGTCTGGTGGCTGGCTGACGATCTCGCCTCGCCCTTGTGGGGCGGGCTCACCAACATCCGCTTTCGCTAAAGGCACCCCGAGGGGCTGCTGCGCCTACTTCGCGCCGAGCAGTCGCGCCGCTCGAGCGATGTCCTTCGGCTTCACCCAGAAGATCGCGCCGAAACGGCGGCTGCCCGCGGTCACCGCGTCCATCGCCACCATGTTGATTTTCGCCTTGGCGAGCTTTTCCAGAACGCGCAGGAGCGCGCCGACGCGGTCCTCGCCCTGCACCAGGAAAGCCGTTTTCCGCTTGCCCAGATTCACGCCGTGCTTTTTCGCCCCCCGGGCGAATTCGATCGGATCGGCGGGAACGAAATCGACCTGCGCCTTGCCGCCCTGGGGAAACCCGGTGAAGGCGAGCAGATTTTGCTTGCCCATCGCGATCGATTTCAGCATTTGCACGCCGACGCCCGGACGGTTCGGCACCTTCATCGAGAAATATGTGACTTTGCGGATCATTGCAGTCTCCTTTAGCTAACGGCCTGCTCATAAAGTAGCAGAGGCCGCGTGCTATATTACCGCTCCCACAAAGACGCTTGCTGATGGGTCACCGTCTCTCCAGGATTTATACGGGTACCGGGGATTCCGGCGCCCAAACGACCGCGCGGCCTGCTCCGCACTCTCGGCCGCGCTGCTGACCGAGCATGGGTCACCGTCTCTCCAAGATATATACGCGTACCGGGGATTCCGGCGAGACGGGCCTGGGCGACGGTTCGCGCACGCGCAAGGACAGCCTGCGCATCATCGCCCTCGGCGAGATCGACGAGCTGAACTCCGCGATCGGCGTGCTGTTTGCCGAGCCGATTCCCGAAGAAGTACGCGCGGTTCTGGAGAATATCCAGCACGATTTGTTCGATCTGGGCGGGGATGTCTCGATTCCAGGCCGTGCGACCATGGCCCAAGCCCAGGTGCAGCGGCTCGAGACGCTGCTCGACGAATTCAACTCCACTTTGCCGCCGCTGAAGGAATTCATCCTTCCGGGTGGCACGCGCGCGGCAGGCCTCGCTCATCTGGCGCGCGCAGTGTGTAGACGCGCCGAACGCTCGCTGGTCTCCCTGTCGTCTTCTGAAAAAGTCGCCGACCCGGCGCGAATCTACCTGAATCGGCTTTCGGACCTGCTGTTCGTTCTCGGCCGCGTGCTAAACCGCGAGGGCGGCCGGGCGGACGTACTCTGGCAGCAGGGCAAGAACCGATAGCGGACTTGCCCTGCAGAGGCGTTCAAGCCTCGACGAAAGCTTCCTCGCGTTTCTTGCGGATCGCCGGCGCCAAGGTAATTATCAGCAGGAAGGCGGCGACCACCAGCATGACGAGGCTGATCGGGCGCTGGAAGAACACCAGCGGGTCCCCGCGCGACAAGAGCATCGCACGGCGCAGGTTTTCCTCCATGAGGGGCCCAAGGATGAAGCCGAGAATCAGCGGCGCAGGCTCGCATTCGAGCTTCACGAAGATGTAGCCGACCACGCCGAACACCGCCGTCTGCATGACATCGAACGGGCTGTTCGAGATGCTGTAGACGCCGATGCAGCAGAACACCAGTATCGCCGGGTAGAGCAAGCGGTACGGCGCCATGAGCAGCTTGATCCACATTCCGATCAGGGGCAGGTTGAGCACCACCAGCATCAGGTTGCCCACCCACATCGAGGCGATCATCCCCCAGAAGAGCTGCGGCCGCTCGGTCATCACCTGCGGGCCGGGTGCGATGCCCTGGATCATCATCGCGCCTATCATCAGCGCCATGACCGGGTTGGAGGGAATACCGAGAGTGAGCAAAGGGATAAAGGAAGTCTGGGCGCCGGCGTTGTTCGCCGACTCGGGCGCAGCCACGCCCTGGATCGCGCCCTTGCCGAAATTAGCGGAGTTCCACGAGATCTTCTTCTCCAGCGTATACGCGGCGAACGAGGCGAGCAGTGCACCTCCGCCCGGCAGGATGCCCAGCGCCGAGCCAAGCAGGGTGCCGCGCGCGATCGACGCCCACGAATCCTTGAAGTCCTGAAGGGAAGGCAGGAGGTTGCTCACTTTTTTGGTGAAAACTTCGCGCTTCTCTTTCTGTTCGAGGTTCGAGATGACCTCGGCGAAGCCGAACACGCCCATCGCCACCGAAACGAAGCCGATGCCGTCGGACAGCTCAGAGACCCCGAAGCTGAAGCGTGCGACGCCGGAATTGACGTCGGTGCCGACTATGCCGAGCAGGAGGCCGAGGATCACCATCGCGATCGCCTTGATGAGCGAGCCGTGCGCGAGCACCGTCGCCGCGATCAGGCCGAGCACCATCAGCGAAAAATACTCCGCCGGACCGAACTTTAGCGCAACCTCCGCGAGCGGCGGCGCGAACAGCGCGATGAGCACCGTGGCGAAGCAACCAGCGATGAACGAGCCGATCGCCGCGATACCCAGTGCGGGCCCCGCCCGGCCCTGTCGAGCCATCTGGTAGCCGTCAAGACAGGTCACGACCGAGGATGACTCGCCCGGGATATTGACCAGTATCGCTGTGGTCGAGCCGCCGTACTGCGCGCCGTAGTAGATCCCGGCGAGCATGATCAGCGCGGAAGTCGGGTTGAGCGTGAAAGTGACCGGCAGCAGCATGGCGATGGTGGCCACCGGCCCGATGCCTGGCAGCACGCCGATCAGCGTGCCGAGCAGGCAGCCCATCAGACAGTAGAAAATGTTCTGAAAGGTCAGCGCAACGCCGAAGCCGATGCCCAGATTGTGAACGAGTGCTGTGAGCGCTTCCATTGCTTTACTCCCAGACGCTCGGCCAGATGTTCATCGGCAGTCCCAGGCCGTAGACGAACGAAGCCACCGAGAAGGCAGCGAGCACCGCGGCCAGAATCGCGACTTCCTTCCACTTGAATTCGTTTCCACCCCAGGCGCTGATGAAAACCAGCGCTACCGTGGCAGCCACCAGTCCGAGGGGCTTCAATATATAACCGAAAACCACGACCGCGAACAGCACCACCCACAACGAACGCTCACCAAAGGCCGCAAAGAGCGCCAGGATGGCGAGGCCGGAAAGCATCTCGTGGCCGAACTGCGCCAGCATCCCGGCATCGCGCGCTACCTGCGTGTAGTAGGCAATGGCCCCCAGTACCAGCCCGCCCACGAAAAGCCACGCCCGAAACGGAAACACCACGAGCGGGTTGGAGATCTTCGACACAAACCCCCGGAACAGTACGACAGCGCCGAGCACGACGAGGATCCCGCCGAGTGCGGTCGGAAAATACGCGGGCCCCATGCGTACGGCGGTGCCCATGGGATAGTTCTGGGCGATCACCATGAACGCCGCGCCGAACGCGACGAACATCACCCCGGCCCAGAAATCCTTGCCGTTTGCTATCTTCATTGCACCCTCCTCCTCTCCGGCGCGTATTGTGCCACAGGTCCGCAGCCCGTATTGCTCCCTGATCAGGCCCTTTCCCTATCCATCCCTGTCCATATAGCTAATCAGCTTGGAGCTGGTCAGACGCAGGCGCTGCGACAGCATAAGCACCAGTTCCATGAGGATTTTCGACCCGAGGCCGGGCTGCTCCAAAATGATGCGCGCCAGGCTGTCCCGGGAAAGCACCGCGATCACACACGAATCCGCGGCAACGCAACTGGCAAAGCGCGGCTCGCCGTCGATCATCGACATCTCGCCGAATGACTGCCCCGGCGCAACCAGGGCAATCAGCCGCGGCGCGTTCCATCGGTCCTGCTTGAGAACCTCGAATCCGCCTTCGATCAGGAAAACCATGAAATCGCCTGCTTCGCCTTCGCGGATGATTTCGGCGCCCAGTCCGGTGCGGTACACCTGCATGAACCCACTCAGCAACCGGATTTCCGCGAGATTGAAGTTTTCGAACAGCGGCGAGAATGTAATCAGCTCGTGAATCCTGCCGGCAAACGGAGTCGCGTCGCCCAGCGACTCCAGCTGTGCAAGACGGGCCTGCTCCGCGGTTTCAGCCATCTTCCGATTCGCCTCGGTGAGCCACAGCGCGAGCGGGCTCCCCGTCCCGCCTCCCCGCGCCGGTGACGGGCGAGATTATGCCCAAACGCCGTAGCGACCACAAATAGGGACGAATGCCGGAAGCCGGTCTCGACCGCCGATTCGCCGGAGCCCGGTCCCCGGCCTGCACGGGGACCCGAATTCAGTCCTTGGCGGGGCAGGTCGCAGCGCCGAAGTAGCGGTCGCAAAAATAGCAGCGCCCCTGGGGCAGGTACCAGGGAATGGCGTAGAAGCGCGCGCGCAGGGGCGCCAACACACCCTCCCGATAGGCGGCGAAATCGAATCCTCGGCCCAGAACGATGTGAAAAGTCGCACCCGACTGCGTAAGCTCCCGGTACTCGACGGAGCGGAAGTACGGCCGGTAGTCGGCGTCTACCGGCAGGGTCTTGCGCAGCACGAGTATGTTCTTCCCGTCCAGCCGCCTGAAATCGGTCAGGATGTCGTCGTGCCTGGCGTGCGAGGACGCCTCGCCGAATACCACGACGGGACGGCGTGAATGGAAGAACGCGACCGCCGCGATCGAGTAGCCGTCGGCCGCGAATTCGAACTCCCCTTCATAGGGCTCGAGATCCCGGAGGATTTCGCGCATGCGGGCGTGGTAGACGATGCCGTCGTAGAGCCTCTCCGTCCACTTCGATGTCTTCCAGGTCTCCAGGGGAAACATCGAAGCGCCGGCGATGAGAACGACGTGCACCACGCTGAAGACGCCGAGGTAGAGCACCGAGCTTCGCAGTTGTTCGCGCGAAAGCAGCAGGCCCGCGGCAACAAAAAAGAAGGGCACGAACGCGAGCATCCAGTGCAGACCGATCAGCTTGACGGGGGAAAGCAACGCGAAGAACCCGAAAGGGAAAGCGAGCGCGACGACGAAAAAGCGGACGGACGGCTCGCCGAGCGCGGCGGACAGCGCGCGGCGCCCCTTCGCGAGCTGCCACAAAGCGACCGGACTGAGCAGGTAAAGCACCGAGACCGCATACACGAGCGGGGTCTTCCAGGACCAACCGGCGTTCTCGTGCCGGTTGTAGACGTTGAACATCAGATTCGCCCAGCAATGCTCGTAGTTCCACCAGGTGTTGACCGCGGCGAACGGAAGGGAACAGAGCACCACGAGCCCGAGCGCGCGCCAGTCGCGCTGCCCGCGAGGTGAAAAGCACACGTACGCGATGTAGACGAGTCCCAGCAAGACCGCGAAATACTTCGAAAGAAACGCCAGCCCGAGAAATACGCCGGCGAGCGCCTGCCAGCCCGGCGAGCGCCGCGCGATCCCCTGCCAGAAGGCGAACGCCGAGGCAAAACAAAAGAAAACCAGGGGCGTGTCGGTGGTGATGAAAACGTCCCATACGTTGGCCGGCAAAAGGAGAAAGGCGAGCGTAGCGAGCGCGGCCTTCATTTCGTCCGCCCGGCGCACGATGAGATAGACGCCCGCCGCAAGGGCAAACGGCAACAGGGTCGCCGGCAGGCGCAGCACCCATTCGGCGTGCGACAGCTTCAACAGCAGGTACAGCAGCCAGCCGATCATCGGCGGATGGTCGTAGTAGCCGTAGTCGGGAAAGGTGCCCCAGTAAACGAAATAGGCTTCGTCGCCGGTGAAGGGGAAGACCGCGGAGAGCCAGAGCTTGAACGCGAGGATCAGCGTAACGATCCCCAGCAAAGCCTTGCGCGTGCCGGTCGCGGTCACGGGACCCCTCGACTATGCACCGTCCGGCGGCGCGATGCTGCGCTCACCCGGGCATGACTGGCATGACTTTCGATGAGGAGGAAAACCACTCCGCTTCAATCCCCGGACTTGACCCGCCGGCGCCTTCTCACCGCTTCGGCGAGGTTCCTCAGCAGCGGCACGCTGTCCTCCCAACCGATGCAGGCATCGGTGATGCTCTGACCGTATACGAGTGCCTTGCCCGGGATCAGGTCTTGCCGGCCCGCCTTGAGGTGCGATTCGACCATGAGACCGAATATGCGATCCTCGCCGGCAGCCACCTGGCGCGCGACTTCGCGCGCGACATCGATCTGGCGCTGATACATCTTCTGGCTGTTGGCGTGGCTGCAATCGATCATCAGCCGCTGCCCGAGCCCGGAGGCGGCCAGCTCCTTGGCGGCAGCGTCGACGCTCGCCGCGTCGTAGTTCGGGTGCTTCCCTCCGCGCAGGATGATATGGCAGTCCTCGTTGCCATTGGTCGAGACGATGGCGGAGTGTCCCTCCTTGGTCACCGAAAGGAAGTGGTGGGGCGTGCGCGCAGCCTTCAGCGCGTCCACCGCGATGCGCACATTGCCGTCGGTGCCGTTCTTGAAGCCGACTGCGCAGGACAGACCGGAGGCGAGCTCGCGATGGACTTGCGATTCCGTGGTGCGCGCGCCGATCGCACCCCAACTCGCCAGGTCCGCGTAGTACTGCGGCGAGATCATGTCGAGAAATTCGTTGCCCGCAGGAAGCCCCAGCTCGTTGACTTCCAGGAGGAACTGGCGCGCGAGGCGCAGCCCCTTGTTGATTTGAAAGCTGCCGTCGAGATCCGGATCGTTGATCAGCCCCTTCCAGCCCACGGTCGTGCGCGGCTTCTCGAAATACACGCGCATGACGATGATGAGATCCCGTTCGAGCTCATTTTTCATTTCGACAAGCTTGCGCGCGTACTCGAGGCCCGCCGCGGGATCATGGATCGAGCACGGGCCGATGATGACCAGCATCCTGTCGTCCGGCCCATGCAGGAGGCGGTGAATCGCTTGCCGCGTGTGATAGGTCAGCTCCTCGCTTTTCTCCGAGCAGGGAAACTCGCGCAGCAGCTGCACCGGAGGCGCGAGCTCCTTGATTTCCCGAATTCTGACGTCGTCGACTTTGAAGTGCATGGCTGAGGCCGGTGCTGCAGGCGTTCTCTAAGAAGCTGAAAAGTTTGAATTTTACCCGAATAAATCCACGGCGGTCGGCGCAGCGCCATCTGCATTCGATACAGCGATTCGCATCGACGACGTCCGCTCATACATTTCCTCCGAGCGCCGACAAAGTCGCGCGATTGGCAGACGCGATGCGAGAGTGCCAGAACTTCCGGTCAACGCCGCGAAACTACCGGCCGTTGAAGATGTCAGATAGGTTTGTGGGCATCGATCTTGCATGATAGTTTGTGGTCACGGAGGCAACCAGAATGACGACAGCAGCGGTCAACATCCCGATCGGAGGATTCAAGGATGTCTATGACGTCGCGGAAGTCGACCGCGCGCTGCAGGAGCTTTCCGCTTCGGCGAACGATGCGCTGAAATCCACTTACGAAAAAATGATCAAGGCGGGCGGCACCCGGCTCATGGTGAAGCCCTCGGGGATTCCGGCGATGGAGAGCCTCTACGACGAACTTCCCAATTTCACGGAAGTCCTCGATGACGTCAAGAAGCACATCGCGCTATGCGCTTCCTCCAACGACTGCCTGGAGTTGCCGCCGATGCTTCTGCTCGGAGAGCCGGGAATCGGCAAGACCTATTTCGGCCGGCGCCTCGCACAACTCGTCTCCACGGGCTTCGGCCTGTGCTCGATGAGTACGATGACCGCCGGCTGGGTGATCTCCGGGGCCTCGTCGCAATGGAAGAACGCCAAGCCCGGAAAGGTATTCGAGACGATTCTGAACGGCAGCTACGCCAACCCGGTGATCATGGTCGACGAACTCGACAAGGCGGGCGGCGACAATCAGTACGATCCCCTGGGCGCGCTGTACATGCTGCTCGAGCGCGATACCGCGGCCGAGTTCGTGGATGAATTCGTCGAGATCCCGATCGATGCCTCGGGCGTCGTGTGGATTGCCACCGCAAACGACGAATCCAGGATACCGGACCCGATCCTCAACCGCATGAACGTCTACGAGGTCGCCTCGCCCGACCGGGACGGTTCAGCCCGCATCGCGCAAGCGATTTACGGCGAGATTCGCGGCGGCCACGACTGGGGCAAGGATTTTCCGGAAAGGCTCGCGCAGGAAGTCCAGGACCGCTTCGCGGAGCTCTCGCCCCGGGAAATGCGCCGCGCCATCATGAACGCGTTCGGCAACGCGAAGCTCGCGGGCCGCGACGAAATCGACATCTCCGACATCGGCGACGTCCGCTCGCCGAAAAAGCAGCGCATCGGGTTTTAACGACCGGCCGCGCATCGAGCTCGCGCGGCCTGTTTCAAAGCCCCGACCGCCGCTTGCGCGGCGGTTTTCCCGCCTATAGTGAAGCAATCTTAAGTCGCGTTGCTGGAGATCTACTGCTTGGCCGGCGCCGGCGGCACCACGGGGGCTTGCGGTATCGGTACAACCACGCCCGGCGCGAGCGGGATTTCATCAACCGCGCTGACTTTGGTCGCGTAGTACCGGGTCTCGCCGAAGCAACTCGTCGGAATCCCGATCTTTTCTTCGTAATGGAGCGAAACGCGCTTGCCCATCAGCTTGTTGATCTGTTCGGCGGTCGCCTCGTCCCAGACCGTAAAGGGGAACTTCTCGGACATCGAGCCGGGCATCGACACCATCGCCATTTCCCCCTCCCAGGTCTTGCACAGCCATCCTTTGCTGGAGAATTTCTGAATCCACCCGGCGCGCTCGCCTTCCGAGTAGCTCCAATTGAACACGAAGAGGAAATATCCTGCGACGAGCAGGACAACTGCGATCAGGACCGCTGCGATTTTCATGGGCTTACTCTCCTCGATTTCTCACAGACGCTGCTCGACCCATCCCTTGACCGACTGCAGGGCCCCCGCGAGTTTCGACGCGTCGTTGCCCCCGGCCTGGGCCATATCCGGCCGGCCCCCACCCTTCCCACCCACCTGCTGCGCGACGAAATTGACGAGCTCGCCGGCCTTGAGCTTCGCCGTAAAGTCGGCGGTGATCCCGGCGATCAGGGTCACCTTGTCGCCTTCGGTCGATCCAAGCACGATCGCGGCTGATTTCAGCCTGCTCTTCAGGCTGTCGAGCGTTTCGCGCAGCGTCTTCGCGTCCGCACCGTCCAGCGTCTCAGCAAGGACCTTGACGCCCTTCACGTCGACCGCCCGCGCGGCCAAGTCTTCACCCTGGCTCGATGCGAGCTTGGACTTCAGGCGCGCGAGCTCCTTTTCCAGCGACCTTTTTTCCTCGCGCTCCGCCTTGAGCTTCTCCTTCAGTGCACCACCGGTCGCCTGATAGAAGCCTTCGACAAAATGGCGTTCGTCTTCCATTTCCTGCACCCAGGCGAGCGCGCCCTCGCCGGTGGCCGCCTCGACGCGGCGCACACCCGCCGCGACCCCACCTTGCGAAGTGATCTTGAACAAGCCGATGTCCCCGGTACGCGCCACGTGCGTGCCGCCGCACAACTCGCGCGAGGAGCCGATGTCGAGCACGCGCACCTCGTCGCCGTACTTTTCTCCGAACAGCGCCATGGCACCGACTTTGGCCGCTTCGTCGAACTTCATGATGCGCGCCGAAGTCACCTCGTTCCGGAGAATTTCCTTATTGACCATCGCCTCGACACGCCGGATCTGCTCATCGCTCATCGACGCGTCGTGCGAGAAGTCGAAGCGCGTCTTTGCGGCGTCCACCAGAGAACCCTTCTGCTGCACGTGCGGTCCCAGCACCTC
>DATHHS010000340.1:0-10618 GCA_035317085.1 Burkholderiales bacterium
CCCGGGAATGATGATGCGCGCTCAGGCGCTGCTCGAGAAGAATCCCTCGGCCTCGGAGGCCGAGATCCGGGAAGCCCTGAGCCCGAACCTGTGCCGATGTGGCACGCACATGCGCATCCTGCGCGCGGTAGGCCGCGCCGCGCTCGCCATGCAAAAAGCATCGGCCGGCAACGCGAAGGGAACCGGTCGATGATCGATCCCCTCGCCGCCGTGTCGGTCTCCCGTCGCCGTTTTCTCGCGGGCGGGGGCGCGCTGATCGTCAGTTTCTCCCTTTTTCCGCGGCTGCTTTCCGCTCAGGGGAAAGACCCGAATGCTGCCGCAGGTCAGGAGAAGGTCCCTCTTCCAGGGAGCCTAAAAGACGAACCGATGCTCGACTCCTGGATCCGCATCGACGCCGACGGCAGCATCACCGTGTTCACGGGCAAGGCGGAATTGGGACAGGGCATAAAAACCGCGCTCATCCAGGTGGCCGCGGAAGAACTCTCGGTCGATTTCAAGCGGATCGATCTCATCACGGCCGACACGCAACGCACTCCGAACGAAGGCTATACCGCGGGCAGCCACTCGATGCAGGACAGCGGCACGGCCATCATGAATGCCGCGGCGCAGGTCCGGGAAATCCTCGTCGGCCTCGCGGCACGCCGCTTCGATGTTCCTGCGGACCGGTTGACGGTGCAGAACGGCGAAGTGCGCGCCGAAGACGGACGCCGCCTCGGATATGGCGAGCTGGTCGGCGGCCAGCAATTGCATGTGCGCGCGCAGGCTTCGTCGAAATTGAAAGACCCGGGCGCCCATGCCCTCATCGGCAAGCCGATAGAGCGCGTCGACATTCCCGGCAAAGTCACAGGCAGCGCGAGCTACGTACAGGATCTGCGGCTGCCGGACATGGTGCACGCGCGCGTGGTCCGTGCGCCGAGCCCGGGCGCGCGGCTTGGAAAGCTGGATACGGACGCAGCCGGCAAAATGCCCGGCGTGCTGAAGATCGTTCGCGACGGAAACTACGTCGCGGTCATCGCAGAGCGCGAATTTCAGGCGGTCGCCGCCATGCGCGCGCTCGCGCTTGCGGCGAGCTGGGAAGAGCGGCCCACGCTGCCGGCGCAGGACGATATCTATTCCCTCATGCAGCGCCTGCCGTCGCAGGATACCGCGATTCTCGACACACGCACCGCGCCCGGTTCCGGGACGCGGACGCTGGAGGCGACCTACCTCCGTCCGTATCAGATGCACGGATCGATCGGCCCTTCCTGCGCGGTCGCGCTGTTTCGCGACGGCGCCCTGACGGTATGGACCCACAGTCAGGGCGTCTATCCGCTGCGCGACGCGATCGCCGAAATGTTGCGCCTTCCGAAGGAGCGCGTGCGCTGCGTCCACATGGAAGGCTCGGGCTGCTACGGGCACAACGCCGCCGACGACGCCGGCGCCGATGCCGCGCTGCTTGCGCACGCCTTTCCCGGACGCCCGGTCCGGATTCAATGGATGCGCGAGGAGGAGCACACCTGGGAACCCTACGGTCCCGCCATGATCACCCAGGCCAGGGCGGCGCTCGACGGCAACGGCAGGGTCGCCGACTGGCAATACGAGGTGTGGAGCAATACGCACTCGACCCGTCCCGGCCCCGCCGGATATCTCGCCTCGGCACAGCAGCTTCAAACGCCCTTTACGCCGCCGCCCCCCAAGGGGATTCCGCAGCCTGAAGGCGGCGGCGATCGCAACGCCATTCCGCTGTACAAGTTCCGCAACGCGCGCGTCGTCCACCATTTCGTGCCGGGCATGCCGCTGCGGGTGTCCGCGCTGCGATCGCTCGGCGCCTACATGAATATTTTTTCGATCGAGAGCTTCGTCGACGAGCTGGCGAAGGCGGCCGGCGCAGACCCCGTCGAGTTTCGCCTGCGCCACCTGGAGGACCCGCGGGCCCGCGACGTCATCCAGGCGGCGGCGGACCGCTTCGGCTGGTCCGAATATCGGTCGCAGAAAGGCCGGGGCCGCGGATTTGCCTTCGCGCGCTACAAGAATCTCGCAGCCTATGCTGCGGTGGCGTTCGAAGTGGAAGTGGAGCGCGAAAGCGGGCGCGTCCGCGTCGTGCGCGCCATGGCGGCGGTGGACAGCGGCCAGGCCGTCAATCCGGATGGCATCCGCAACCAGATCGAAGGCGGCATCCTGCAATCCTTGAGCTGGTCCTTGTACGAGTCGGTCACGTTCGACGGCACGCGGATCACGAGCCGGGACTGGAGCAGCTATCCGATCCTGCGCTTTGCGGCCGTGCCCGAGCGCATCGACGTGCACGTGATCGACCGGCCCGGTCAGCCGTTTCTCGGAACCGGCGAAGCCACGCAAGGCCCCACGGCGGCGTGCCTCGCCAACGCGGTCGCGGATGCGACGGGCGTGCGGATCCGCGAGCTGCCGCTCACGGCCGGGCGAGTCAAAGCCGCTATCGGAGTGTGATCGGCGCGAAGTGCCGGGTTCCCAGGATTGATCGCCCGCAGCTCCGCGCCACCGTGTGGCTGAAGCTGCCTTAAAATGGCGCCATCGCAATCGGCGCGCCTACCCCAAGGAGCTTGAACCATGAAAAACCCGTACACATGCACGATGGCAGGAGCATCGCTCGCCGCGATTCTCGCGGGCTGTGCTGCTTCAATTGCCGTAACCTATCCTCCCGTGGTCCCCGACAATCTCAAGGTCCCGGCGAATCAAGTGTTATCGCTCGAGGCACAAGCCACCGGCGTACAGATTTACGAGTGCAAGGCCGGCAAGACCGATCCGGCACGGTTCGAGTGGGTGTTCAAAGCCCCGGAGGCCGATCTGTTCGACAATACCGGCAAGAAGATAGGCAAACACTACGCAGGACCGACCTGGGAATCGAATGACGGAAGCCGGGTTGTCGGCGAAGTCAGGGCGCAGGACCCCGGTCCGGACGCGAACGCCATTCCATGGCTGCTGCTCTACGCAAAAACCAGCTCTGAAAATGGCGTCTTCGGTCACACGGCAGGGATCCAACGGCTCAATACCGTCGGCGGGAAAGCCCCGGCGGAAGCTTGCAGCCAGGCACAGGCGGGCAAAGAAACCCGGGTCGCCTATAAGGCTACCTACTACTTTTACGTTGCCAGGCCCTGAGGGGGAAAAGCTCGAGTCGAACCTGTCAGGGGCGCTTGCCGGTCGCCTTGCGGTCGACCAGTATGACCGTCAGCGTGTCCGGGGCGCTGTATCTGCTGGGGTTGGAATAGATCAGCTGGCCTTCGTTCTTGTAGTATGCGTCGTAATGCAGCGTGTCGCCGCCGAAATAAAACGGCGTGAATTGCCTCCCCGTGGGGTGGCTGCTCGAATCATCAGGCCCTCCGATCAATTTCTCGACCACGGTCCTGCTCATCCCGATTTCCAGTTTGGCAAACTTGCTCTTGGCGGCAGGGGTGCCGAAAATTTCACCGTCCACCTTGCCATCCTTGGATTTCACTTTTCGCCCGTCTGTTCTCGCCGGAGCGGGCGCGGGTTTCGAGCCGCTTGCAGCTTGAGGCGAGCTCGAGGCGGCAGCTTGAGGCGAAGTGGAGGCGGCAGGGGGCGGCGTATCTTTTTTCTTCTGGCTCGACCCGCAGCCGAAAAGGAACGCGAGACAGGTAGCGGAAACCAGCAGCTTGTTGTTGCGGGGCATGCGTCTCCTCCTATTCAAATCCGGTCTGGAATGATCGCGGCGTGATCATACCGCAAAGTTTCGCTGAACGAAGCGGCGTTCTCCGGCTATCCTTGCCGTTTTGAGGCCTTTCGCTTGAGCTCCGAACCTTCCACGCGCAGCGTCTGGCTGCTGCTGCTTTGCTCGGCGGCGATCCTGATGATCACGATGGGCGCGCGCCAGACCACCGGCTTGTTCGTGTCGCCGATCAACACCTCCACCGGCCTGGGCATCGTGGCCATCAGTTTTGCGCTGGCCGTCGGGCAGTTCGTATGGGGCGCGGTTCAGCCGGTCTTCGGAGCGTTTTCGGACAAATTCGGGTCGGTGAAAATACTCATCGCGGGCGGCATCCTGCTGGCGCTCGGCTTGGCGCTCACGCCCTTCGTGCATTCGCAGTGGGGATTGCTGCTGACGATGGGAATATTGACCGCTGCCGGTGCCGGCGCGGGCAGCTTCTCCATCCTGATCGGCGCCACGGCGCAGCGCCTGCCCGCCGGGCGCCGTTCTTTCGCGGCGGGCTTCATCAACGCGGGCGGCTCATTGGGGCAGTTCGTGTTCGCCCCCCTGATGCAACTCATCATAGGCGCGGCGGGCTGGGTCGCGGCCATGCTGACCATGGCCGCCGCGACCTTGCTGACCATTCCCCTCGCCTTGCCGCTGCGCAAGCGCGGCGCGAAGCCCGCGGCGAACGCGGTGCCTGCGTCTCCTCAATCAGTCATCGCGCCGGGGATCGGACTGCGCGAGCAGCTTCGCGCGGCGTTCCGCGATCCGAGCTACCTCTACCTGAACGCGGGCTTTTTCACCTGCGGTTTTCATATTGCGTTCCTGGTCACGCACTTGCCGGGCGAGGTGCAGCTGTGCAGCCTGCCGCCCACCGTGGCCTCGAATTCGCTGGCGCTGATCGGCCTGTTCAACATCGCCGGCAGCCTCACTGCGGGTGCGCTCGGACAGCGCTACCGTATGAAAAACCTGCTCGCGCTGATGTACGCCAGCCGCGCGCTCATGGTCGTTCTCTATCTGCTGGCGCCGAAAACGCCGCTCACGTTTTACATATTTGCCGCGGCGCTGGGCTTCACCTGGCTCGCGACCGTGCCGCCCACCGCGGGATTGGTGGGCAAGCTCTTCGGCACGCGTTATCTCGCCACGCTCTTCGGGCTGACGCTCCTGTCGCACCAGATCGGCGGCTTCCTGGGCGCCTGGCTGGGCGGGCTTGCAATCGAGCGCAACGGAAATTTCCTCTGGATGTGGTACGCGGACATCGCGCTCGCCAGCGCGGCGGCTCTCGTCAATCTGCCGATCCGCGAAGCCCGCGTTGTGCCCGAGCTTTCAGGCGGATAACCCGGCTCAGTTCGCCGTTCCTCCAAGCCTGGCGCGCAACCGCAGGACTTGCAACGTTGCGCCGATCAGGAACGCGACGAAAAACGCCGCGGCTGCCGCCTGGAGCACGGGCGCTTCGGGGTTGGTGACCAGAGGCGCTCCCAGGGGCAACCGGGTCACGCTCTCGGTGACACCGGGAATCATGTGGAAGAGAAAAGTCGCCGAGTAGCTGACGGTCTCCACATAGGGCGATGCCCGCCCGTACAGGCGGGTTTTTCCCGCCACGGCAGCGACCGCCAGCACGGCGAGCGTGATGATCGCCAGCGCGTGGGGTTTGCCGAAGCCGCCATGCTGGAAGATTCCGAGCGCGGTCAGGCAGGTGAGGATGGTCGCGATCACGTAGGCCTTCCCGATGTCGTTTTTCGGCGAGATCTCCTTGTCGCGAATGAAGGCGATGAGTCCGGCAGCCAGGGCAACCAGGCTGATCGCCGTATGAACCACTCCGAGCGGTGTCAATCCGAACATGTCGATCTCCCTTGCAGAAAAGAATCAGTCATTCGTGCAACACGCGATGAACGAGTTGAACGCACGCCGACCCTTCGCCCACCGCCGCCGCAACGCGCTTCACGCTGCCGCAGCGCACGTCGCCCACGGCAAAGATGCCGGGCCAGTTGGTTTCGAACAGATGAGGCGCGCGCGCCTGGGGCCACTGCGCCGGCACGAGGTCCTCGGCGTGCAGGTCCGATCCCGTCCGCACGAATCCCTTGTCGTCCAGGGCCACGCATCCCTGCAGCCAGCGCGTGTTGGGCACGGCGCCGGTCATGAGGAACACGTGCCCGATCTCGCGCGTCTCTTCATTGCCCGCGCCGTTCCGCCACTTCACCCGCTCCAGCCGTGTGCCGCCCTCCAGGGCCGAAACCTGCGTGCGCGTGTGCAAAGTGATGTTCGGACTCTCCTCGATCCGGCGAATGAGGTAGCGGGACATGCTGTTGGCCAGGCCATCGGAGCGCACCAGCACATGTACGTGCCGGCAGCCGCCCGCGAGAAACACCGCGGCCTGGCCGGCCGAGTTGCCGCCGCCGACGACGATGACTTCTTCCGCCTTGCACAGCCGCGCTTCGACCGGCGTTGCCGCGTAATACACGCCCACGTTCAGGAAGCGTTCCAGGTTCTCGACGGCCAGGTGCCGGTATTCCGCGCCCGTTGCGACGACGATAGCGCGGGCCTTGACGATGTGTTTGTCCGAGAGGTCGATTTCATAGGGCCGCTGCTCACAGCGCAGGCGCACGGCGCTGCTGGCGACGGTGATTTCGGCGCCGAACTTCTGCGCCTGCACCAGTGCGCGTCCGGCCAGCGCCTGCCCGGAAATGCCGGTCGGAAAGCCCAGATAGTTTTCGATCTTCGAGCTCGAGCCGGCCTGCCCTCCGGGTGCGCTCGCTTCGAGCACCAGCACATCGAGCCCCTCGGAGGCGCCGTACACCGCGGCGGCCAGTCCGGCGGGGCCGGCGCCGATCACGACCAGGTCGCGGATCTTTGCATCGTCGATCTGCGGATTCATGCCCAGACATGCGGCGAGCTCCTCGTTGCTGGGATTCTTCAGCATGGTCTCGCCGCGGCAGAGCACGACCGGAATGTCGTCCACGCTCACGTGAAAGCGCTCGAGCAGCGCCTGCGCCGACGGGTCCTTTTCGGCGTCGATGCTGATGTAGGGAAAGGCGTTGCGCGTGAGGAACTGCTGCAGGCGCAGCGTGCCGGCCGAGTGGCTGGAGCCGATCAGGATGACATCGCCGCTCTGGGAGGCGATCAGTCCCACGCGGCGCAGGATGAAAGCGCGCATGAAGATTTCGCTCAGCTCGGCGTCGGTCTGGACGAGCTGGCGCAGATGGTCGCCGTCGATCGCGAGCACTTCGCCTTCCTCGCGAACGCGGGCACGCACCACGCTCGCGATGCCGCGCAAAGTGCTCATCTCTCCGGAAAACTGGCCCGGCCCGTGCACCACGATCAGTTCTTCCCCGGCAAGGCCGGGGCGCACGATCTCCACGCTCCCCGAAAGGATGACGAACATCAGGCGGTGGCGGTCGCCGGGTTCGGCCAGCACCTGGCCTTTGCTTATGCGTATCCTTTTTCCGTGCGGCTCGAGGCGAGCGATCTGCGCGGGGGTCAGCGTGGGAAAGGCCTGTCCCCAGCGGGCTTCGATGGGATTGGGCGGCGCGGTTTCCCCGCTCCCGGCCTCCCCGCTCATTCGAGCTCCATGTCGATCTCGTCGACATAGCACCAGCTCCAGCTCTCGCCCGGCTCGAGCGAGGTCATGACCGGATGCTTTGTCTTCTTGAAATGCTTGGTCGCGTGCTTGTTCTTCGAATCGTCGCAGCAGCCGACGTGCCCGCACTCCCGGCACAGGCGAAGGTGCACCCAGCTGTCTCCCATGGCGAGGCATTCCTCGCAGCCGTCGGTATTGGGCGCGTCCGTCTTTACAGATTTCAAATGAGTACAGCGGGCAGGCATCGCAGGCACCCCTCCCTTTCCGTGATGAAGAAAACCGGCGTATCGCGAATGCTATCACTACGTGGCTGCCCGGCTTGCACCGGGCGCATGTGGAGCACATACTCCGCAGCGATCAAACACGGATGCAGGGCCTTGGAGTGACGCGGCATCTCGAGTCAGGAGGGGACGCATGAACAAGGCGCGGCTGGAAGCCTTCAGCGACGGCGTGATCGCGGTCATCATCACGATCATGGTGCTGGAACTGAAGGTTCCGCACGATGCCGATCCGAAGGCGCTCATGCCGCTCGTTCCGGTATTCCTGAGCTATGTGCTCAGCTTCGTGTTTACGGGAATTTACTGGAACAATCACCACCACATGTTCCATGCGGTCCATCACGTAAACGGCGCGACGCTGTGGGCGAACCTGCATCTGCTGTTCTGGCTGTCGCTCGTGCCCTTCGTCACGGGGTGGATGGACGAAAATCACTTTGCCGCGGTCACGGTCGCCGCCTATGGGTTCGTTCTGCTCGGCGCGGCGTGCGCGTACACCATCCTGACGCTCGTGCTTCTGGCTTCGCACGGCAAGGATTCGCCGTTCGCCAGGGCGCTGGGGAAGGACTTCAAGGGAAAGATTTCGCTCGTGATTTACGTCGTCGCGATTCCGCTGGCCTTCGTTGAGCCCTGGATCTCGGGCGGCCTGTACGTGCTGGTTGCCGCGATCTGGCTGTGCCCCGACCGGCGCTTCGAGAAGCTGCTCGACGAAGCGAAGGCCTAACCGATACTCAGGAGGAAACAGATATGGCCCCGGAGAAGATCAAGGTACGCGTAACCGAAACCGGGCAGACCCTGGACGTCGTGGTCTACAGCAAGCGGGCCGACCGCATAGAGATCGTGCTCGGCGAAGGCATTCACAACGTCAAGTGCGACCTGACGCCGACGCGCATGGGCCTCTCATACGCCGGAAGCGTGCGCGGGCGGGAGCTGATCTACGAACGAAGCCGAGAACAGGTTCAGGCCGATCTGGACATGCTCAACCCGGCGCTGCGAGAACCCAGACGACGTTGAGTGCAACGCACGGCCGACCGGCCTGGCATTGCATTGCCTGAGGCAGGAACGCCTACGAAAGGAGAACTGAGATGACCCTGTGTCCTATCGCTATAGCAGTCGGCTGCAAGAAATGCCCGGCATTCAGCGTCTGTCCGCTGAAAAGCGTCATCGGCGACTACAAGAAGCCGGACGAAACGCCGCAGCAAGCCGACAAAGCAAAGAGCGGGGCAAAGCGGGAGCGGCAGCCCTAGCTTTCGATCCGGACGATCGCGAAGCGTACCCGCACTGACCGAAACGCTTACTCGACCTCGTCGATCCAGACCATCTGGATCGCCTCGAGAATCTTCTCGCCGCAGTGCTTCGGATCGTCTTCGAAGTCTTCGAGCTCGCTCACCCACTTGAACAGGTCGGTGAAACGCACGGTCAGCGGGTCTACGTCCGGATGCTTCTCCGAAAGCGCGATGGCGATTTCGAGGGTGTCGGTCCACTTCATGTCTTGATTTCCTTGACCATGTTGATGGTGTACTTGGGAATCTCGATGGTGAGATCGCTGTTCGTGACGAGCGCCTGGCAGGACAGCCTCGAATTCGGCTCCAGCCCCCAGGCCTTGTCGAGCATGTCGTCCTCTTTTTCCTCCGAGGGATCCAGCGTCTCGAAACCCTGGCGCACGACCACGTGACAGGTGGTGCAGGCGCAGGATTTCTCGCAGGCGTGCTCGATCTCGATTCCGTTCTGCAACAGGCTGTCGCAAATGGAGACGCCCGATTTTGCCTCGATGACGGCACCGTCGGGACACAGCTCTTCGTGCGGGAGGACGACGATCTGCGGCATGAGGCGCTAGAAGCTCTCGACTTTCCTGCCGGCGAGCGCGCGCTTGATGGAGCGGTCCATGCGCCGGCCGGCAAAGCTTTCGGTGGCGCGGTTGACGCGCTCGATCGCCGACTTGATGGTGCGATGCTCGGTGCAGGAGAGCGTCTTGCGCAGCGCGTCGAGCTCCGAGCGCAGCGCGGCCGATTCTTCCGCGGAAAGCAGGTCGGCGTCCTCGCGCAGCGCGGCTTCGGTGGCCTCGAGCATGCGCCCGCCTTCGACCTGCTGTTCCTTCAAGGCGCGCAGATGCACGTCGTCCTTGGCATGGTCGAACGAGTCCTTGAGCATCTGCGTGATCTGCTCATCGGTGAGCCCATAGGAAGGCTTGACCGCGATCGCCGCCTCGACGCCGGTGGTCGCTTCCCGCGCCGAGACCGAGAGCAGGCCGTCCGCGTCCACCTGGAAGGTGACGCGGATGCGCGCGGCGCCGGCGACCAGGGGCGGAATGCCGCGCAACTCGAACCTTGCGAGCGAACGGCAGTCGGACACGAGCTCGCGCTCGCCCTGCACCACGTGGATGCTCATCGCGGTCTGGCCGTCTTTGTAGGTGGTGAACTCCTGCGCGCGCGCCACGGGGATCGTGGAATTGCGCGGGATGACTTTTTCCGTGAGCCCACCCATTGTTTCGATGCCTAGGGAGAGCGGGATGACATCGAGCAGCAGCCAGTCGTCGCCGGATGCCTTGTTGCCGGCGAGGACGTTGGCCTGGATCGCGGCGCCAAGCGCGACCACCTTGTCCGGATCGAGATTGTTGAGCGGCGCCTGGCCGAAAAGCTCTGCGACCATCTGCTGCACGTGCGGCATTCGCGTTGCGCCGCCGACCATCACCACGCCCTTCACCTCGCTCCATTCCAGGCGCGCGTCGCGCAGCGCCTTGCGCGTCGGCCCCAGGGTCTTCGTCACGAGGGGCCGGGTCATGTCCTGGAACTCCTTCTGCGTGACGGTCACGTCCACCGTCTCGCCGCTCGCGAGCGTCGCGGAGATCCGCGCCTCCGGATAAGCCGTGAGAAACTCCTTGGCGATGCGCGACTTCATGAGCAGGGCCCGCGTGTCTTCTGCGGAAAGAGGTGCGAGCTTGGCGCGTTCCACCACCCAGCAGAACAGCCGCTGGTCGAAATCGTCGCCACCTAACGCGGCGTCGCCGTTGGTCGCCATCACCTCGAAGACGCCTTTCGAAAGTTTCAGGATCGAGATATCGAAAGTGCCGCCGCCAAGATCGTATACGGCGTAGATGCCCTCGGC
>DATHHS010000341.1:0-4091 GCA_035317085.1 Burkholderiales bacterium
TGGTCGCCCCGGAGGCGGTGGCGCGCTTCCATGCGCAGTTCCCGCGCGCGCGCGTGCGCGTCGTCGAGGGATTTCCGCCGGCGCTGCTGCCTCTGGTGCGCGACGGCAGCCTCGATTTCGCCCTGGGCCCGAGGCTCGAGAGTAAGCTCGATCCGGCATTGACGTCGCGACCGCTCTATCGCGAGGAATTCGCTGTGGTGGCGCGCAAAGGGCATCCGCTGCGCCATGCCCGGTCGCTGGCCGAGCTCGCGGGCGCGGACTGGCTTTCGCTTTGGTTGGGCGATCTGCCGGGCGGTCCGCTTGCCAAGGCCTTCTCTTCGGCCGGCCTGCCGTTGCCTCGGCAGGCAGTGCAGTGCGAGTCCTTCAATACCGTCGTTGGCGTAGTTGCGAAAACCGATATGCTGACGATGGCCTCGCGCCGGATGCTGGCCTCGCCGCTCGCGCGCGAATCCTTGCAGGAGATCAAGATCGCCGAGCCGGCGCCCTCGCTCACTGTCGCCATATATACCCGGGCTGGCGGGCCGCCGACGAAGCTCGGCGCGGCAATGGCGAAGGCGGTCGCTTTTGCAGCCCGAGGCTTGGCTCGTTCCGGATAGGCGTATTGCGACCCTGAGGTTGCGTTGTGCCGGCCTCCGGGACTCTATCAGCCGAATGGATTACTGTCCTTGTCCTGGGCATCAAGCGGCGGCGTATGTGTCGGCGGCGTATATTGCGAAGGTGGCCGGCGACGGACTCCTGTTGTGACCGGGTCTGGCCGAACAGCCAAACTGGGAGCAGGCGGTGGACACAGGTTTGTCGCAAGCGAGCATTTTGATTGTCGATGACGACCCGCAGACCCTCCTCGCGCTGCGGGAACTCCTGCAAAGCTTTGGGCAAAGAGTCGTCGCCGCAAATTCCGGGGAAGACGCGTTGCGCTCCGTCCTGAAACAGGATTTCGCGGCCATCCTGCTGGACGCGCGCATGCCGGGGGTGGACGGCTTCGAAACCGCCAGATTGATCAGGGAGCGCGAGCGATCGCGGCATACCCCGATTATCTTTCTGACGGGCGCCTCCGACGACGTGCACTCGGTGTTTCGTGGCTACGAAGCGGGAGCGGTGGACTACATTGTCAAGCCGCTGGTGCCGGAAATCCTGAAATCCAAAATATCGGTCTTCGTCGAGCTCCATAACAAGAATGCGGTATTGATCCGGGAGATAGCCGAACGCAGGCGAATTGAAGAACATCTGAGGAAATCGGAGGAGAATCTGCGCGCGCTGGCGGCTCATTTGCATTCGGTACGCGAGGAGGAATGGACGCGGATCGCGCGCGAAATCCATGACGAGTTCGGCCAGGCGCTGACCGGGCTGAAAATGGATTTGACCTGGGTCGCGAACAGGCTGCCCAAGGATCAGCCGGCGCTCGCCGAGAAGGCGAAATCGATGTTCGACCTGATCGACGACACCATTCAGTCCGTGCGCAGGATCGCCTCCCGGCTGCGGCCGGAGGTGCTGGACCAGCTGGGGTTGACCGCCGCCATCGAGTGGCACGCAGCGGATTTTCGCAAGCGCACGGGGCTGCGCTGCGTGCTGTCTGTGCCTTCGGACGTGCCGGTGCTCGATCGGGAACGATCGACGGCGGCGTTCCGCATTTTTCAGGAATTGCTGACGAACGTCGCGCGCCACGCGAATGCAACCAGGATCGATGTCGCCATGCGGGTGGAGTCCGGCACCCTCGTATTGAAGGTCGAAGACAACGGCAAGGGGATCGCGGAGTCCGAGGTCTACAGCTCGAAATCGCTCGGGCTTCTGGGAATACGGGAGCGAGTCCTTCCCTTTGGCGGGGCCATCGAAATCGCCGGGTTTCCGGACAAGGGGACCCAGGCGAGAGTGTCCATCCCGCTCGGCTTGAAGTAGAATTTGATCGTTTCCGGGGAGGCTACGCCATGAGAATTCTGATTGCAGACGACCACGCGGTCGTTCGGCGCGGTCTGAAAGAGATCCTGGCGTCGGAGCACGACATGGATGTGGTCGGCGAGGCCAAGAACGGCGACGAAGCGCTCGAGCTTGCTCGCAAGCTCGAGTGGGATGTCGCCATTGTCGATCTTTCCATGCCCGGCCGAAGCGGGGTGGAGCTCATCAAGGAAATAAAGCGCCGCCACCCGGGCCGCCCCGTGCTTGTTCTGAGCATGTTTCCCGAGGAAGCGCATGCCGCGCAAGTGTTCAAGGCGGGCGGTTCAGGCTATATAAACAAGGAAACCGCCGGCGAGGAGTTGACGGCCGCCATTCGCAAAGTGGCGAACGGAGGCAAGTATGTCAGCGCGAGCTTTGCGGAGAAGCTTGCAACCGATCTGGCCTCCGATGCCGAAAAACCCCTGCACGAATCTCTCTCCGACCGTGAGTACCGGGTGATGTGGCTGCTCGCGTCCGGCAAGCAGATCAACCTGATCGCGGAGGAAATGTTCCTGAGCCCGAGCACCATCAGCACCTACCGGGCGCGCATACTCAAGAAATTGAAGCTGACGGACAACGCTGCGCTCGTCCGTTACGCCGTCAAGCAGCAACTCATATAGGGCAAGCGCCTTCCGTCCGCCGGCTGGCGTTTCAAACCGGGCGAGCGGGCGGCATGTAGTTGGACGGCCACATCCGGCCGCCGATTCTCCACAAAAATATCAAGCTCTCGCGATAGTGAGCGGGGAGCCGGCGCACTATCATGGGCCACGCGATGGTTTGGTACATCTCAAGGGAGGCCATTTAGATCATGAGCGGCGCAATACTTGTAGTCGAAGACGAGCCGATAACCCAGAAGCTGATCGCGGTTAACCTCGAGCGTGCCGGACACCAGGTGATGCGCGCGGCCAACGTACCCGAGGCCGTGGCGGCCATCCGCGAAGTGCTGCCGGATCTGGTGCTGCTCGACTGGATTCTTCCCAACGCGACCGGAGTGAGCTTTGCCAGGCAACTGCGCACCGATCAGCGCACCAAGGACATCCCGATCATCATGCTGACGGGCCGTTCACAGGAGACGGACAAGATTACGGGGCTCGAAGCCGGCGCGGACGATTACATCACCAAACCCTTCTCCCCACGCGAGTTGCTCGCGCGAATCAAGGCCGTGATACGCCGGCGCGCGCCGCTGCTCAGCGATGAAGTCGTCGAAATCGCAGGCTTGAGGCTCGATCCGGCCGCGCATCGGATCACGGGAAATGGCCAGAAAATCGATCTCAAGGCGACTGAATTCCGCCTGTTGCATTTCTTCATGACTCACACCGACCGGGTCTTCAGCCGCGCCCAGCTTCTCGATGAAGTCTGGGGGGATCACGTTTTTGTCGAGGAGCGCACCGTGGACGTCCATATCCGCAGAGTGCGCCAGGTGCTCGCCCCGAGCGGTCACGAAGGACTGATCGAGACCGTGCGCGGCATGGGCTATCGCTTCAGGCGCCAGCCGGCCTAGAGGCTCAAACAGCGTCTTGCTTTTTGAGCAAGACGAAGACCGTCTTCACCACTATCTGCAAATCGAGTTGCAGGGACCAGTTTCTCAGGTAAGCGAGATCATGCTCGATGCGCGCCTGCATCTTGTCGAGCGTATCGGTTTCTCCGCGCAGACCGTTGACCTGCGCGAGGCCCGTGATCCCCGGCCTCACTTTGTGCCGGATCATGTAGCCCTTGATCAAACCGCGGTACATCTCGTTGTGCGCCACCGCGTGCGGGCGCGGACCGACGACGCTCATGCGACCCTGCAGCACGTTGAAAAACTGCGGCAGCTCGTCGAGCGAGGTTCGCCGCAGAAGGGCGCCGAAACGGGTGACGCGCCGGTCGTTGCGCGTGGCCTGCCTGATCACCTTTCCATCCTCGAGCACGGTCATGGTGCGGAACTTGTAGATGAGAATCTCCTTGCCGTCGAGCCCGTAGCGGCGCTGCTTGAAGAGAACCGGCCCGGGAGAGCTCAGTTTTACGCCGATTGCGATGGCGAGCATGAAGGGCAGGATCAGCGCCAGGATCGCCGATGCGAGAGCGATATCGCTCGCGCGCTTGATCAGACCGCGAATCCCGTGGAACGGGGTTTCGCACGCGGCGACGACCGGCATGCCGCCGACCGTATCCACGCGCGCCTG
>DATHHS010000342.1:0-4816 GCA_035317085.1 Burkholderiales bacterium
CGAGCGCGGGCTGCTGCGCTTCATGTACGCGAAGGACGAGGTGGTGATCCTGCTCATCACCTACGCGCTTTTCCTCATCCTCGAGGACACGATCAAGCTGATCTGGGGCGTGGACCCGTATTTCGTCGCCCAGCCCTACGCGCTCCTCGGCAGCTTCGAGATCGGCGGGCTGCGCTATCCGACCTATAACCTGATTCTCGTCGGCCTCGCGCTCGTCTCGGGCGGAGGCCTTGCGTGGATCCTGCGCGGCACGCGCGTCGGCAAGCTGCTGCTCACCGTGATCCACGATCCGGAGATGAGTCGCGCGATGGGGGTGAACGTCGGACGCTTCTATCTCGTCACCTTCACCTTCGGCTCGATGCTCGCCGCGATCGCCGGCAGCTTCACCGCGCCGACGGTGTCGGTGGTGCCCGGCCTGGGCGTCGACGTGATCGTGCTGTCGTTCGCCGTCGTCGTGATCGGCGGCCTGGGCAGCGTGCCCGGCGCCGCGCTCGGCGCGGTGATCGTGGGCCTCGCGCGCTCGGTCTCGGTCCACTACATGCCGCAGGTGGAGCTCTTCGTCATCTACTCCGTGATGGCGGTCGTGCTCGCGTTCCGGCCCAGGGGTTTGTTCAGTCTCGTGGAGCCGCGCAGGATATGAAGCGCGACCGCATGCTTTTCCTGCTCGGTGCGGCGCTTGCCGCCGTGATCGCCGGCGGCCCACTGCTGCCGCAATGGGCGCTTTTCATTCTCACTATCGCGTTCGCACAGGGGTTGGTCGCGCTGGGATTAATGCTGCTTCTGCGCGCGGGTCTCGTCTCCTTCGGACAGGCGCTCTACTACTGCATAGGCGCGTATACGGCCGGTGGTCTCGGGCGCGCCTTCGGCGTGAGCGACGTGTTCCTGCAGATGATCGCGGGCGCGGCGATGGCGGCGCTGGTCGCTTTCGTCCTCGGATTCCTGCTGGCGAAATACCGCGGTATTTTCTTCGGACTCCTGAGCCTCGCCCTGTCGATGATTCTCTACGGCCTGATCGTGAAGAGCGAAGCGCTTGGGTCGACCGACGGACTGAACGTCGCGCGATCGACCCTCTTCGGCGTGCGCCCGGCCGCCGACTGGGTGCGCTACGCGGTGGCGGTTGCGGCCGCGTTCGCGGGTTTGGGCGCGGCGACTCTCGTTCATCTTTTCCTCAAGACGCCGCTCGGGCGCCTCGCGCCCGCGATCAAGGACAACGAGATCCGCGTCGAGTACATGGGGGCGTCGGTGCGCTACGCGATCCACGTCCAGTACGTGATCGCCGCGACGCTCGCTGGCGTGGGCGGTGCGCTGGCGGCGACCACGGTCGGCCATATCGATCCCGAGATGGCCTACTGGACCACCTCGGGCGAATTCATCTTCATCGCCATCTTGGCCGGCACCGGCAGCGTGCTCGCGCCCTTCCTGGGCGCATTGCTCTTCGGTGCGATCCATGGCCTGGCCTACGATCTGTCGCCGCACACCTGGCAGATGAGCCTGGGGACCGCGCTGCTCCTGGTGATCGTCTTCCTGCCAGAGGGCCTGTGGTCGCTGTTCGTGCGGCGAAGGACCGCCTGACATGAGCACCATCCTCGCCGCCCGTGGCGTGAACAAGAATTTCGGTGCGATCACTGCGGCGGCGGACATCAACGCCGCGATCGAATTGGACTCGGTCGTCGGGCTGATCGGCGCCAACGGTGCGGGAAAGACGACCTTCATCAACATGATCACGGGCTATATAAAGCCCGACTCCGGCGGCATCCACTACGAGGGACGCGACATCACGGCGCTTGCGCCGCGGGAGATCACCCGCTTGGGCATTCTCCGGTCGTTCCAGATTCCCCAGCTCTACGGCTCGCTCAGCGTGCACGAGAATATGCTGACGGCGCTGGGCATCATGCTGCACAACGCCGGCCGGGGCGGATTCTTCTCGCTATCGCGCGCGCGGCAGAACGTGCCCGGACACGACGCGCCGGCGGAGGAGGTCGCCGAGCGCATTCTCGAGCGTTTCGGTCTGATGGAGTATCGCAACAGGAACACGCAGGTGCTGCCCGGAGGCGTACGCAAGCTCCTCGATATCGCGCTCACCCTGGCCGCGAGGCCGCGGGTGCTCCTGCTCGACGAGCCCACCAGCGGCATCTCGGCCGAAGAAAAATTCGGCATCATGGAAATGGTGATGAAGGCGATGAAGGCCGAGGGCGTTACCGTGATCTTCGTCGAGCACGACATGGAAGTCGTCAGCCGCTTCGCCGGGCGCGTGCTCGCGTTCTACGACGGCCGGATCATTGCCGACGGTCGTCCCGACGCCGTGCTCGGCGACCCGGACGTGCGGCGCTACGTGGTCGGCGAGCCCCATGGCCAGGACGAGCGGGCGCCCCGTGCTTAGGATAGCCGCGCTCAACGTCGCGATCGGGGCCGTGCAGATCCTGCGCGAGGTTTCGCTCGAGCTGCCCGGCGGGAGCATGGCGGGACTGATCGGGCGAAACGGCGCGGGCAAGACCACGCTCATGAAGAGCCTGATGGGCCTGCTCAAGGCCTCGAGCGGCTCGGTGAATTTCGACGGCATCGATCTGCTCGCGACGCCGACGCACGCGCGCACGCGGCTGGGCATCGGCTATATGCCCGAGGACCGGCGCCTCGTGCCCGAGCTCACGGTCGAGGAGAACGTGCTGGTGCCGGCGTGGGCGGCGCGCGTGCCCGACAGCCGCGCGCGTCTGGAAAAAGTTTACGCCTTGATCCCCGAGGTACGGGAATTCGCCTCGCGCAAAGGCCTGCAGCTCTCCGGCGGCCAGCAGAAACTCGCGGCGCTCGCTCGCGCGCTCGTCTGCGGCACCCGGCTGCTGCTGCTCGACGAACCTTTCGAAGGCGTGGCGCCGGCGCTCGCGCAGCGGCTCGCCGACGTGATCGCGGGCCTGAAGAAGGAGGGCATGACGGTGATACTCTCCGAATGCAACCTGCAGTACTCTCAACGCATGGTCGACCGCATCGTCGCGATCGACCGCGGCAGCATCACTGCAAAGGAATAATCATGATCGTCGAACAACGCACCTACACCGTGCACCCCGGCAAGGTCTCCGAGATGGTGAAGCTGTACGGCGAGGAAGGCCTCCCGATCCAGCAGCGCTACCTCGGAAAGTTCATCGGATATTTTTCGGCCGAGACCGGCAATCTCAACCAGGTCGTCTTCATGTGGGGCTACGACAGCCTCGACGACCGCGCTGCGAGGCGCGAGCGCATGGCGCAGGACCCCGACTGGAAGCGCTACCTGCAGAAGGTGGCCCAGCTGCTCGTGGCGCAGGAAAACCGCATCCTCAAGCCCGCAGCGTTCTCTCCGATCCGGTGAAGGCGGCTACGCTTATTGAAGCAGCATGATCCGTCCCGCAGAAGGCACGCCGTCTGCGTTCACCAGGAAGAGCATGTATGGGCCGGGCGGGGCAATCGTGGGGCTCGCCGGGAGAGTAATCGACAGACCCTTGGCCGCTGGCGAGAAGCTCAGGGGAACCAGACGCGCGCTCTGGTCGAAGGCATGCGTCACCGAACCGAGGCCGATAAGCGTTACCTTCGTGATTCCGGGGCCGTCCGGTGTCCCGACGACCTGGGCCTGGCCGTACCCGACGCTCGAGGGCAGCGCGCCCGTGATGGCCGGGCGCGCTCCGTTGAACAGGTAGGGAGGCGAGTAGAGCTCGTAGTTCCGCTCGTTTGGACTGTCACCCCCGTCGCCGCTGCCTGTGTACAGCACCCGGCCATCCGGCAGCAGCAGCGCGGCCCCGTGGTAGATGCGGATCACTGAGCTGCTTGCCAGGGTCGTCCAGGTGCCGCTTGCGGGATGCCACAGCTCCGCGGTGCGCACGCCTCCCGCGGGGTTGTTGAACCCGGGGCCGTTCGTGCCGCCGGTGACGAGGACGTCCCCGGTCGGCAGCAGGGTGGCGTTCAAGTGGCGGCGAGCGGACGCCATTCCTCCGGTGAAGCTCCACGTCGGACTCGTCTGATTCAAGTCGATGATCTCGGCGGTGTTGGTCGGAGGGTCGCCACCCCCCACATAGAGGATCTTCCCCGGCTCGTACATCACCGCGGATCCATAGTCGCGCCCTCCGACCTTGCGGAATGGGCCGTTGGTCCAATGGCCCGTACCCGTGACGTCGAGATAGCGCGACTGCGGATCCTCTCCGGCGTAGAAGATGCGCCCGTCGGGGGCCACGAAGGTACGGGGATAGAGCGGCAGTTCGAGGGCCGCCGAGGTGAGCTGGCGCCACGCGGTGCCGTTCCACACCTCGGGTATCAATACATTGACGCCGTTCTCGTCCGAGCCCGCGATCGTCACCACTTCGCCGTTCGGCAGCCTGGTGTTCGTGGGATACCATCGTGCCTTGGCCATGGCCGGCATGGCCTGCCACGCGCCGGTGGCGGGATCGAATATGTTGGTGTTCGGCAGGCCGAGCCCGGGCGTGTCGAGCGCGTCGACTTTGTGTCCGCCGGCGACGAGCAGCCGGCCGTCCGGGAGGAAGGCGTGACCGGAACAGAACAGCAGGGAAGGAGATGGCACCACGGTAAACGCGCCGCTGGCGGGGTCCCATGTGCGCGGAGTGCCATCGGCGCCCCAAGTCAACACCTTGCCGCTGTCCAGCAGATGGATATGCAGCTGCACGATCGGCGCCGGGCTCACGGCCGACCATTGACCGAGACGCGCCTCGGGCGGGGGGCAGGTCACGGTCACGCCGGTGACATTTGTCCCGTTCACCGTGCCCGCGCCGTTTGCGACCAGGCAGGCCTGACCCGCGGACTGCGTAAGAAGCGTGACGGCGTAGGCGCGGGTGTTGGCAAG
>DATHHS010000343.1:0-4153 GCA_035317085.1 Burkholderiales bacterium
GTTCAGGATCCTGCGCGAGTACGAGCGCGCCGTGGTGTTCCAGCTCGGCCGCTTCTGGGCGGTGAAGGGACCCGGATTGTTTATCCTCATCCCGGTGATCCAGCAGATGGTGAAGATGGATCTGCGCACCGTGGTCCTGGACGTGCCGCCGCAGGACGTGATTTCGCGCGACAACGTCTCGGTGAAGGTGAATGCGGTGGTCTATTTCCGCGTCGTCGATCCGCAGAAGGCGGTGATCCAGGTGGCGGACTTCCTCAATGCGACGAGCCAGCTCGCGCAGACGACGCTGCGCGCGGTGCTCGGCAAGCACGAGCTGGACGAGATGCTCGCCGAACGCGAGAAGCTGAACATCGACATCCAGAAGACGCTCGATGCCCAGACCGAAACCTGGGGCATCAAGGTATCGAACGTCGAGATCAAGGACGTGGACCTGAACGAGACGATGGTGCGCGCGATCGCCCGCCAGGCCGAAGCCGAGCGCGAGCGCCGCGCCAAGATCATCCACGCCGAGGGCGAGCTGCAGGCCTCGGAGAAGCTGCTGCAGGCGGCGCAGATGCTGTCCAAGCAGGCCGAGGCGATGCAGCTGCGCTACCTCCAGACCTTGAGCAACATCGCCGGCGACAAGACTTCGACCA
Source organism: Burkholderiales bacterium (assembly GCA_035317085.1). Taxonomy (GTDB): domain Bacteria; phylum Pseudomonadota; class Gammaproteobacteria; order Burkholderiales; family SG8-39; genus VBDM01. Next base: position 636 of record DATHHS010000343.1, read on the forward strand.
TCGTGTTTCCGGTGCCCATGGACCTGATCACGCCCATGCTCGAGGCGATGCGCAAGAGGAACCCGTAAGGTTCCGGGCTGTCTACCGACTAAGCCTCACACCGACCCACAAGGAGCCGACCATGCCTCTCACCACGAAACCAGGACTGCTGCGCGACGCCCTGCGCTACACACGAGGCGTCTGGATCGGGTTGATAGCGCTGGTGGTGCTCGGCACGTTCTGGAATATCCCGGCGCGCACCGGAGAGTCGGCGGTGACGCTGCCCGCGCCCGCGATCGACAATCCCAAGGCTGCGGGTCCGCTGCAGACTGCGGTAATCGCGGGTGGCTGCTTCTGGGGCGTCCAGGGCGTGTTCCAGCACACCAAGGGCGTCAAGCAGGCGCTGTCCGGCTATGCGGGCGGAGAGAAGAGCACCGCCGACTACGAGAAGGTGGGAACCGGCCGGACAGGCCATGCCGAGTCGGTGCAGGTCGTTTTCGATCCCAAGGAGATCTCCTACGGGGACATTCTTCGCATTTATTTTTCGGTCGCGCACGATCCGACGGAGCTCAATCGCCAGGGGCCCGACACCGGCACGCAGTACCGCTCCGCGATTTTTTACGCCGACGCATCGCAGCAGCGCATCGCGCAGGCCTATGTCTCACAACTGGACAAGGCGCGAGCTTTTGCGAAGCCCATCGTGACTCGCATCGATCCGCTGAAGGGGTTCTATCGAGCCGAGGCCTATCACCAGGACTTCCTGGTTCACAACCCGACCTATCCGTACATCGTGATCAACGACCTGCCGAAGATCGTGAACCTGAAGCGGCTGTTTCCGGAGCAGTATCGCGAGAAGCCCGTTCTGACCGCGGCCGCGTCCTAGGGAAGCTCTGAATAAGTCATCCCCGCGGAAGCGGGGATCCAGCAGGTCGTTCAGATTCCTGGATTCCCGCTTTCGCGGGAATGACGAAACGGGGGTTGTTCAGAGGTTCCCTAGCGTGAAAAAACCCGGGCCGCGTCGCCGCGGCCGGGTCGAAACGAATTGAGGCGTTCCTGCGAGCGGCGTCGTGTGCCGCCCGCGTTTCTAGAACTCGACCTTGTCGCCGGGATTCATCACGATGACTTTGGTTGCCCCGGTGCCGGCCTTCATGAATTCCTCGGGCGTGCCCTTCAATTGCGGCGTCGTGCCGTAGTGCATCGGGATCGCGTACTTCGGCTTCAGCCACTCGCGCACCGCGTACGCCGCGTCCTGCGGGCTCATCACGAAATGCCCGCCGATCGGGATCATGACGATATCGGGCTTGTAGTACTCGCCGATGAATTTCATGTCGCCGAAGAGGGCCGTGTCGCCCATGTGGTAGATCTTCATCCCGTTCTCGAGCTGGATGATGAAGCCGACCGGCTCGCCGCCCGGCCAGGTTTCATCTTTGCCGGTCGCGGGATTCTTGTAGAGCAATTCGGACGAATGCTCGGCGTGGGTCGCGGTGACCTTGACGCTGCCCGCCCCGAAGGGCTCGATGGTTCCGCCTTTGCCGAAACGCTGCGATAGCTCCGGCGGAAGAATGCCGAGCGTGATCACGCTCTGGTTCAGGCCCGCGGGGCCCCAGAACGCCACCTTGTTCTTCTGCGCGAGCGCGGGCGCGTCGCTGTAGTGATCGCCGTGGCCGTGCGTCACGAGAATCAGATCGAGCTTGCCCACGGCATCGAGGTTCTTCCAGGCCGGCGGCGTTTTCGGATTGCCGAGAATGAACGGATCGACCATGATCACCTTGCCCCCGGGCGTGGTGATGCGCATCGCCGACTGGCCCAGCCAGAGCACTTCCGTCTTTACTTGCGCGCAGGCCTCGCCCGCAGCGAGCGCGAGCACTGCGGCGATGATGCCGAACCACTGCTTCATGACTTTCTCCTGTGGAATGGAATGCTCCCTGCGAGATTTTTCCGCGATTCTACAACGCCTCAAACGTGACCATACTTCTTCAGAACGTCTTCCAGGCTTGCCCCCCGGCTGAGATCGCGCCGGATGCGGATCTCCTTTGCGGTTAGGCGCTCGGCCTCGGTCAGCACCCGGAGGGCGATGCGCTCCGGAACCACGATGACGCCGTCGGTGTCGGCAAGCACGAAATCGCCGGGATTCACCCTGACGCGCCGGCTCGTCGCGCCAGGCAACTCCACCGGCACCTGCCAGGCCGTCACTCTCCAGCGGCCGATGGATTGCACCGGCGTGCGGTACCGGGCGTAAACAGGAAATCGCTGCCGCCTGATCCATTCGATGTCGCGGATGCCGCCGTCGACAAGCGCGCCGGCGCAGCCGCGCCGTTTCATGCCGAGCGCGATCAACTCGCCGAAAAAACACACGCCCCGGCCCTCGCCCGACCACACGGTGATCTCGCCGGGGCCGACGCCATCCACCGCCCGCATTTTCCGCGGGTCGCCTTCTCCGGTGTAGCGCGTCATCTTTCCGCGGAGGGTGTAGGCCCAGCCGCCCATCGTGCCCGCGTTCGCGGGATAAGGTGCGAATTGGGGCGCGAGCCCCTGGTCCCGCAGACCGAGCACGTCCAGCACATCGGCCACGGTTGCCGCATCCACCTTGAGATAGCGGGCACGGATAGAAGCGCGTATTTTACGGACAGCGTTCCTGTTCACTTTCCATTCCTCCCGGCCGGGAATCGGTCCGGCTTGGCGGTTGTAACATATTCACCGCCTCAAGCGCCGCAAGCCCTAGAATTCCACAGGGCACGAGAATGAAGAATTTAAGCACGCGCAGCAAGTTGATCCTCCTCGTCGTTGTTTCGGCGCTGCCGGCGCTCGCGCTCACGTTTTACAACGCGTTCGAGCAGCGCGCGGAGGCGAAAGCGAGCGCCCGCGCCGACCTGATACGCCTCACCAAGCTCGCGGCGCGGGAACAGGAACAGATCATCGACGGCGTCAGGCAGGCGATGCTGGCCTCGTCGCAGGTCCTGAACGCGCTGCAGAGCAACCAGGCCGGCTGCAACCGCTACTTCGCCAGTCTGCTCGCGCAAAACCACGGCAAATACCATTCGATGGGGCTCTACAACGCCGAGGGCGAACTGATCTGCAACGCCCTTCCGTGGAAGGGCAAACTCTCCGCTGCGCACCGCGGGTACTTCCAGCTCGCCAAAGCGAGCGGCGAGTTCTCCATAGGAGATTTCCAGACCGGACGCGTGACGGGACGGGAAGCGGTCAATTTCGGCTATCCGGTGAAAGATGCCGGCGGCAAGGTGACCGCGGTCGCTTTCGTCGGGTTCGATCTGGACAGCTTCAACCGGGGCGCAGCGACCACGCCTCTGCCGCAAGACGGCAACATCACGATCCTCGACCGTAACGGCGTCGTCATAGGTCGGCATCCCGTCACTCCGGCCGTGCAAACCGGCCAGAAGCTTCAAAACGCGCGGGTTCTCCAGGCCATCTTGTCGAAACCCAGCGGGGTATTCGAAGGCGCGAGACTGGACGGTGTCGAGCGGCTGTACGTGTACGAGGCGGTCGCGCGCAACCCCGACGGCACGATTCCGATCCGCATC
>DATHHS010000344.1:0-5638 GCA_035317085.1 Burkholderiales bacterium
GGCATGAAAGCGTGAATTGATCTCTTATGCCGGGATTGTGCCTTCGTCATACTATGGAGCGCCTGTGAAGCCGAAAATTCTCGTAACCCGCGCCACTTTCGACGAGGTGATCGAAAAGCTGCGCGAGCGCTTCGACGTCGAAGACAACCAGAAAGAGGATTCGATCTGGAGCGCGGATGAGTTGCGGCGCCGGCTCGCCGACAAGGACGGCGTGCTTCCCACGGGTTCCGACCGCATGGACGCGGCCGCGCTGGACGCGGCACCGCGCTTGAAGGCCGTGTGCAACATCGCCGTCGGCTACAACAACATCGACCTTGCCGCCTGCAGCGAACGAGGCGTCCTCGCCACCAATACGCCCGGGGTGCTCGACGATACGACCGCCGACATGACCTGGGCCTTGCTCATGGCCGCGGCGCGGCGCGTGACCGAAGCCGAGCGCTGGCTGCGTGCCGGCCACTGGAAAGGGTGGAAGAACGACCAGTTCCTCGGCGTCGACGTGCATCACGCGACACTGGGCATCATCGGCATGGGCCGCATCGGGCAGGCCATCGCAAAACGCGCGAAGGGATTCTCGATGCGCGTTCTCTATCACAACCGCAAGCGGGTGCCCAAGTCGGTCGAAAAGGCTCTTGCCGCACGGTACGTGAGCATGGAGCGACTCTTCAAGGAATCCGATTTCGTCAGCCTCAACATGCCGTATTCGCCCTCCAGCCATCATCTGGTCGGCGCAAAGGAGATTGCACTGATGAAACCGACTGCGGTGATCGTCAACGCCGCGCGCGGCGGCATCATCGACGATGCGGCGCTGGTGACGGCGCTGAAAGAACGGCGCATCGCCGCGGCCGGACTCGACGTGTTCGAAGGCGAGCCCAGGTTCAACCCGGGATTCCTCGAGCTCGACAATGTGGCGCTGGTGCCGCATATCGGGAGCGCCACGCGTGCCACGCGCACGGCGATGGCCATGCTCGCGGGCAAGAACCTGAGTGCGGTGCTCTCGGGCAAGCGCCCGCCCAATCTGCTCAACCCGGAAGCCTGGCCGAAACGTCGCCGCTAGGCGGATGCGGCACATGCCATTCAAGAATCCGGGAACGGAAACCGCCGTGCCCGAGGACTTCCGCGAGGTGGTTCAAGCGCTCGCGGACGGCACGCTGACCGCGCGCCGGTATTGCGAATCCCGCATCGAACGCATCCGCGCAAGCGATGCGACGATTCGCGCCTGGACCGCCTTCGACGAGGCACGGGCGCTCGCGCTCGCCGCCGCTCGCGACGGGGAGCGCGAACGGGGCAAGCCCCTCGGCGCGCTGCACGGCGTCCCGGTGGGAGTGAAGGATATCTTCGACACCGACGATCTGCCTACCGGCTTCGGTTCGCCGGCGTTCGCCGGCAATCGACCTGCAAAGAATGCAGCGCTCGTCGCCAGGATCCTCGCCGCCGGAGCTTATGCGCTCGGCAAGACCGCCACGACCGAGTTCGCTTTCCTGCACCCGACAAAAACGCTAAACCCCTGGAATCCCAAGCACACGCCCGGCGGTTCCTCCTCCGGTTCGGCCGCGGCGGTGGCCGCCGGCCATGTTCCGCTTGCCGTCGGCACGCAGACCAACGGTTCGGTGATCAGGCCCGCAGCGTTTTGCGGAGTGGTGGGGTTCAAGCCGAGCCTCGACAGCCTGCCGATCCAGGGCGCGCTTCCTTTCGCAGAAACCCTGGACCATGTGGGGGTGTTTGCGCGCACCGTTGCCGACGCCGCCTACTTCGTCGCGTGTCTCGGGGAACCCGGTGCCTTCGCTTCGCAACCCGAGGTGCTGTCTCGCCCGCCGAAAGTCGCGGTATTGCCCCGCTTTCCATGGAATGCGGCGGAGCCGGACGCAGCGGCGCATCTGCAGACGAGCCTGGAGCGTCTCGCCGATGCCGGAACGGATTTGAAGGCCATCGTCCTCTCCGATGATTTCGAGGAGGCGCATCGGGTGCATCGGACGATCATGTTCTACGAGGGTGCCCGCGAACACGCTCCGAGGCAGGCGGTGCATCGGCGCGCCATGAGCGCGGTACTGAATGCCGCGTTCGACGAGGGGCTCGCGATCCCGCACGACGACTATCGCCGGGCTCTCGCCAGGCGCGCAGTGCTTGCCGAGCTCGCGCTCGATCTGTTCGAGGGCTGCGACGCGGTCGTATCCCTGCCTGCGCCCGGTGCCGCACCGGCACGGCTCGATGTCACCGGGGATCCGAGCTTCTGTACGCTCTGGACGTTGCTGGGATTCCCCGCGCTCACGCTGCCGACCGGGCTGTCCGATAAGGGCCTTCCCTACGGGATGCAGCTCGCCGGCCGGGCACACGACGATGATCGACTCTTGCGCGTCGCAAGCTGGTGCGAGAGAGTGATGGGCTTCAAGTCTTCTCCCGACTGAACCACGCAAGACTCGTGTCCCGTGGGTGGCGGGCGCGGGGGTTTTCGGCTACGCTACGCGGCTCCGGAGCTGCACCTCGTGAAGAAAAGCACCTTTCCGACGCCGCAGGATGCAGAGACCGCATTCTACGAGGCGCTCGAAGCAGGTGAGGTCGAAGCCATGATGGAAGTGTGGGCCGAAGATGAGGAGATCGTGTGCGTGCATCCTGGGGGAGCGAGGCTCGCGGGCTACGATCAGGTCCGCGAGAGCTGGGCGCAGATTTTCAGCTCGGGTCAAAAGCTCAAGGTGCAGGTTTCAAACCAGGTAGTGCTTTCGGGGATGATGCTCGCGATCCACAGCGTCCACGAGAACATCCTGGTGCAGGGCGAGTCGCGGGCTCGCGCAACCGTGGTCGCGACCAACGTGTATCTTCGCACCGGGAACGGCTGGCGAATGATCCTTCATCACGGATCGCCCGCTCCGCAGGTGCAGCGCGCGTCCGCCGAGTCGCCGAAAATACTGCATTGAATTCGAGTTCTTCCTACCGAGCTCCATGGTGGCTGCCCGGCGGACACCTGCAAACCTTGTACGGCGCGGCGTTCGGCAATTCCAGGGTCGATTGGGAGAGGGCGCGTTGGGACACGTCGGATGGCGATTTCATCGACGTCGATCGTTTGCCCGGCCCGGCGGAAGCTCCGCTCGTCGTGCTTTTTCACGGCCTCGAGGGGGGGTCGAGCAGCCACTATGCGGTCGCCCTTGCGCGCGAGCTTGCCCGGCGCGGCTGGCGCGGTGCGGTGCCGCACTTCCGCGGCTGCTCGGGTGAGCCGAACAGACTAGCTCGGGCCTATCACTCGGGTGATGCGGAGGAGATAAGGTGGATTCTCAGGCGTTTGCACGGCGAGGCCCGCGGCGCGCCGCTCTTCGCGATGGGCGTGTCGCTCGGAGGCAATGCACTCCTCAAATGGCTGGGCGAGGATGGCGAGGCGAAGGGCCTTGTCGTCGCAGCAGCCGCGGTGTCGGCCCCGGTCGATCTGATGGCGGCGGGCGACGCGCTGGGCCGCGGATTCAACCTCGTCTACACCCGCGCATTTCTTGCAACGATGAAGAAAAAAGGCAAGAGCAAGCTCGAGCATTTCCCCGGACTCTTCGACGGCGAAGCGATGCGGCGCGCGCGCACGCTGCGCGATTTCGACGAGGTGGTCACGGCGCCCTTGCACGGGTTTCGGGGTACGGATGATTACTGGACGCGCGCAAGCGCAAAGCCGGTGCTCGGCCGCATCGCGGTGCCGACGCTGCTATTGAACGCGCGCAACGATCCGTTCCTGCCGGAGGCGGCGCTCCCGGGCCGCGACGAAGTGTCTCCCGCAGTGCGCCTCGAGTTTCCCGACGAGGGCGGGCATGCATCCTTTGTCAGCGCGCCGTTTCCCGGAAATCTGGATTGGATGCCGCAGCGGGTCGCGGCATTCTTTCAGGAGGCCATGGCCGGGCGCCAAGCCGGGGCGGCGATGTACTCGAATGGGACAATATCGAATCAACGTGCGGTTCCCCAATGAATCTTCCCCCTCAGGAAATCTTCAAGGCCTATGACATCCGCGGTGTCGTCGGCAAGACGCTTACGACCGAAGGCGTGCGACTCATCGGACAGGCGCTCGGCAGCGAGCTTCTCGATCGCACCGGCCGCGGCGCACGGCCGGAGATCGCGGTGGGGCGCGACGGCAGGCTCTCCGGCCCCGAGCTCGCCGGAGCGCTGATGGAGGGCATCCGCGCGAGCGGTGTGGACGTCGTGGAGATCGGAATGTTCGCGACCCCGATCGCTTATTTTGCCGCGCACGAACTGGGTGGCGGCAGCGCGGTCGCAGTGACGGGCAGCCACAATCCGCCCGAATACAACGGGCTGAAGATGGTGCTTGCGGGAATCACTCTCGCGGGCGAGGATGTCCAGCGGCTGCGCCAGCGGATCGAGTCCGGTCGACTCGCTCGCGGCGCGGGGCGCCATCGCAGCGCCGACATCCGCGAAGCCTACCTGAATCGCATCACCTCCGACGTGCGGCTCGCACGTCCCATGAAAATCGCGGTCGACTGCGGCAACGGTGTCGCCGGTGCGACTGCGGGCGAGCTCTACCGCCGGCTCGGCTGCGAAGTGCTGGAGCTCTACTGCGATGTCGACGGCCGCTTTCCCAATCATCATCCCGATCCTTCGCATCCGGAGAACCTGAAAGACCTGATTGAGCTGGTGCGCAGGGAGCGCGCGGAAGTCGGATTGGCTTTCGACGGCGACGGCGACCGGCTGGGCGTGGTGACGGCCGAGGGGGACATTATTTTCCCGGACCGGCAGTTGATGCTGTTCGCCAAGGACGTGCTTTCGCGCCAGCCGGGCGCCGAGATCATCTACGATGTCAAAAGCACGCGCAACCTCGCGCCCTGGATCCGCCAGCACGGCGGTGTGCCCAGCCTCTGGAAAACCGGACACTCACTCATCAAGGCGCGGATGCGCGAGCGCGGTGCGGCGCTCGCGGGCGAAATGAGCGGTCACGTGTTCTTCGTCGAGCGCTGGTACGGATTTGACGACGCTCAGTACGCCGGCGCGCGCCTGCTCGAGATCCTGAGCAAGACGGCGGACGCCACCGCCACGCTCAATGCGCTTCCCGATTCGTTGAGTACGCCCGAGTTGCACCTGAAGCTCGCCGAAGGCGAACCGCACCGTTTGATCGAAACTCTGGGTAAGAGCGCCTCATTTCCGGGTGCGACCGAGGTCATCAGGCTGGACGGGCTGCGGGTCGAGTATCCCGATGGATTCGGGCTCGCCCGGGCGTCCAACACGACGCCGGTGATCGTGTTGCGTTTCGAAGCCGATGATGAGACGGGTCTGGATCGCATCAAGTCCGATTTCCGGCGAGTGTTGCTCGCCGCCAAGCCGGACGCAAAACTGCCGTTCTGATTCAGGCGTGGAGGTGCAGGTGGCGCGGATATCCCTGGTCGAAGAAGGCGATCACCCCGAGCTCGCCGGGGTGATCAGAACCATCAAGACGGAGCGCGGCGGAAAGCTGCTCAATCTGTATCGCGCCTTGCTCAACAGTCCTCCGGTAGCCGAGGGGTGGCTCAAGCTCTTCACCGCGATCCGCCAGAAGGCGAAGCTTGCCGGGCGCTACCGCGAGCTTGCCATCCTGCGAGTGGCGCTGCTGAACGGCGCGGACTATGAATATCGGGCGCACGTTCCCTTCGCGCTTCAGGACGGGCTGACCCAGGGACAGATCGAT
>DATHHS010000345.1:0-6708 GCA_035317085.1 Burkholderiales bacterium
AACAGCCCCGCAACCTCCTCTTTGCTCTTGTGGAGCGCCGGCGCGATGATGTGCGAGGGCGGCTCCCCCGCGAGCTGCAGGATGTATTCGCCGAGATCGGTCTCGATCGGCGTGACGCCGTTCGCTTCGAGGGCCTCACCCCCATCGAGACCGATCTCGGCGAATACATCCTGCAGCTGGCGGGGGAGCCGCCCTCGCACATCATCGCGCCGGCGTTGCACAAGAGCAAAGAGGAGGTGGCGGACCTGTTCCAGCTCCATCACCATACGCCGCGCAAGGACGATATTCCGCGCATGACCCGCGAAGCGCGCGAGGTGCTGCGCGAGCATTTCCTCTCGGCCGATCTCGGGATCTCGGGCGGCAATTTTCTGATCGCCGAAACCGGATCGGGCGTGATCGTCACCAACGAGGGCAACGGGCGCATGGTGACCACCTTGCCGCGCGTGCACGTGTGCATCACCGGAATCGAGAAGGTGCTGCCGACGCTGGAGGATTTCTCGACGCTCTTGAGGCTGCTGACGCGCTCCGCGACCGGCCAGCCGATCTCCAACTACGTGAGCCTGTTCACCGGCCCGCGCGGGCCGCAGGACCGCGACGGTCCCGAGCAGATGTATTTCATCCTGGTCGACGCGGGGCGCACGAATCTCGTGGGCGGCGACATGCAGGAGATGCTGCGCTGCATCCGCTGCGGGGCCTGCATGAACCACTGTCCGGTATACCGGGCCGTCGGGGGACACAGCTACGGCTGGGTTTACCCGGGGCCGATGGGCTCGGTGCTGACGCCGAGCTATGTTGGCCTTGCGAACGCGCTCGATCTGCCCCAGGCAGCGACGCTCTGCGGAGCGTGCACGGTCGCCTGCCCGGTCAAGATTCCGCTGCCCGAGCTTTTGCGCAAGCTTCGCGAAAAGCAGGTCGACCGCGGCCTGCGCCCGTGGCGCGAGATGGCGGCGATCCGCCTGTGGTCGTGGACGGCGCGGCGTCCGCGCCTGTACGCGTTCGCGACTGCGCTCGCCGCGCGTTTCCTGCGCATCCTCGGCGGGCGCGACGGCATGATAGCCGCGCTGCCCATGGGAAGTGAATGGACTCGCGGCCGGTTCTTTCCGGCGCCGAAGTCCGGAAAAACCTTCCGCTCTCTATATGCCGCGCGTCCCAGGCGAAAACCGGGGACAGACCACGTTTCTTGAAATTTCGACTCGGGGTAAAACGTGGTCTGTCCCCGGTTTTTCTACCCGGTTTTTCTACAGCCAGCCCGCCTTGCGGAAGCGGGTCCAGAGGTAGACGTTGATCGCGGCCATCCCGCCGAGCGCCATGGGGTAGCCGAAGACCCAATCCAGCTCTGGCATCTGCTTGAAGTTCATGCCGTAGACGCTGGCGATGAAGGTCGGCACCGCGATCAGCGCGCCCCAGGCGGCGAGGCGCTTGGTCACTTCGGTCTCGCCGAAGGTGATCATGGCCACGTTCACCTGGATCGCGGTAGTCACCGTGTCGCGCAGGGCGTCGATCAGCTGGTTGATGCGCACCAGATGGTCGTAGACGTCGCGGTAGTACTCCTGCATGCCGCTGCATATCTGCGGCACGCGCCCGCCATAGAGCTTGCCGACGCCCTCGAGCAGAGGCAGGACCGCGTGCTGCAGCGTCGTCAGCTTCTGCCTCACGTAGTAGAGCCCCTCGATGTTGGCTTGCAGCGATTTTCCGGAGAAGATCTGCTCCTCGAACTTCTCGAACTCGGCCTCGAGCGCATCGAGCACCGGAAAATAGCGGTCGACCACCGCGTCGATCAGGGCGTAGAACACGAAACCCGCACCGTGCTTGAGCAGCTCCGGCTCGCGCTCGCAGCGCGCCCGCACTCCCGCGAAACCCGGTTCCGCCTGGTTGCGCACGGAAAGCACGTAGTTCCTGCCGACGAAAAGATCGACTTCGCCGACCTTGATCTCGCCCCCGGTGACTTCGATGTTGTGAAGCACCGCGAACAGCGAGTCTCCGTACTCGTCGATCTTGGGCCGCTGGTGGCCGTGACGCGCGTCCTCGACGGCGAGCTCGTGCAGATCGAACTCGTGCTGCAGGGAGGCGAGCTCGCCCGGTCCGGGGTCCTTCATCGCGACCCACACGAAGCACTCGCGGCGGCTGACGTACTTGCTGATGTCCTCGGGCGCGATGTCGCCTAGCTTTTTGCCGTTCTCATATGCAGCGCAATTGATCAGCATCCACGTCTCCCGTAACGGCGCAATGATAGGACACGAAAGCGCCGCCGCATAGGCTAAAATGTCGGCCCTTGCCTCGACCTGACCGCCCGCCCATGCCGCGCATCAGCCGCCGCACCGAGAATCTCGGCACCGAGAACGCCTTTGTCGTCCTCGCCGAAGTAAACGAGCTTGTCCGCCAGGGCAAGGACATCATCTCGTTCTGCATCGGCCAGCCTGATTTCCACACGCCCGCGAACGTCCAGGACGCGGCGGTGCGCGCGGTGCGCGAGGGCAAGCACGGCTACACGCCTTCGGCAGGCATCGCCGAGCTGCGCGAGGCCGCCGCGCGCTACATGGGCAAGATGCGCGGCCTTTCGATCCGGCCGGAGGACGTGGTGATCGGCGGCGGCGCCAAGCCCTTCATCGCCTATACCATCCTCTCGACCACCGACTACGGCGTCGGCGACGAGGTCATCTACCCGAACCCCGGGTTCCCCATCTACGAGTCGCAGATCGTCGCCAACGGCGCCGTGCCGGTACCTTTGCACCTGCGCGAGGCGCGCGATTTCGCTTTCGATCCCGCCGAGCTCGAAGCCAAGATCACGAAGAAGACGAAGCTCGTCATCCTCAACTCGCCACAGAACCCGACCGGCGGCATCCTGGCCAAGAAGGACCTCGAGGCCATCGCCGCGATCCTGAGACGGCATCCGGAGGTCTGGATCTACGCCGACGAAATCTACTCGCGGCTGTGCTACGAGGGCGAGTTCTGCTCGATCGCCTCGCTCCCGGGGATGTATGAGCGCACCATCATTTCCGACGGCGCTTCCAAGACCTGGGCGATGACCGGCTGGCGCATCGGTTTCGCTTCCAACCCGGCACTCGCGCCCCAGTTCGTGCGCTGGGTGACGAACACCGATTCCTGCGCCTCGCACATCAGCCAGTGGGCGGCGGTCGAGGCGATCAACGGACCGCAGGAGGACGCGAAAAAAATGCGCGACTCGTTCCTGGAACGGCGCGACCTGATCGTGGGGCTCCTGAACAAGGTGCCCGGGACTTTTTGCAAGACGCCGGGCGGCGCCTTCTACGCCTGGCCCAACGTGACCGAAGCCTGCCGCATGACCGGCGCGGCCGACTCCGAAGAGTTCAGGAAGCGCCTCCTCAACGAGGCCGGGGTCGCGGTGCTCGCCGACATCCATTTCGGCGCGCGCGTGCCCGGCGAAGGCCAGCACATCCGCTTCTCCTACGCCGCTTCCAAGGCCGCGATCGAGCAGGGCGTCGCACGCATGGCGGACTTCATCCGCAAGAACCAGCGGAGAGTCGCGTAGGAAATGTCATTCCCGCGCAAGCGGGAATCCAGCGACGTTCGAACAAAGTCCCTGGACCCCCGCTTTCGCGGGGGTGACGAAAGGAACCAATGGCAAGAGAACGCATTGTCGTAGGCATGTCGGGCGGCGTCGATTCGTCGGTCGCCGCGCTGCTCCTGAAGCGCCAGGGCTTCGACGTCGTCGGCCTCTTCATGAAGAACTGGGAGGAGGATGACGATGACGAATATTGCTCCACGCGGCAGGACCTGATCGACTGCGCTTCGGTCGCCGAGATCATCGGGATCGACCTGGAGGCCGTGAATTTCTCCGCGGAGTACAAGGAGCGCGTCTTCAGCACCTTCCTCGCGGAATACTCGGCAGGCCGCACTCCCAATCCCGACGTGCTGTGCAACGCCGAGATCAAGTTCAAGGCCTTCCTCGACCACGCCATGGCGCTGGGCGCGCAGCGCATCGCCACCGGGCACTACGCCCGCGTCCGTTATGTGGACGCGGGCGTTGGTGAAAACGGTGCCCGCGTCCGTCGTGTGGACGCGGGTGTTGGTGAAAACGGTGCCCGCGTCAGCCAGACGGCGGGACGGTACGAGCTGCTCAAGGCGGTCGATCACTCCAAAGACCAGAGCTACTTTCTGCACCGTCTCACCCAGGCGCAGCTTGCGCGAGTGATGTTCCCGCTCGGAGAGATGAAAAAGATCGAGGTGCGGAAAATCGCCGAGGAAGCGGGGCTTTCCAATTTCGCCAAGCGTGGCTCGACCGGAATCTGCTTCATCGGCGAGCGGCCGTTTCGCGAGTTTCTGAACCGCTATCTACCGAGGAAACCCGGCCCGATGCGCACGCCCGAGGGCAAGGCCGTCGGGGAGCACATCGGGCTTTCTTTCTACACCATCGGCCAGAGGAAAGGCGTCGGGATCGGCGGCTTGAAGGATTCGGCCGGCGGGCCCTGGTACGTGTGCGGCAAAGACCTCGAGAAGAACGAGTTGATCGTGGTGCAGGGACACGACCACCCGCTGCTGCTGTCGCTGAAGCTTCGCGCGGACGATCTCGCCTGGGTGAGCGGCGAGGCGCCGCAGGCGCGCTCCTCCTATGGCGCGAAGACGCGTTACCGCCAGGCTGAGGCTCTCTGCCGCGTAAGCCGGGTTAGCGGTGATGATCTCGTAATCGAATTTTCCGCGCCGCAGTGGGCAGTGACGCCGGGGCAATCGGCGGTGCTGTACAGCAGCGAAGTGTGCCTCGGCGGAGGGGTGATCCAGTAACAAAAAAATCGGCGCGAGATGCGTGATCGGACGGCGAGGTGGAAGCGGAGTAACATCGAGCGCAAAGATCGGGAACGCGCCGGAAAAGGCCGCCCGGTCAATGAGTCAGCCAGGGAGGTCGGCGATGATCAGCACGATTCGGACTGCGATCACGAGGTTCCTGTTTGGGCTTATTACTCTGGCGACGCTCGTCGCTTGTTCCTCCAAGGAACAGAACACCGCGGACGCCTCCGTGTCGCCGGTGGCAAACGCGCCCAGCGCAACCCACGCCGGGCTGACCGCGCTCGCGGGGACTCCGAGCAGTCCGGTCACGCCTTTCGTCGAGGACGCCGACCTTGGGGATACCTTTGGCTATCAGGTGCTCGGTGCGCCGGCGACTGGGGGGGTAGCCTCGGTCGTCGGCAACAGGCTGGTCTACACGCCAAACCCGGGCTTCACCGGGACGGACAACTTCGGCTATCGCGTTACCGACAGCGCCGGTCTGACGACGGACGGCACCGCGCTCGTGCGCGTCTACAGCGCCAACGGGCTGTCGAGATGCACTTCAATCAGCACCGTGAAAGTCGACGGCACCCTCAACCAGAGGACCTCCGCCACGCAATGCGGCTTCTATGGCGAGGTCGTGACACGCATCGCGGATGGCGGAGTGCCCGTCACGGTCAAGTACATCGCCTATCGCCCGTCGAGCGGCACGGCACCCAAGGCCGCGGTATTCCTGATCGGCGGCGGCGACCTCGATATGGGACTGGACGGGACCGCGGCGACGGGCGTGATCCTCGATAGCGGCGGTAATTTCGTCGTGCGCACCGCGCAGCTGTTTGCCGACGCCGGCTATCTCGCCGTCGCCATGGACCGCCCGTCGGACCGGCCGACCGCGTCGCCCGCCGATGTCACGCAGAACATCGACGAATACCGGATTTCGGTGGATCACGCCACCGATATCCTCGCCGTGCTCAAGCAGGTGAACACTGAAGGCCTCGACGTCTATCTGGCCGGCACCAGCCGCGGCGCGATGTCGGTCGTCGCGAACAATCGCATCGCCGCCGGCATTTCGATCTCGAGCGCGGTGACCCAGGGGACCTCAGCGTTTCCCAACAGGCTGTTCGTCAACGACCCGGACGTCCCCAGCCTGCAGCCCGCCTTCGTCCAGCGGCCGGCGCACGTGCTGCTGCATACGGCCGACGCCTGCCCTATCAGCACGCCCGCGGATTCGCAGGCGCTTTCCGCCAATCTGGCGGACGCGGCGGTCGATTCGGTGAGCGGCGGGGTCGCCGTGACGAGCCCGCCTGCCTCCTTTGATATCTGCGGCGCGCAGCACTTTCACGGCTATCTGGGGATAGAGCCGACCGCGGTGGGCAAGATCACCGCGTGGCTCGACGGACGAGTCGCGGCGCTCGCGGGGAACAGGCGCCCTGTTGCGGCGTTTGCTACGGTCGCGACCGCCGCCGGGACACCGAAGCAAATCAATCTTTCCACGCTCGCCCGGGATCTGGACGGCGACGCCCTGTCTTACGCGCTGTCGCATTCGACCACGAATCGCGGCGGCGCCGTGTCGCTGACGGGCAGCATGGCAACGTACACGCCGCCCGTGGGCTTGAGCAACGCGGCCGACTACTTCGTCTATGTCGTCACCGACGGCAAGGGCGGCGTCGGCGCTGCGGTGATCGCGGTGCAAATTGGCGACTGAGGGTACCGCGGCGAAACCCGCCTCGGCGGCGGAGTCATTCAATAAGGCGAGGCATTCAATAAGAAAGCCGCCCGTAGAGGCGGCTTTCTTCTGCGGGCAGGCCTGCCCGGCCGCCTGGATTTCCTAGTCGCGGAACGCCTCCAGCGATATCCACAGCTTCACTTCGTCGCTTACCGGCCCGACGATGAATTTCATGCCGAAGTCGGAGCGATTGAACGCACCGGTGGCATTGCCGCCGCAGAAATAGCGCTTGCCCTGGGTAC
>DATHHS010000346.1:0-2546 GCA_035317085.1 Burkholderiales bacterium
GGGCCGGCAAACTCCTGATCCCCGCGCGGCGCCGCTCCGCCAAGATCACCTTCCACCGGCTCTCGGTTCTGCAGTAGACTGTCCGGACTTTCCGGGGGCTGAGGGGCTATCTTGCGCAAACGTATCGTTCCATTTGTCGCGGCTGTCTCGATTTTCGCATTGGCCGCTACCCGCCTTGCGGCGCAGGACGCCGGGAACCCGCCGGCTGCAAAGGACTCGCCCGGCGCTCCGTATCTCGATCCGAGCCTCCCGCTTGAGCGGCGGGTCAATGACCTTGTCTCGCGCATGACGCTTGAAGAAAAAACGTCGCAAATGCAGGACGTGGCCCCGGCCATCACCCGCCTCAGGATTCCTGCCTACAACTGGTGGAACGAAGGTCTGCACGGAGTCGCCCGCTCGGGCAACGCCACCGTTTTCCCGCAAGCCATCGGGCTCGCGGCCACCTGGAATCCCGAACTCCTTCATCGCGTCGCCGACGTAATTTCGACCGAAGCTCGCGCCAAATACAACGACGCCATCGCCCACGGCAACACCGCTCGCTATTACGGGCTGACCTTCTGGTCGCCCAACATTAATATCTTCCGCGATCCGCGTTGGGGACGCGGCCAGGAAACCTACGGCGAAGATCCTTACCTCACGGCTCGCATGGGAGTTGCCTTCGTCATCGGCTTGCAAGGCAACGATCCAAAGTACTTGAAAGTTGTCGCCACTCCGAAACACTTCGCCGTTCACAGCGGACCGGAAACCACCAGACATCGCACGGATGTTCCCGTTTCCGTTCACGATTTTGCAGATACCTATGCGCCCGCCTTTCGCGCCACAGTCCTTGAGGGCAAAGCCCGTTCCGTAATGTGTGCCTATAATTCGGTCCGTGGCGAACCCGCCTGCGCCAATCATTTCTTGCTCGACACTCTTAGGAACAAGTGGGGCTTCACGGGTTACGTCGTCTCCGACTGCTGGGCGATCACTGATCTCTACGCAGGACACGGGTTTGTCCGGACAATCGAGCAAGCTGCCGCGCTTTCTGTACGAGCCGGCACGGACCTGAGCTGCGGCCCTGAATTCGGCGCGCTTCCCTCGGCTGTCGATAATCGCCTGCTTTCCGAGCAGGACATCGACCGCAGTGTAAAACGTCTGTTTGAAGCGCGCTTCCGTCTTGGCCTGTTCGATCCTGTAGAAAGCGTTCCCTGGTCAAAACTCACCATCGCCGACAGCGACACTGCCGCGCATCGGCAAATTGCCCTTGCAGCGGCCCGCGAATCCATCGTTCTTTTGAAAAACGCGCAGAACACGCTTCCACTCAAGCCCTCAATAAAAACCATCGCGGTCGTCGGCCCGACCGCTGATTCCTTTGACGCGCTCGTTGGCAACTACAGCGGCACCCCTTCGGCCTACACCACGATCCTCGACGGCCTCCGTAAGCGCTTCCCCAATACAAAAATTCTCACCGCGGCGGGCTCGCCCATCAGCGAAACCAGCGCTATCCCCATCCCGGCAAATTATTTGCGTATCGGAGGCACTGGCTCAAGGCCCGGCCTCAGCGCCGAATATTTCGCCAATGCCACTCTCGCCGGGGGTCCTGCACTCAAGCGCATCGACCCGAGCATCAGTTTTGCCTGGAACAATGTCGCGCCCGGCGAAGGCTTGCCTGCTGAGAATTATTCTGTCCGCTGGACCGGAGAACTCATCCCGCCTGTTGATGGCGACTATCGCCTCGGCGGCAGCAGCGACGGCGGTTACCGAATTTCACTCGACGACAAGCTTTTTCTCGATGACTGGGGATTCCATGGCGAACGCTCCATGACGAGACTCGTGCACCTTGAAGGCAATCATGCCTACAGAATTAAAATGGAGTATTACCACCACTCGTGGGAGTCCTACGCGTACTTGCTCTGGCTGCCGCCGAATCTCGCACAGGAAGCGCAGGGCGTCGCGCGCAAATCCGACGTCATCATCGCGGTCATGGGCATCACCGCTCAGCTCGAAGGCGAAGAAAGCGAATCGAGCGATCCCGGTTTTTTCGGCGGTGACCGCATGAGCGTCGAACTGCCGCGCCCGCAGCAGGAACTCCTCGGCTCACTCGCCGCGACTGGCAAACCGCTGGTTGTCGTTCTTACAAACGGGAGCGCTCTCGCTGTCAATTGGGCCGAGCAACACGCCGCCGCAATCGTTGAAGCCTGGTATCCCGGCGAAGAAGGTGGCACCGCCGTAGCCGATGTTCTTTCCGGAAATTACAACCCAGCAGGACGCCTCCCGGTTACCTTCTATAAGTCGGTCGCCGAACTCCCGCCCTTCGGCAACTACTCCATGACCGGCCGCACCTACCGCTACTTCACAGAGCAGCCCCTTTACCCTTTCGGCTACGGCCTAAGCTTTTCTAGTTTCCGTTACTCCGACCCGCACCTCGACCAGGAGTCTGTCGCCGCGGACGGCACGATCACGATCACCGCTAAGGTAACCAACGCTTCTGGGGTCTCGGGCGACGAAGTGGTCGAACTCTATATCTCGCGTCCGCAAGTCGAAGGCGCGCCCGTCCGCGCCCTGAT
>DATHHS010000347.1:0-2509 GCA_035317085.1 Burkholderiales bacterium
CGTGAAGCTCGTGCAAAACACCGTGCAGGACATCGCCAAGGATGCGTTGCTTTGGGAGGACAGCGTGCCCGGCGGTGCTCATTGGTCCGGCATCGTGCGCAGGGGCACGACGCTGCGGCTCATCGACCTTGCCGGCGGCGCCAACTGCTCGGCGATCTTCTTCAATCAGGAAGAGAAGCTCGAGCGCTACAACATGGCCGACACGCTCAAGGCACAGCACACGGCTCGCTTGACGCGGGGTCATGTCTGCTACTCGGACATGGGCCGCGTCCTGTGCTCGATCGCCGCGGACAGCGTCGGCTGGCACGACCCGCTGTGCGGTCCGTCCGATGCGGCGACGACCCGCGCCAGGTACGGCGAGAAGACCTATCAGAACGCGCGCAACGACATGCTTCGCAACGGGCGCGATGGCCTCTTGATCGAGCTCGGGAAATGGGGCCTTTCGAAGCGCGATCTCGCGGCCACCGTCAATTTTTTCAGCAAAGTCTGGATTGACGACGCGGGCGACATGCAATTCGTCCTCGGGCACTCCGGGGCGGGCGCGCTGGTCGAGCTGCGCTTCGAGATGAACTGCCTGGTCGCCCTGTCCACCGCGCCGCATCCGCTGGATCCGCGCCCTCACTACGCGCCCGGCCCCGTCGGCCTCGCAGCCTGGCGCTCGGGCACTGCGCGCCCCGACGACGAGTGCCGGCTGAGCTGCCCGGAGAACGGGCGCGGCTTCCACGCCACCGAGCTCTACTACCGCTAGCCACGATGACTCAGTCACTCGTCGAAAGCCGGCTCGATCCCCGCGGCGCGCTCTACGACAAAGTCCTGCCCGCGGGAGAAGGATGGCTGCACGAGCTCAAGCGCGGCCAGATATTCCGCATCCAGGATATGAAAGGCAATCAGGCGGTGGATACGCTGTTCTACAGCGCGGCCGATCCGAGCGAGCGCTATAGCGCGCAGGACACGATCCGGGCGCAGCGCCACATCTATCTCACGACCGGCAGCCGGCTGCTGTCCAGCGAGGGCAACGCGCTCCTCACGCTCGTGGCGGACACCTGCGGTCGCCACGACACCCTGGGCGGCGCCTGCGCTGCCGAGAGCAACAGCGTGCGCTACGCCTTCGACAAGAAATACATGCACAGTTGCCGGGATACTTTCCTGCACACGATTGTCGCCGGCGACGCGCTCCTCACGAAGCGGGACATTGCCTCCAACATCAACTTCTTCATGAACGTGCCGGTCTCGGCGGACGGCGGGCTCACCTTCGCGGACGGCGTCTCCGCGCCCGGCAAGTACGTCGAAATGCGCGCCGAGATGGACGTCGTCTGCCTGATCTCGAACTGCCCGCAGTTGAACAATCCCTGCAACGCCTATAACCCTACTCCCGTGCGGCTGCTGATCTGGGGCGGGCCAGGATGAATGGCTCCGCCTGGGCCGCAAAACGGGAAAGCATGCGCGACGGGACGACCCATCGCGCAACCCCGAATCTTCGGGACTTGCCGGCGGGACGACCCGCAGGTTGCCCGTTCCGGAAACGCAGAGCGATGTTCGCCAAGATCCTGATAGCCAATCGCGGCGCGATCTCCTGCCGCATTGCGCGCACTTTGAAGCGCATGAGCGTCCGCTCGGTAGCCGTCTATTCCGATGCCGATCGCCATTCGCAGCACGTGCTGGATGCCGACGAAGCCGTTCGCATCGGTCCGCCGCCGGCCGGCGAGAGCTACCTGCAAATCGAGCGCGTGCTCGACGCCGCATGCGCCACCGGCGCGCAGGCGATCCATCCCGGGTACGGCTTCCTCTCGGAGAACGCCGATTTCGCCGCAGCCTGCCGCTCGGCCGGCCTCGCCTTTATCGGGCCGACGCCTGAGCAAATGCGCGCGTTCGGGCAGAAGCACAAGGCGCGCGAGCTCGCGGCAGCCAATAACGTCCCCCTGTTGCCGGGCAGCGCACTGCTCTCCAGTCCCGAGCATGCGCTTACCGAGGCACGCCGCATCGGCTTTCCGGTGATGCTCAAGAGCACCGCCGGCGGAGGCGGAATCGGCATGCAACCGGTGCGGGAAGAGGATCAACTTCCCGAAGCATTCCGGTCGGTGAAGCGCACGGCCGTGGGCGCGTTCGGGGCAGGCGATGTCTTCCTCGAAAAGTATGTCGAGGCGGCGCGCCACATCGAAGTGCAGATCTTCGGCGACGGCCGCGGCAATGTCGTGAGCCTCGGCGAGCGCGACTGTTCGGTGCAACGGCGCAACCAGAAAGTGATCGAGGAAACGCCCGCGCCCGGCCTCACCGATGCGCAGCGCCGCCGCCTGGCCGAAACGGCGCTCACCCTTGCCCGCGCCGCCGGCTATCAGTCGGCGGGTACGGTCGAGTTCGTGCTCGATGCCCTTGCCGGCGAGTTCTACTTTCTGGAAGTGAACACGCGGCTGCAGGTCGAGCACGGCGTCACCGAGGAAGTGACGGGCATCGATCTGGTCGAGTGGATGGTGCGCCAGGCGGCCGGCGAGCTCGATCTGTCGGGCTTCGA
>DATHHS010000348.1:0-2389 GCA_035317085.1 Burkholderiales bacterium
CGTCAAGACTTGGCAACCACCTTTCACAGGGGATTTTCCGAAATTTGACACGGGCTATTGCGATAAATTCTTAAAATTGAGCGACAAAGCCGAAATCGACTATCACTACCCAAATATCGAACGTCCAGCGCATACTAGACATCAAGTCAAGGGTAGCGGAGTGCGCAGCGCCCCGAGCGAAACCGGCCCGTCTGCTCGTGGTTGTACGCTCGGCATGAAACCGAAATCAATCGGTCGCAAATCGCATATTTCATCGCGCTGACGACCGTAGCAAGAATGCATCAGTGTGGCGTGATCCCGCTCCGACGCCGTCGGGTTCGATCCCGTGGTTTCGCGCGAAAAAACCCACAGGAAATTCCTGTTATTGAGGGAGTTAGCGAGTTTCGGCGTAATAGGGGCACAACCCCGGGCAGGGATGGTTGCGGCGAATTGACTCGCAGAACGCGTAGAGGATTCTCGCGAGGTCGGTTCTGCGCTTTTCTGGCGGGATGTCGCCGCCCCCTGATCTCGACGATCTTTCCACTGCCGCGTTGAAGGCTCTGGTGATCGCGCTCATCGAAAAGGTTTCCGACCTCGAGCGCGTGGTGTCGGAGCAACGTCTGGAGATCGCGCGGCTGAAGGGTCTGAAGGGACCGCCGTCGATCAAGCCGAGCGGGATGGAGCAGGCGACCACGCCGAAGCGGCCGGGCGGTGGCGGCAAGCGGCGCCGGCGTGGGGCCAAGCGGGTGCGGACCGCGATCGAGGATCGGGTCTTGAAGGTCGAGGCGCCGTCCGGCTCGCGCTTCAAGGGCTACGAGGATTTCCTTATCCAGGATTTGGTCTTGCAGCCTGTTGCGATCCGGTTCCGGCGCGAGCGATGGGCGACGCCCGACGGCCGCACCATCGTGGCGCCACTGCCGCCGGGGATCGATGGTCACTTTGGACCGGAACTGCGTCGTTTCGTGCTGGCGCAGTATCACCAGGGTCAAGTGACCGTGCCGCGGCTGGTGGCTATGCTCGATGCGATCGGAATCGAAGTCTCGAAGCGGCAGATCGTCCGCCTGTTGATCGGCCGCCAGGACCGCTTTGTCCAAGAGGCGCAAGACGTGCTGCGTGCCGGCCTCGAGACGGCCGCCTGGATCACGGTTGATGACACTGGCGCCCGGCACAAGGCGAAAAACGGCTTCTGCACGCACATTGGCAACGACCGCTTCGCCTGGTTCGGCACGACAAACTCCAAGAGCCGGCTCAATTTTCTCGAGCTGCTGCGTGCCGGCCATGGCGACTATGTGATCAACGCCGAGGCGCTCGCCTATATGCGCCAGCGCTCGCTGTCCGGTCCGATCATCAAGCAGTTGGCCGAGCATCCCGAGCAGCGCTTCGCCAACAAGGCCGCCTGGCAAGCGCATCTCGACCGCCTTGGCATCAAGGATCTCACCGTGTTGCCCGACCCGGTGCAGATCGCCACCGAAGGGGCCCTCTGGGGCAGCATCAAGGCCCACGGCCTCATGGCCGACACGGTGATCGTCAGCGATGATGCCGGCCAGTTCAATATCGGCCGGCACGCGCTCTGCTGGGTCCATGCCGAGCGGCTCGTTCACAAGCTCGATACCTTCACCGACCGGCACCGCGCGGCCCAGCAACGCATACGGGGGCTCATTTGGTGGTTCTACCGTGACCTCAAAGCCTATTGCCGGGAGCCGAACGCGGCCCGCAAGGCGGCGTTGCGCGCTCGCTTCGACCGGATCTTCCAGCGCCAGACCGGCTTTGCAACGCTCGACCGCCTGCTCGCCAGACTGCATGCCAACAAAGCTGAGCTGCTGATGGTCCTCGATCATCCGGCGATCCCGCTCCACACCAACGGCTCAGAGAACGATATTCGCTGCCAGGTCACCAAACGAAAGGTCAGCGGCGGAACACGATGCGACATCGGTCGAGATTGCCGTGACGCATTCCTCGGTCTCGGCAAAACCTGCGCCAAGCTCGGCATCTCCTTCTGGGACTACCTCGGTGACCGGCTCGCTATCCCGAAGACAATCACCGTGCCGAGCCTGGCAGAACTCGTCGCCAAGCGACCAGCCCTGGCCTGATCCTGCCCGGGGTTCTGCCCCTATTACCGATAAGAATACTAACCCTTTCAAAGGAAAGGGAAAGATACGTACATAGCCTGGCCGCTATTGCAGCGAGACGTTCTCCATGCCGAAGAACATCTGCGTCGGGTTGAGCTCGTATCCTTTCACTTCCTTGCGGATGGCTCGGATCTGCAGCGTCGAATTGACGAAGATCCAGGGCGCGTCTTCCATCACGATCTTCTGGGCCTGGTCAGATCGCCACCCGCTTGGCCTGGTCGGAGACGACGAGCGCCTGCGACAGCAGCTTCTCGAAATCGGGATTCTTGTAGCGCGACCAG
>DATHHS010000349.1:0-5302 GCA_035317085.1 Burkholderiales bacterium
ACCATCGAGTTGTGCCGGCTCATCAAGGCGACGATGGTGGAAGAATCGAGTCCGCCCGACAGAAACGCACCGAACGGGACGTCGCTCACCATCTGCAGTTTGACGGCCTCATCCAGCCGCGACAGGAAGCTTTCGACGACATTGCCTTGCGGCTGTTGGATACGAGCGAGGCTGCGGTCCGGAGCCGTCCAGTAACGCGACTCCTTCAGCTGGCCGCGCTCCCACACGGCCGACGTTCCGGGCATCAGTTTGCGAATACCGGCGAAAAGCGTTTTCGGCCCCGGAACGTAGCGATAGGCCAGATAGTCCCAGACGGCGTCCAGATTCACGGAAGTCCTGGCGCCCGGGATGCGCAACAGCGCCTTGATCTCGGACGCGAAGTACAGCTCGCTTCCGTTCTCGTAGAGAAACAGCGGCTTCTCGCCGAAGCGATCCCGCGCCAGGAACAGGCGTTCATTGCGGGCATCCCAGATTGCGAAAGCGAACATGCCACGCAGGTGGTGGACGACCTCGCCTTGCCAGTGCTGATAGGCGCGCAGCAGCACTTCGGTGTCGGAATCGCGCGTGAACCGGTAGCCGAGCTGGCGCAACTCGTCGCGCAGTTCACGGAAATTGTAGATTTCGCCGTTGAAGCTCAGCGCAAGTCCCGCGGCGCTATCGCACATCGGCTGCTGGGCTCCTTCCGGGTCGATGATCGCCAGCCGCCGGTGCCCGAGAAACACATGGTGCTCGGTGCCGGCACAACGGAAGTAGCGAATGCCCTGACCGTCTGGTCCGCGATGCGCGATCGCCTCCAGCATCGCCGCGAGCGTGTTCTCCGTCAGCGTGCTATGCGCTTCAGCAACCCATCCCGCGATTCCGCACATATGTTGAAGACCAGGACCCGACGCTCGTTCAGCGTTCGGATCGCCCCCCCTTCGGGCGACAAGTTCGGCGAGACGATGGGGCTAGTTCATGGAGTGACATCAAACGCATCGATCAGGATCCAGGCATTCGTCGAAAGCAGGTTCTGGCCTATCACCTGGATCGTCAACGTATGGGTTCCCGCGGCCAGCCCACTTGTCGAGAAGTCGGTATGCTGGGGTCCTTCCATCTGGGAGTAGGTGTCGACGTCCTCGACGAACACCCCATCCAGGGATATGCGAGCGATCCCGCACTGCGGACCACGTGCGCCTATCCAGCTGATCCCCGTCCCGGTGAAGCTGATGGTCGCTAGCGCGCCCACCGTATTGGATTCCGCGCTGGCTCCATCGCTGTAGGCTTTGTCCCGATTGCCCTGAATCCAGCCCGAGCCGTAGGCGATGGCCGGATCGGTATCCTGGTGGCGCGTTCCCGACGTGGTCACGTCGAATGCATCCACCGCGATCAAGGCATTCTGCGAGGCCGCGTTTTGCCGGCCGGTTCCCTCGATCATCAACGTATGGGTCGCGTCGGCAAGGCCGGCTGCCGTGAAGACGGCCGCCTGGATTTGTTCCGTGGGCGAATACAGATCGACCTCGGTGACAAAAGCGCCATCCAGGGATACGCGAGCGATCCCGCTCTGAGTTCCGCGAGCGCCGATCCAGCTGATCGCCGTCCCGGTAAAGCTGAACGTGGCTTGCGCGCCCGACGTCGTCGACAGCCGTGCGGCCCCGGCGCTCCACGCTCTGAGCGAAGTACCCTGAGTCCAACCCGTCGTGATTCCGGGCGTCTCAGTAACAACCGGATTGTCCTGAACCCACCCGGAGGTGTAGGTCACCGACGGATCCGTCTCCTGCAGGCGCGATATGGTCGCGGCGGGTACGTCGAACGCATCCACGATGACAAGAGCAGAGGTCGAAGCCGCGTTTTGCGCGCCGGTCACTTCGATCGTGAGGGTATGGCTCGCGTTGGCCAAGCCGGTTGCCGCGAACATGGGTACCCGGATTTCCTCGGTCTTCGAATAGGTATCGACCTCGGCAACGAGGCTGCCGTCCAGAAATACGCCGGCGATACCCGTCTGGGGCGTGCGGCCGCCGATCCAGCCGACCGAGGTCCCGGTGAAGGTGAGCGTGGCTTGCGCACCCGGTGTCGTCGAAACCGCGGCCGTGCCGCCGCTCCAAGTCCTGCTCGTATCCTGCGTCCAACCGACCGTATAGGTCGCGGACGGGTCCGTCTCCTCGACGCGCGCCGGCCCAGCGGATTGCGCGAAAGCCTGAGGAAGGATCCAAGCCGTGCTGAAAATCGCCGATAGAGCTATCGCGTGGACGCGCCTGCCAATCTTCAACATGGTTTGCCGCCGTAGAGCCGCCGAGGAGCCCTGATCATGACCCCCGACTGTTAAGAGCCATGTGATCCGCTACAGGCCGATGGAACTATGCAAGGAACTATGGGGGGTCTAGCCACCAAACTCAAACGCGACGGATTTCTGTGGTGCACAGAATCTTCCTTCGGGTTGCTAAAAAATCCATGCTTCCTCACGGAGTGACGTCAAAGGCATCCACGACGACGAAAGCGCCGGTCGCAGCCAGGTTCTTCGACCCCGTCACCTGGATCGTCAGCGTGTGGCTCCCGGGGGTCAGGCGCGGCGAGGTATAGACCGTGTCCTGGGGCCCGTCCGTCGGAGCCGGGACGAACAGGTCGAGGGAATCCGCAACGACGGTTCCATCCAGGATCACGCGGGCGATCCCGGCCTGCGGTCCGTGGTAGCCGATCCAGCGGACCGACGTCCCGGTGAAAGTGAAGGTGGCTTGATCACCCGGTAGCGTCGACAGCGCGGCGGTCCCCTCGCTGTACGGATGGTCCCGATTGCCCTGCAGCCAGCCGGGACCGGTGAAGGTGACCGCCGGATCGGTTTCCTCGCGGCGCGGTCCCGAGGTGATCACGTCGAACGCATCGACGACGACGGTGGCCCTCAGAGCGGCCGGGTCCTGCTCGCCGGTCACTTCGATCGTCAAGGTATGGCTGGTGTCGGCAAGGCCCGTGGCCTTGAAGTGCTCCGCCTGGAATGTGGTGTGGTGGGACGAGTCAGGAGAGGGAGCATAGGTGTTAACCTCCTTCATGAAGGCCCCATCCAGAAATACGCGGGCGATCCCGCCGTTGTCGGGACCCAGGTCGCCGAGCCAGCGGACCCCTGTGCCGATGAAGGTGAACGTGGCTTGATCACCCGCGGTCAGCGAGCCCGCGGCGGTCCCGCCGCTATATTCATCGCCTGTAACACCCTGGAGCCAGCCGCTGCCGGTGAAGGCGACCGCCGGATCCGTCTCCTGCAGGCGCGAGATCGTCACGGCAGGAACGTCGAACGCATCCACGAGCACAAAGGCAAGATTGCTGAGCACGTTCTTCTGGCCGGTTGGTGCGATCGTCAGCGTATGGCTCGTGTCGGCGAGGTTCAGTGCCGTAAACAGCGGTACCTGGACTTCCTTGGTCTTCGAATACATATCGACCTGGGCAACGAAGCTCCCATCCAGGAAGACTTGAGCGATGCCTTCCTCGACCCAGCGGCCGCCGATCCAGCTGACCGAGGTCCCGGTGAACGTAAAGGTCGCCTGAGCACCGGCCTGATCCGAGTCGGTGGCTTGCCCGTTACTCAACGCCGCGTACACATCCGCGCGCCAACCCGGGCCGCTGTAAGCAACGGACGGATCCGTATCCTCGAAGCGCTTCGACGCCGGTGGTGGAGGCGGAGGCGGCGGCGCGTTGTTGGCCACGGTCACGGTCACCGGCGCGGAGGTAGTGCTGTTGCCCGCGGCGTCGCGCGCGATAGCGGTAATTTTGTGCAAGCCATCGCTCGCGGTAGCTGTGTTCCACGAGACCGAATACGGCGCCGTCGTCGCTTCCGCGCTGCCGTTGATACCGTCGTCCAGCAGAAACTGCACGCTGACCACGCCGACGTTGTCCGAGGCGCTGGCGGTCACGCTGGTCGTGCCGGATACGGTGGCCCCGGAGGCGGGAGACGTGATGCTGACGGTCGGGGGTGTCGTATCCGGCGGAGGCGCGTTGTTCACCGTCACCGTTACCGACGCGGAGGTCCGGGTGTTCCCCGCGGCGTCGCGCGCGACAGCGCTGAGGGTGTGCGAGCCGTTGCTGGCGGTGGTCGTGTTCCAGGAGACCGAATACGGCGCCGAAGTATCTTGTGCGCCGAGGTTGGTACCGTCGAGTTGGAACTGCACACCCGCGACGCCGACGTTGTCCGAGGCGCTGGCGGTCACGCTGGTCGTGCCGGATATGGTGGACCCGGAGGCGGGAGAGGTGACGCTCACAGCCGGCGGCGTGGTGTCCGGCGGAGGCGCGTTGTTCACCGTCACCGTCACCGACGCGGAGGTAAACGTCAGGCCCAGCAACCCGTCGCGCGCCACCGCGGTCAGAGTATGCTGGCCGTTGCTCGCGGTGGCCGTGTTCCACGAGACCGAGTACGGCGCGCTCCGGTCTTCGGCACCGAGGTTGGCGCCATCGAGCTTGAATTGGACGCCGGCGACGGTGAGAGAACCGACGATGCTGACGCTCGCGCTCACCGGAACGGTGCCGGCAACGGAAGAACCGGAGGCCGGGGAGGTGATGGTGACGACCAGGCTCCCACCCGGCAGCGGCAGCGGCAGCAATTGTGCGAGAGCCTGAGGCGCGCTCCAAGGCGATGCGACGATCACCAACGCAGCTGCCACCTTGGCAAGGCTCATGCGGACTGCCTGAATGCTCCCGTTCATTGCTTCCCCCTGCTTTTACGTAATAAGCGCGCTATTTGCGGAACTAGACCTCAATCAAGGCCGCATCTCGGCATGCATGCCCTGCCTCATGGGATGACATCAAAGGCATCGATCAGGATCCAGGCGTTCGTCGACAGCGGGTTCTTGCCTATGACTTCGATCGTCAACGTATGGGCCGTATTGGCCAGGCCATCTTTGAAGAAGTCGGTGTGCTGGGGTCCTTCCGTCGTGGAAAACGTATCGAAGGAGTCGTCAACGACAGTTCCATCCAGGGATATGCGGGCAATCCCCGTCTGAGGTCCGCGAGCGCCGATCCAACGAATCCCCGTCCCGGTGAAGCTGATGGTCGCCTGCGCGCCCGTCGTGTTGGATTCCGCGGTGGCCCCTTCGCTGTAGGCCTTATCCCGGTTGTCTTGAGCCCAGCCGGCACCGTAGGCGATGGCAGGATCCGTATCCTGGTGGCGCGTTCCCGATAGGGTCACTTCGAACGCATCCACCACGATCAGGGGAGAGGTCGAGGCCGCGTTTTGCTGACCCGTGACTTCGATCGTCAGCGTATGGGCCGTGTCGGCGAGGTCCTTTCGCGCGAATACTTCGGCCTGGATCTGTTCCGTGGGCGAATACGTGTCGACCGGCGGGAG
>DATHHS010000350.1:0-16672 GCA_035317085.1 Burkholderiales bacterium
GGCCTCGATCGAGGGTTCCTGCCCGGAGAGAACCCATTGCAGGAGGGCGCCCGCATCCACGAGCGAGGCGATTCCGAGTACCAGGGCGATCGAGAGCAGGTAAAGAACGCCCAGCACGATCAACGTGGCCGCTCTGCTTCGGAAACCGGCGAGGAGCAAGGCAGGCTTCAGCAAACCCCCGCGATCGAGCACGGCGCACATGAACATGAAGCTGACCGAAAACGCCGGCAACAGCACGGTGGACGCGGCGGGGCCCAGATAACGGATCTGGCCGAGGAGCGCAACGCCGATCCAGTACGTGAATACCAGAAACAGCCACATCGGCGGGCTCTTGCGGAAGAGCGCAAAGCCGCTGACAAACCATAGCCAGCCGTTTTTTGCAGGAACGATGCGCATCGCCTAGATTCGCGATTCTTTCATGAATGATCTCGTTCGCAAGTGTGGTCCAGCTTCCGGCTTCAAACAAGGGGAAAGGGGCGGGCGCGGCGCGCTTCCAGCACCCGGCGGAAGTGTTCCGGATCGTGCGCGTGCGTGAGTTCGCCTGCGCGCGGCAGATAGAAATCGTACAGGCGCGAAAGCCAGAAGCGCAGCGCCGCCGCGCGCAGGAGCACCGGCCAGGCTTCCTGCTCGGCCGGGGTGAATTCGCGGACGCGACGATAAGCGGCGAGAAGCGCCGCTGCGCGCTCCCGGTCGATTTCGCCCGCCGGGTTGACGCACCAGTCGTTGACGGTCACCGCGACGTCGAACAGCAGCGCGTCGATTCCTGCGAAATAGAAATCGATCACTCCGCCGATGCGGTCTCCCTCGAACAACACGTTATCGCGAAAGAGATCCGCGTGGATGGGACCGCGCGGCAAGTCGAGCGCGCGGTGTCGCATCTGGAATTCAAGTTCGGAGTCCAGCAACTCGCGGCGATCCGCGTCGAGAAAGGAGCTCACTTCGCGCGCGGCGTCACGCCACCACCTCGGGCCCCGCGGATTCTCGAGGCCTCCGCTGTAGCCCCGGCCCGCAAGATGCGTGTCGGCAAGAATGGCGCCGACCTGCTCGCAGTGGCGCGGTTGCGGAGAGCCCACGGGGACACCGGGTAGACAGGTGACCAGGGTGGCGGGCTTGCCGTTCAGGTTTCCGAGGTAGCTCTTGCTCTGGTCGGCGACCGGCGCGGGGCACGGAATTCCGTGACGCGCGAGGTGCGCCATGAGATTGAGGTAGAACGGAAGCTCCCCGGCCCCCAGTCTCTCGAACAGCGTGAGCACGAAGCGGCCTTGCGAGGTCGTAACGAAGTAGTTGGTGTTCTCGATGCCCGCGGCGATACCCTGCAGGTCGAGAAGTGTGCCGATGGCATAGCGTTTCAGCCAGGACGAAAGTTCGTCGGCTGTGACGCGGGTGAAAACGGACATGATGGCCGAGCGATAGCCGGCGCCCGCGCCAGCGTTAGCGTCAGAACCGGCGGATCACCCAAAGCGGGACCCGCACGCCGCGATCGAGGCTCTCGTTTCTCAAGCCCGGGCCGTCGCCCAGATCCTCGATCAGGTAATACTCTTGGCCCAAGGGCGTAGTGACGCGCGCCACTCGCCGGCCGTCGATGACTTGTTCATCGACCTGGTCGCCTCCGCCCGGATTGATGTTCACGGAGGGCTCTCCCGGCTGATCCAATACAACGCCCGGCGGCGGCGGGATCTCCGGCAGCGGCTCGAGCTTGGGTGGCTGCTGCGACCAGGCCGGGAGTACGACGGCAAAGAGGACCGCAGCGAGAAATCGACGCGACATTTATTGAAATCCTTTATGCAGCCAAGTCTAGCAGAACTGTCGTGCCTCGCGGTGCCGAGACAAGCCGAAGTAGCGTGTGCTGCCGAACAGACGCAGTGCCGCATGTGTCTCGTCCATGGGTTCGGTAGCCTCGACAAATTCTGACATAATGCGCAGCGGGGTCTCGCCTGCCGCGCTCGCTTCCTGCGAGGCGGCGCAGAAAGACCCCGGAATCCTGTCACTCAAAAGTCCCCTTGGAAAAAACGCTGCTGCTGGTTGACGGGTCGTCGTATCTGTACCGTGCCTTTCATGCGTTGCCCGATCTGCGCAATGCAGCGGGCGAACCGACCGGCGCGATTTACGGCGTGCTCAACATGCTGCGCAAGCTGCTCGCCGACTACCAGGCCGACCATGCCGCCTGCGTGTTCGACGCGAGGGGCAAGACCTTCCGCGACGAGATGTACGCGCAATACAAGGCGAACCGCCCCCCGATGCCGGACGATCTGGGCGCGCAGGTCGGGCCGCTCTTCGACGCCATCCGGGCCTCGGGATGGCCGCTTCTGCAGATCGAGGGCGTCGAGGCGGACGACGTCATCGGCACTCTCGCGCTCGAGGCCGAAAAGCAGGGCCTTCGTTGCGTGATCTCCACCGGCGACAAGGACCTCACGCAACTCGTCACGGACCGCGTGACCCTCGTCAACACCATGTCGAACGAGCGCCTCGACCCCGAAGGGGTGAAGGCGAAGTTCGGCGTGCCTCCCGATCGCATGCTCGACTATCTGACGCTGGTCGGAGATTCCGTGGACAACGTGCCCGGGGTCGACAAGGTCGGGCCGAAAACCGCGGCGAAGTGGCTGTCCCAATACGGCTCGCTCGAAGAAGTGGTGCGGAACTCCGCGGAGATCGGCGGCGCCGTGGGAGAAAATCTGCGCAAGGCGCTCGACTGGCTGCCCCAGGCGCGGGCTCTGCTCACGGTGAAATGCGATGTGAAGCTGCCATTCAATCTCGAGGATTTGAAAATAGCGCCGAGAGACGAGAAGCGCCTCGCGGAACTGATTTCCCATTTCGGATTCAAGACCTGGCCGAAGGAAGCGGCGGGCGGCGCGAGCAAGACAGGGCGCGATGCGAGCAAGGCGGCGAGTGCCGCCGTCGAGCAGGCCGCCCCGGCGCAAAGCGCTCCGCCCGTCCGCAAGAATCCGGAGCGCCACTACGAGACGCTCATCGACGAAGCCGGTCTCGCGCGCTGGCTGGCCGAGCTCGAAGCCGCAGAGCTGGTTGCCTTCGACACCGAGACGACAAACCTCGATCCGCTGCAGGCACGGCTCGTGGGCATGTCCTTTTCCACGGTGGCGGACCGCGCAGCCTACCTGCCTCTCGCGCACAACTATGCCGGCGCCCCGACTCAGCTGAGTATCGAAGCGGCGCTTGCGACCCTGAAGCCCTGGCTCGAAAACGAAAAACGAAAAAAGCTGGGACAGAACATCAAGTACGACCAGCACGTGCTCGCCAACCACGGCATCGCTTTGAGGGGTGTGGTGCACGACACGCTGCTCGAATCCTACGTGCTGGAGAGCCACGCGCGCCACGACATGGACAGCCTTGCCTCCCGCCATCTCGGGCTGAAAACCCTCACTTACGACGAGGTGACGGGCACGGGGGTCGGGCGCATTCCCTTCGAACAGGTCGACGTCGCGCGGGCCACGGACTACGCCGCCGAGGACGCCGACGTCACGCTGCAGCTGCACCATGTTCTCTTTCCGAAACTCGAAACCGAAGAGAAGCTCGCTTACGTGTACCGCTCGATCGAGCTTCCGGTGCGCGAAGTTCTTTTCAGGATGGAAAGGGACGGCGTCCTGATCGACGCGGCGCAGCTCGACGCGATGAGCCACGAGCTGGGGCAGAAAATGCTCGATCTCGAGGCGAACGCCCACAAGGAAGCGGGGCAACCCTTCAACCTCGGCTCGCCCAAGCAGATCGCCGAGATTTTTTTCGAGAAAAAAGGGATGCCGGTCATCAAGAAAACGCCTTCCGGCGCGCCCTCGACCGACGAAGAGGTGCTGGAGCGACTGGCGCTCGACCATCCGCTCGCCAGGATGCTGCTCGACTATCGGGAAATCTCGAAGCTCAAGTCCACTTACACCGACAAGCTGCCGAAGATGGTGAATTCTCGTACGGGACGGGTGCACACAAATTATGCGCAAGCGACCGCCGTCACGGGGCGCCTCGCTTCGAACGACCCCAATCTGCAGAACATTCCGGTGAGGACCGCAGAGGGCAGGCGCATCCGCGAAGCCTTCGTCGCCCCCGCGGGTCACGCCATCGTCAGCGCCGACTACTCCCAGGTGGAGCTGCGCATCATGGCGCACATCTCGGGCGACGAGAATCTGCTGCGAGCGTTCGCAGCGGGTGAGGACATCCACCGCGCGACCGCGGCCGAGGTTTTTGGCCGCTCGCTCCAGGAAGTCACGCCGGAGGAGCGCCGCTACGCCAAGACCATCAACTTTGGACTGATCTACGGGATGTCGGCCTTCGGCCTCGCGCAGCAGCTGGGTCTGGAACGCGCTACCGCGCAGGCCTACATCTCCAGCTACTTCACACGTTATCCTGCGGTCGCGAAGTACATGGAAGAAACCCGCAAGTCCGCACGCGAGCGCGGGTACGTCGAGACTGTGCTCGGCAGGCGCCTGTGGCTGCCCGAGATCAAGAGCGGAAATCCCGCGCGCCGCAGCGGAGCCGAGCGCGCCGCGATCAACGCGCCGATGCAGGGAACCGCGGCCGACCTCATCAAGCTCGCGATGATCGCCGTGCGAAACTGGCTCGACCGCGAAGCGCTCGCGACCAAGCTCATCATGCAGGTGCACGACGAGCTGGTGCTCGAGGCGCCGGAGGGCGAGCTTGCGCGCGTGAAGGCCGAACTCCCGAAGCTGATGAGCGGCGTGGCGAACCTCAAGGTCCCGCTTGTCGTGGACGTGGGATCGGGGCTGAATTGGGAAAAAGCGCACTAGCGCCCCACCCGGTCTGTGCCAGCTTGCCCGTGAGCCTGGGGAAGGAATGCGGGTTTGCCTGACATTTCTTGTAGGACTTACCCGACTCGCCTTGGGCCCGGTGCGGGTGCGACACTAGTCGTTGAAGTCTCATATAACAAAGAACCCGGGAGGAAAACATGTTGCAGAATTCCGTCCAGGAGGACGAAAAGTCCCCCGACATCATCCGGCACCTCGTGCTGCTCGGCGATGCGTTGCAGAACATCGATCTCGGAGGAGGACAAGTCGAGGGCGCGCTCGTCCCGCGGCCGCGCAATCCCTGGAAGATCACAGTTCTTCAGCCGCACGACGTGCTGCGGCAGGGCCGCACCCAGGCGATTCCGGCGGAGACCAGCCACATCGGAATCTGCGTCGACGGCGGCTGGGCGATCGAGACGAGCGGGTTGCTGGACGGCGGTGCGCGGTCGGTTCGCGAAGCCCTGGACGCACTGGCTTCGGCCGCGGATGAATTCGAGAACCTGTTTGACCGCCTGATTGCCGCCGCCACGGAAGCCAGCGTGCCGACAATCGTGTGCACGCTCGTTCCGGCGCGATATGTCGAGCCCTCGCATCAGCGCGTGGCGGCCACCGCGCTCGCCATCTTCAACGACCGCATCCTGCGGCGCGCCATCGCCGCGCGGCTCTCGATCGTGGAACTGCGCCTCGTATGCGACGAGGACGGCGATTACGCGAGCGCAACGCTGCTGTCGCGCGCGGGCGTGCGCAAAGTTGCGAACGTGGCCCGCTCGGCGCTTTACGATATTTCGCGCAATCCCGGGCGCACGCGGGTGTATTTCTAGACGATGGAATCGGGTCGACCACCGCTGACAAGTTCCCGTTTTCTACGAGTGAGCGTCTCTCCACTCGATCCAATCCACGTTCTTTGTATGGGCGACCTTCAATTCCAAATCGAAGCCGTGGATATCGGCGAAGATAACCAAGTTGTCAGTGTCCCAACGAAGACTAGGCACAAGAATACTGTCGTACTCCAAGAACGCCGCGGCTGCGCCGATCCGCTGGGTCGCAACGATGCTGGCTTCAAGCATGGGCGTGTCGAGCCCAATTCCCTTTAGGGACACACGAGAAATTCGCGCGGTCTTCTTGGTGCCCACGCGGAGCTCATGCAGATGAACGTCGCTTCGAGGGAGCGGATTGAACCTGGAGAAGTTGTAGGCGATTTCCGCCATCGCACCATTCTCGATACAACTGGTGTAAAGAGCGGCTGTTGTATTGGGTAGCATCCATCGGCTTCCACGAAGGCTCGGAGCCAATGGATCCGTCTTCTTCGGTGTGACCCGGTAAACCGTGCCCGAATATGGCGCCTTCTCACACTGATCGAGGAAATCAATGACACGGGCGTCGTGGACCGCCATTGATCAAGTGAAGATTGCGTCACGAAGTTGGCCGATAACTTCCAATACCTTTTCATTCTGCCCTTGCGCAATCAACTCGACGGGAATCTGACCGTCGAGCGCCTTCTGTCGGGAAAACAACCATAGCCTTGCCTCCTTTGGCTCGTATAGCTCGCCGAGCTGATCGACCACCCACTCAAGCTCAAGCAACTGCTTTTCAGTGCTGGAATGGGGAAACGCTTTGCCCTGATTCCACCGCGAGACAGTTTCTGGTCGAGCGCCTAACACATTGGCGACGTCGACCAACCGCATCCCACCTTTTTTCTTGATCGTGTCTAGTTTTCTTGCAATCGCGCTCATTTGATGCTCCTAGAAGCTTTGATACTCATCGACCTTCAACGGGACAATCGGTTCTCACGAATTGTTCGCGCGACTGGCTGAACCGAGATCGTTCTTGGGGCCATTGAACCGATCAGATCTTCAAGGGCAATGCGGAGAAGATCCAAGCGTTTTCTATGGCGCTCCATGCGAAGCTTCTCGTCCTCGTTCAGGCTTCGCGACGAAGCGAACCTGACAACCGCGTCGGCGGTCGGACGCATGAACTGCTCGAGAAATTGCCGCGCACGCAGTGATTCAGGAATGGACGCTAACCCATCGATTTGTCGCATGCGCTGCGTCAGAAAGTGATTTCCTGGGTTCTCCAGCATGTCGATTACCCCACGCGGGCAGCAAGATGGATCTGAACAACCGAAGTGCCCCTTTAGGCGATCCGAACCGTCGAAGATCCTGCGGCTTCGGCCAACGTCGAAATAGAGGTCCAACAAGGGGAAATAAACACGGTGCGACGGCATGAACCCTTTGCCGGACTTCGCGCGCTTCCAGTTAGCCGCATCGAACCGCTCCTTCAGAGTGACGCCGTGGCTCAGGCCTCCGACGGCGGAAGTTGCAAGTAGCGATAGCCCTACCAGTCCGCCGATTTGATCTCCGATAACGGGTACCCCTACGCGGTGAAAATCTGAGGAGGCCTCGACGAAATTCCGCACAGCGGTGCCTGTGCTGTCCGAACCGAAGGGGTCGATGCGCACCCAAAGGGAGTTAATCGGTAGACCGTCGAGTCCTTCCAATAGTTGGAGGCGCTCATCCTCGTGTCTAAGAACCGCGTAGGACATCGTGAGCGGATAGATGATGCCAATGTCGCGACGCTGCGCGACGTCCAAGGCATGTCGCAACCGCTGCGTTGCCTCGATGTCGATTTGATGCCATGGGTCACTGCCGCGAGACAGATAATGCGTGGGGGCCATCACCTGCGAAAAGCCATGCTCGATGGCAAACGACGCAATCTGGTTCGCCTTTTCTTTCAGCGCCTGTCCTTGGAAATCGTTCCTGCGATGGGGCTTGTCGCTACCCCATGCCAAGTTCGCCAAGCTGCTCGAATGGCCGCCCGGCGTCGCAGCAGGCTGCGTACACGGATCGAGAATGCACTCAAGCTTTGCCTTTTCGGCAGAATCGATAAGTTCTCGATGGCGTTCGACGCGATGCGCCTCGAAGACAATCCCCAGGAATTTGCGTTTCCCAGCGGCGATTGCCGCAGCGAGATCGCGGTGATCGTTATAGCCAGCGCGGAAGTAAAGGCCCAGTTCGTCAGGGACAGGGCGAAGGGACCGCGGGGAGACAATTTCAGCCATGGATTTCTCCTAGTAGAAGATCCAGGCTTGACTTTATCATTGATATTTAGATTGCGCAATGAGAAGGTGTTTTACACGCCTTTTTACACGTGGTGCGGGGTGCGCTGCAGTCTATTTCCCGATCGCCCCGAACACTTTCCTGAGGATCGCCGAAGCCGCAGCTGCGGGATCCTTGCGGATCTTCTTCTCCTCTTCGGCGATGATGACGAACAAGCCGTCGAGCGCCTTGCGCGTGACGTAGTCCTCCAGCTGCGCGTCCTCTTCCTTGACCAGGCCGAATTTCGCTCCGCTCGCGGCGATCTCGTCGTACTTCTCGGCGAGCTTCACTTTTTCCATCGCCTTCTTGACGATCGGCTGAAATCGTTTGGCCAGCGGTTCGGAAGTCGTGCGCTTGAAATACTGGGTCGCGGCGTCCTCGCCGCCCGCGAGGATGCCCTTCGCGTCCTGCACGCTCATTTTCTTCACCGCATCGACGAGCAGGGTCCTGGCCTCGGGCACTGCGGCCTCGGCCGCGCGGTTCATGCGCAGCACCAGCTCGTCGGCATGCCCGTCCATGCCGATCGTGCGCATCACCGCTTCCATCTTTCTCAGCGGCGGGGGCAGCGGGATCTTGACGCGATCGTTGCCGAGAAATCCGTTTTCGACGCCGAGGCGCGCGACGGCAGTCTGCCCACCCCTTGTAAGCGCCTCCTTCAATCCCTTGATCGCGTCGCGGTTCGAAATATCGACGAGGCCCGCGGCGCACGCGGCGGCCGGAACGAGGAACGTGGCGACAAATCCGAGAATACGAACCAAGAAACCCTCCTAATTCACTCCGGCCGCATGCGCCTGCCGGTCGGCGTGGTACGAGGACCGCACCATCGGACCGACCGCCGCGTGGGTAAAGCCGAGCGCCTGCGCCTCACGCTCGAACATCGCGAAGCTGTCCGGGTGCACGTAGCGCAGGACGGGAAGATGGTGCCCCGAAGGCTGCAGGTATTGGCCGATCGTGAGCATGTCCACGTCGTGCGCCCGCAGGTCGCGCAGCACCTGCAGGATCTCGTCGTCGGTTTCGCCCAGACCCACCATCAGGCCCGACTTGGTCGGAACATGCGGGTGGCTCGCCTTGAAATCCGCGAGGAGCGCGAGCGAATGCGGGTAGTTGCCGCCCGGCCGCGCCGTGCGGTAGAGCCGAGGCACGGTTTCGAGGTTGTGGTTCATCACGTCGGGGGGCGCAGCGCCGAGCACTTCCAGCGCGCGCTCGAGGCGCCCTCTGAAATCCGGAACGAGGACTTCGATACGCGTTGCGGGCGACGCGACCCGCACCGCGCGGATGCAGTCGACGAAATGGCTCGCGCCCCCGTCCTTCAGGTCGTCGCGGTCCACGCTCGTGATCACGACGTAGGACAGGCCGAGCGCGGCAATCGTCTGCGCGAGGTGCGCGGGCTCTTCCGGATCGGGCGGAAGCGGCTTGCCGTGGGCGACATCGCAGAACGGGCAGCGCCGCGTGCAGAGGTCTCCGAGGATCATGAAGGTCGCGGTGCCTTTGCCGAAGCACTCGCCGATGTTGGGGCAGGAGGCTTCCTCGCATACGGTGTGCAGATGCTTCTCGCGCAGGATGCGCTTGATGTCGTGAAAGCGCGAACCGGGCGAGGCCGCGCGCACGCGTATCCATTCGGGTTTTGCGAGCCGCTCGGCCGGCACGACCGCGATCGGGATGCGCGTCTTCGCCAGGCCTTTCTTTTTTTCGACAGTGGCCGTCATTTTTCCTCGAGGAACTGCGCGATGCAGCCGGCGAGTTCCTCGCCGAGATCTTCGGCGCCTGCGGCGACGCCGTGCGCAGAGGTCTGGGTGACTTGGAGCCCGGGATAGCCGCAGGGGTCGATCGCGGAAAATGGCCCAAGGTCCATGTCGACGTTGAGCGCGACGCCGTGGTAGCAGCAGCCGCGCCGCACCCGAAGGCCGAGCGCCGCAATTTTCGCGCCGTCCACGTATACGCCCGGGGCGCCGCTTTTTCTCTCGGCATTCACGTCGTGCTCGCGCAGCGTATCGATGACCGCCTGCTCGACCAGCGTCACCATCGCTCTGACCGTGAGACCGCGCCGTGCGAGATCGACCAGCGTGTACACGATCGCTTGTCCCGGGCCGTGATAGGTGATTTGCCCGCCGCGGTCGATCCGTTCGATTGGAATTGCCGACGCACGTGGAAAATGTTTTTCCCTGCCTGCGATGCCGACGGTATAGACGGGCGGATGCTCTAGCACCCAGAGCTCGTCTGGCGTTGTCATCCCACGCGCATCGATAAAGCGGCGCATCGCCTGGTACGTCGGCACGTATTCGACTAGGCCGAGATGCCTGACGATCGGCGTTTTACCAACCTGGATTCCCGCTTGCGCGGGAATGACAGTAGAAATTGATCTCGCGGCGGTTTGCATCGGGCGGCTCAGAGAACCATCGTAACCATCGGATGATCGCACAGTTCCCGATACAGCCCGTCCAACTGCTCGCGCGAGACCGCGCGGACCGTGCAGGTAAGCGAAAGGTATTTCCCCTCGCGACTCGGGCGCATTTCAAGGGTCGCCGCGTCGAAATCGGGAGCGTGCTGCTTGACGACCTCGGTCACCGCCTGCGCAAACCCGACCTGCGTTTTTCCCATGATCTTGATCGGGAACTCACAGGGGAAGGCGAGGACAGTTGCCTCGTTTTCAGGCATGAGCCGGGGCGCGCATCACTGTGGCTTTGAACTGCTGGTAGAGCGCATGCACGCGGACGCAGACCGGCCCGGGCCTGCCCGCATTGCCCCCCTTCCCCACCGGCTTTCCGTCGAGCGTGGTGATGGCGAGCACTTCGCGCGAGGATGAAGTTATCCAGATCTCATCGGCCGAGCGCAATTCGCTCTCCGCAACAGTACGCACTTCGTGGGCGATCGAGTTCGCACGCAGGATCTCGAGCACCACGTCGTAGGTGATTCCCGGCAATATCAGGTGCGACTTGGGCGGCGCGAGGACGGTTCCGTTTTTCACGATGAACACGTTGCTCGCCGAAGCCTCGGTGAGCTCGCCGTCGCGAACCAGGATAGCCTCGGCGCAGCCTTCATCGGCGGCGAGAGTGCGAAGCATGCAATTGCCCAGCAGCGAAGTCGACTTGATATCGCAGCGCAGCCAGCGGAAATCGGGCAGCACGATCGCCTTGGCGCCGGTTTTCACCTGCTCGGCCGAGGGCGTCACCAGTTCGCTGGCCATCAGGAAAACCGTGGGCGTCAAACCTTTGGGAAACGCGTGATCCCGCTTGGCCGCGCCGCGGGTCACCTGGAGATAGACGGCCTGGTCATCCCAGGGATTGCCCGCGACGATCTTGCCGATCAACTCAGCCCACTTCGATCCCGCATGCGGATTCTCGAGGCGTATCGCGGCGAGGCTGGTCTGGAGACGGGCCAGGTGCTCCTCGAGGCGAAACGGACGCCGCGAATAGACGGGTATGAATTCATAAACGCCGTCGCCAAAGATGAAGCCGCGGTCGAGCACCGAGATTTTCGCCTGCTCGATCGGCATGAACTCGCCGTTGAGGTAGATCATCGTAGTTTCATCCGGGTAACCCGCGTCCCACAATTATTTGAACCACAGCGCCATGCTATCCCAGGTTCTGCGTAAGATGCCGGCGGCCTCGACATTTTCAAGCGCGACCACCGGATACTCGCCGAGCGCCTTGCCTTCGTGCGAAACGCGCAGCGTCGCGACGCGCTCGCCCGCAACGAGCGGGGCGACGAGCGGCTGCCGGCTCACCAGTTCGCCCTGCAGCTTGTCGGCGGTGCCCCGCGGTATCGTCACGTAGAGGTCGGCAGGAACACCCGCCTTCAGGTCGCGCTCCGTGCCCTTCCACACCTGGAGTTTGCCGATCGTCTCGCCCGTTTGATAGAGCCGCACGGCGTCATAGGATTGAAACCCGAAGTTGAGCAGTTTTTGGCTCTCCTGGGCGCGCAAGCGGTCCGAGGGCGTGCCGATCACCACCGACAGCAACCGTCGCCCCCCGCGCTTTGCCGAGGCGATGAGGCAATAGCCGGCGCTTGCCGTATGCCCGGTTTTCAAGCCGTCCACGTTCGGATCGAGCCACAGCAGCCGATTGCGGTTCTGCTGCGTGATGTTGTTGTAGCGGTATTCGCGTTCCGAATACAGCTTGTAGTATTCGGGATAGTCGCGGATCAGAATTGAAGCGAGCAACGCAAGATCGTTCGCCGTGGAATAGTGTCCGGGGTCGGGCATCCCGCTCGAATTGGTGAAGTTCGTGTTCCTCATCCCCAAACGCTGCGCCTCGAGGTTCATCCGCTCGACGAATGCCGGTTCGGAGCCCGCGATGGCTTCGGCAAGGGCAATGCAGGCGTCGTTGCCCGATTGCACGATCATCCCGTGCAGCAGTTCTTCGACCGTCACGGGCTTTCTCGGCTCGATGAACATACGCGATCCGCCGGCGTGCCATGCGCGCTCGGACACCGGGATGGTCTGGCCGAAAGAGAGCGACCTTCCCCTCAGCGCCGCGAAGGCGAGATACGCGGTCATGAGCTTGGTGAGCGATGCTGGTTCGATGCGCTCTCCCGCGTTGGCGCCAGTGATCGGCTGTCCGCTGGTTGCGTCCACGAGCAGCCACGCGCGCGCGGAAAGCAAAGGCGGCTGCGGCACGGCGGCGAGCGCGCTGCAGGAAAGCAGCAGACCAGCGGCGAGACCGCGTGACATCAAATGGCGAAGAACGGAAAGAGTCATAGTGGCCCGAGCGGCCGTCATCGCACCGCGACTGCCGATTTCAATTGCGCCGGACGGTTCGCTGCCGCCGGCTTCCCGGGCAGGATGGCCTCCACTTCCACTCGCGCGCTCCCCGCGCCGACGTAGCCGAGCTTGTACGCCGCTGCGTACGACAAGTCGATGATCCGCTCGGCGTGGAACGGCCCGCGATCGTTGACGCGCACGATGATGCTGCGGCCGTTCGAGAGATTGGTCACGCGCACATAGCTTGGAATCGGCAGTAGCGTGTGCGCCGCGGTCATCGCGTACATGTCGTAGCGCTCGCCGCTCGTGGTTCGCCTGCCCTGAAACTTGCGGCCGTACCAGCTGGCGATGCCGCGCTGGCGGTAGGGCCTGAGAGACTGGTAGGGAACGTATTTCCTGCCCAAGACCGTGTAGGGATTGTTGGCGCCGGGGTTGAGCGGCTCGGACCGGGGTGTGGCGTCGGCGAGCTTGTCGAGGTTGACCGGAGGCGATCCGACCGGGCCGTCGTCCCGACTGCTCCCGGCGTGAATCGGCTCTCCCGTGCACGCGGACAAGCTTGCCGCCAGCGCCAGCGACACGAGCACCGCCCGAATCCCGAACCCGGGAGTCCGATCCCTCAACTTTGCACCAGCGTGCGGTGATGGTTGATGCTCATCAACATACCCATGCTGATAAACAGGGTCACGAGCGAGGTGCCGCCGTAGCTGATGAGCGGCAGGGGCACTCCGACCACCGGCAGGAGCCCGCTGACCATGCCCATGTTGACGACGGTGTAGGTGAAGAAGGTCAGGGTGATCGAGCCGGCGAGCAGCCGCGTGAAAAAAGTCGGGCCGTTGGCGGCAATCATGAGCCCGCGCATGATGAATGCGAGATAGAGAATGAGCAGGAGGCTGTTGCCGAGCAGTCCGAATTCCTCCGAGTAGACGGCGAAAATGAAATCGGTGGCGCGCTCCGGGATGAACTCGAGGTGCGTCTGGGTGCCTTCCAGCCAGCCTTTCCCGGTGATGCCGCCGGAACCGACGGCAATCGTGGACTGGATGATGTGGTAGCCCGCGCCAAGAGGGTCCGAAGAGGGGTCGATCAGCGTGAGAAAACGCCTGCGCTGGTAGTCGTGCAGCACGCCCCAGAGAATCGGCAGGCTCGCCAGGACCGCGGCGGAACCGCCGGCGATGATTTTCCACGACAGGCCGGCGAGGAAAATCACGTAGAAACCGGCCGCGGCGACGAGCAGCGCCGTGCCCAGATCGGGCTGACGCGCGATCATCGC
Organism: Burkholderiales bacterium; assembly: GCA_035317085.1. Lineage (GTDB taxonomy): Bacteria > Pseudomonadota > Gammaproteobacteria > Burkholderiales > SG8-39 > VBDM01. The sequence goes on from DATHHS010000350.1 coordinate 13,810, forward strand.
GGTCGGCACGGCGAGCAGCAGCACGGCGAACGCGTATTCCCGAAGACGCAGCGTTTGCTCGTGCCGGTGGAAGTAGCGCGCGAGCATGAGCGGCATCGCGAGCTTCATGAGCTCCGAGGGCTGGACGCTTCCAAAGCCGAGCGGGAGCCATCTGCGTGCTCCGTTTCTCACGTCGCCGAACAAGGCGACACCTACCAGCATCAGCAGCACCGCAAGAAAGGCGGGAATCGCCCAGCGCATGAAAGTCTGCGGAGGGATCTGGGCGGCGATCCACATCAGCGCGAGAGCGAGAAGCACGTTGAGCGCCTGCGCGCTCACCCTTCCGGGCGCCTGGTAAGCGGCGCTGTAGAGCGTGGCGAAGCCGATCGCGAGAAGGCCGCACACGATGGCAAACAAGGGCCCGTCGATGTTGGAGGTGAGCCGCTCGAAGAGGCGCTTAATCATCGCCATCTTCTCCTTTGAGAGCGGGCGCGGGTTCCGCCGGCTTGTCGATGCGCTTGCCGAGCAGGTAGTAGTCGAGCACCTTGCGCGCGACCGGCGCCGCGGCGCGCGCTCCGAACCCGGCGTTCTCCACTATCACGGCGAGCGCGATCTTCGGACTTTCCACGGGCGCGAACGCGATGAAAAGCGCGTGGTCGCGAAAATGCTCGGCAACCGTAGCGTCGGAGTATTTCTCGTTCTGCTTGAGCGCGATGACCTGCGCGGTGCCGGTCTTGCCCGCGCTCGTGTAGCCGGCGCCGGCGAAGGCGCGCGCACCGGTGCCTTCCTTGTTGACCCCGACCATCGCGCGCTTGATCACTTCGAGATTCCGGTCCTTCAAGGCGATGGTCTTCATGGCCTGGGGTTCGGTGTAGCTGCGTTCGCCCGTCTTCGGGTTCTCGACGTAATTGACGAAATGCGGCCGGTAGATGACGCCGTCGTTGGCGATCGCGGCCACGGCCTGCGCGAGCTGCAGCGGGGTGTAGGAGTTGTAGCCCTGTCCGATGCCGATGCTGATGGTCTCGCCCGGGTACCACCTCTGCTGCTCGGGCTTTTTGAAGCGCTTCATCTTCCATTCCGGAGACGGGAGCACTCCCGCCGCCTCGCCCTCGATATCGATTCCGGTGCGTGCGCCGAAGCCGAACTGCCCGATGAAGCGCGCCATGGCGTCGATGCCGAGATCGTTGGCGAGCATGTAGTAGTAGGTGTCGCAGGACTCGACGATGGACTTGTACATGTCGACGTAGCCGTGGCCGCCGGCCTTGTCGTCGCGAAAGCGGTTGTTCCCGAACATGAAGTAGCCCGGGTCGAAGATCGTCTGCGACGGAGTTCTCTTGCCGAGCTCGAGTGCAGCGAGCGCCATGAAAGGCTTGAAGGTGGACCCCGGCGGGTAAAGGCCGTTCAGCGCGCGGTTGTTGAGCGGCTTGTCGGGGGAATTGTTGAGCGCGTCCCAATTGACCGGATCGATGCCGTCGATGAAGAAGTTCGGGTCGTAACCGGGCTGGGATACGAATGCCAGTATGCCGCCGGTGGAGGGTTCGATCGCCACCAGTGCGCCGCGGTTTTCGCCGAAGGCGCGTTCTGCGGCTTCCTGAAGCCTGATATCCAGGGTAAGCGCCAGGTTGTTCCCCGGTGCGGGCGCCGTGCGCGGCGCGAGCGTGCGCACGCTGCGGCCGGGAACGATGCGCCCGCCGGCGTCGGTTTCGACCTGCTCGAAGCCGGTGGTGCCGTGCAGCTCGTGCTCGTAGCTTTGCTCCAGGCCCGTTTTCCCGATGTGATCGGTGCCCTTGTAGTTGGGCGATTCATCCGTGTCGTCGATACGCTCGAGATCGCGATCGTCGATCCGGCCGAGGTAGCCGACGACGTGGGAGGCGACTTCACCCAGCGGATACTGCCGGAACAGCCTTCCCTTGATATCGACCCCAGGAAAGCGGTAGCGATTGACCGCGAGCTTTGCAACCTCCTCGTCGGTGAGGCGGGTGCGGATCGCCAGGGTGTCGCGCCCCTTGCTCTCCTCCCTCAGGCGCTGGAAACGCCTGCGGTCCCTCGGCTGGATGTCGACGATGGCGGCGAGCGCGTCGATCGTGCCTTCGAGATCGGCGATCTTGCTCAGCGTGAGTTCCAGCGTGTAGGCGGAGTAGTTGCGTGCGAGCACCACGCCGTTGCGGTCGAGGATCAGTCCCCGATTGGGCGGGATCGGCAGGATCGAGATGCGGTTGTCCTCGGCCTTGGTGTCGTAGTACTTGTGCTGGATGACCTGCAGGTAGAAGAAACGCGCGAACAGAACGGTAAATGCGCAAAGCACCACCACCCCTGCGACGCCCAGGCGCAGCTGGAAGTAGTGCAAATCGCGCTGCGTGTTTCGGATTTCTGCGAGTCTCATATCGACCGGTTCTCGTCGACGCTCCCGCGCCTGCGCTGCGGAAGGAGAAGGAGGAAAGTCGTGGTGGGCCACAGCGCCGCAGCAATCAGACTTCCGGCGAAGTAGGCCGCTCCGGGGAACTCGCCGCCGGCGACCATCCCCACGGCGAGCATCAGCAATTGGCACCCGAGCAGCAGCAGAAGCACGTGCGCGGCCTGCTGCCACGTCGAGAACCACAGGATGCGCCGGTGCAGGCCGATCGCCGCGAAAGCGAGAACCGCGTAGGCGAAGGCATGCTGGCCGAGGAGCGCGCCGTTGCCCGCGTCCATCACCAAGCCGATGAGCCACGCAATCCCGATTCCCATCTTGCGGGGTTGATGGATGCACCAGAAGGTGACGACGAGCGCAACCATGTCGGGCAGGCCGGCCACATCGCGCCAGGGCAGCAGATTGAAGAGCAGGGCGAGCACGACGCTGAGCGCCATGAAACCTACACTCACGGGGAGCAGGATGCGCTGCGGC
>DATHHS010000351.1:0-2909 GCA_035317085.1 Burkholderiales bacterium
TGATTTACGTTTTTTTGTAGCACTTGGAGTTGGAGGTGACCATGGGCAAGAATGTTGCCGCACCCGCAAACCATGAGCCTACGCGAAATCGTCTGCTCGCCGCGCTGCCCGCAGAGGATTACCAGCGCCTGCTGCCGGACCTGGAACTCGTGCCGCTGCCGCTCGGCCTGGCGGTCTACGAGTCCGGCGGCAAATTGGACTACGTATACTTCCCCACCGATTGCATCGTCTCGCTCCTCTATGTCATGAAAGACGGTTCGTCGGCGGAAATCGCGGTCGTAGGTCCTGAAGGCCTGGTCGGCGTTTCGTTGTTCATGGGCGGGGAATCCACGCCCAGCCGGGCGGTGGTGCAAAGCGCCGGGTCGGCGTTTCGCCTCCCGTCGAAAACCCTCAAAAGGGAATTCGAGCAGAGCCACCCCTTGCAGCATCTGCTGCTGCGCTACACCCAAGCGCTGATCACGCAGATGGCTCAGACCGCGGTGTGCAACCGGCACCACTCGGTGGAGCAGCAACTGTGCCGCTGGCTGCTGTTGAGCCTGGACCGGCTGGACTCGAACGAGCTGAACATGACCCAGGAACTGATCGCCAACATGCTGGGAGTGCGCCGCGAAGGCGTCACGGAGGCGGCCGGACACCTGCAAACGGCCGGAATGATTCAGTACAATCGCGGCCGCATCAAAGTGCTCGACCGGCCAAAGCTGGAAGAGCGGGTGTGCGAGTGCTACATGGTAGTCAAACGGGAATCGGATCGCCTGTTGCCCGCAAAAATTGCAAAGTGACGATTGGCCGCGGCTTCCGCGGTTTCCCGCATCAGGTGCCGGCTCTCTCCCGCTCGTACGCAGCGGTCGGCGAAATCTCACGCTCCCGACCAGAAGCGGGCATCGTATGTACGCTAGCGAACAGAAAGAGCGCTTCCCGCGGCGGACAATTGCCGCAAGTGTGCAGCGAATTTCAACCGCGGGGATGCGACATGAATCGAGATCGTTTTGAAGGCATGTGGAAGCAGTTCAGCGGGAGAGTCAGGGAGGAGTGGTGCACGCTGACCAAGGATGTACCGGGTGTGCTCGACGCAAGGCGCGATCAACGCGTCGGCTGGAACCAGGTGGGGCGCGGGATCTCGAAAGAGACGGCCGCGCGTCAACTGAGGGAATTCCGGGCGCGCAACCGCGACTGGGATCTCACCAATCGCTGAAGGCACGGGGATTCACCCTTATCGGACCTGACGAATCTCCAAGTGCACAGAGGGTTCGACAAGTTCGCATTCCTCGGTGCTGTCCTGGCGCTTGCGCTCGTCATGCCGCGTGTCGGCCTTGCGCAAGAATCCGGGACGAACAACGGTGAATTCATCCCGGTCGTCTTTGACACCGGTTTGCGACTGCCCCGCGACTGGTACGACCGCTACCTTCTTGCACAAAACTCCACCGGCGCTGCAGCCACTTCGCCAGGCGCCACTTCTGCCTTAGCCGACACCAAGGGAAGAAAGCCGGGTCCCTACGCGGAACCGGAGGCCGACAAGAACTACCTTCTCCCGGCCTTGGAAATAGCAGGGTTCAACGTCCTTCTCAATCGGCTCGACTACTACCTTCTGGACAAGCAGGTGTACGGCGTCACCTATTCCTCGGCTCGACAAAACTTGACTCACAGGTGGGTCGTCGACACCGATCCGTTCGCCGTGAACCAGTTCGATCATCCGTATCAGGGATCCATTTACTTCGGGCTCGCGCGATCGTCCGGCCTCGACTTCTGGGAATCCCTTGAATATACCTTCGCCGGCAGCTTGTTCTGGGAGATCTTGGGGGAGACGGGTGCGCCCTCCATCAACGACTTGATCACCACCGGCTTGGGCGGGGCTTTCCTAGGCGAACCGCTGTTCAGGATGGCGAGCCTGCTGCTCGAGGGCGGAGGCGAAACGCCCGGGTTCTGGCGCGAGCTGGGCGCGGCGGTGATCTCGCCGCCTCTGGGCTTCACCCGGCTCGCCTTCGGCGACCGTTTTCGCACTGTGTTCCAGAGCCGCGACCCGGCCGTCTTTTCCTACGTGCGGCTCGGCGCGAGCAGGATCGATCACCTGTCGGGCGACGCCGAGTCGCAAAACGTAAGACGCGAAGCGGCGCTCGCGGACTATCACCTGACCTACGGGCTGCCGGGCAGGGACGGCTACAGCTATACGCGTCCCTTCGACTACTTCGATTTCGAATTCACCGCCACCACCGCCAATAAATTCGAGGACATCATGAGCCGCGGCCTCCTCGTCGGCAAGGAGTACGGGTTGGGCAGCGACTATCGCGGCGTGTGGGGCCTCTATGGAACTTACGACTACATTGCACCGCAAGTTTTTCGGGTATCGAGCACGGCTCTTTCACTCGGGACGACCGCCCAGTGGTGGATTTCAGATTCGGTGACACTCCAGGGCACGGTCCTCGGCGGTCTGGGCTACGGCGCGGCCGGAACTATCCACGGCTCGGGTGAACGCGACTACCACTACGGCGCCACGCCGCAGGCGCTCATCGCACTGCGCCTGATATTCGGCGACTCGGCCAACCTCGACCTGATGGCGCGCTCATACTATGTCAGCGATGTGGCCTCGACCGAGAACCTCGGGACTGAGCGCATCTTCCGCGGGGACCTGGCATTCACCGTGCGCGTTCAAGGCCCCCATGCCATCGCTCTCAAGTACGCCTATTCTCAGCGGGATGCGCATTATGCCGACATTGCTCCCACGCATCAGAGCGTGGCAAGCGTCGGCCTGTTCTACACCTACATCTTCGGCGGGGTCAAGGGCGTGAACAATTTCGGCGCGGTGCTGCGGCACTCCACGGACGAACTCTGAACGGCTCCGATGGCCTTTTCACGCAGCGGAATTGCAGCCGATCGGCTGCAAAGAAAAAGGCCATGCGTTCGCATGGCCTTTT